>NZ_JBGGKU010000008.1:0-229621 GCF_041287085.1 Mycobacterium sp. pW045 | reverse complement strand
CGTCACCCGCGGCCGCCCAAAGAAAAAATCCGAACCCTAAACGAGGGTTCGGACTATTCCGATGTCCTGAGACATCACAGTGGAGCCGATGACGGGAATCGAACCCGCGTTCTCAGCTTGGGAAGCTGATGTTCTGCCATTGAACTACATCGGCATTGCTGCGCTAGCAGGCTAGCACCTGCGGCTCGACCGGCAGCCAACGATCGCGCCGAGCGTGCGGAATCGTCGGCGGAACCGCCGACAAGCCGATCAAACCGCACTGTCGGCGCTGCGGGCGATGCGCCAGCCGAGCGGATACGCTCGTCCGGTGCTGCTCTCCGATCGTGATCTGCGGGCCGAGATCGCCGCCGGCCGGCTGGCCATCGACCCCTTCGACGACGCCCTGGTCCAGCCGTCCAGCGTGGACGTCCGCCTCGACAATCTGTTCCGGGTGTTCAACAACACCCGCTACACCCACATCGATCCCGCCCAGCAGCAGGACGAGCTGACCACGCTGGTCGAACCCAAACCCGGCGAGCCGTTCGTGCTGCACCCCGGCGAGTTCGTGCTGGGCTCCACCCTGGAGTGCTGCACGCTGCCCGACGATCTGGCCGGCCGACTCGAGGGCAAGTCGAGCCTGGGCCGCCTCGGGCTGCTGACCCACTCCACCGCGGGATTCATCGATCCGGGCTTCTCCGGACACATCACCTTGGAGCTGTCCAATGTGGCGAATCTGCCGATCACGTTGTGGCCGGGTATGAAGATCGGCCAGCTGTGTCTGCTGCGGCTGACGAGTCCGGCGGAGCACCCATACGGCAGTACGCGAGTAGGGTCGAAATATCAGGGCCAGCGCGGGCCGACGCCGTCCCGCTCGTACCAGAACTTCATCCAGTCCGGTTAGCCCTTCGGCTGTGCCAACCGGCGCGCGGCTGCGATGAAGCCGGTATCGGCTGGCCCTGCGGGGGTACGGCCCTCAGTACTGGCCGATCAGCAGTGGGTGGAGGTTAGCTGTGGACATCGTTCTCGGGGTCTCGGTGGCCCCCTCGACCGTCCGCATGGTCCTGGTGGAAGGCGAAGGTGCCGACGGGGTCACGGTGGAGCACGACGACTTCGACGTCGGCGCCGACACCCAGAGCGCCCCGGAGCGGGTGGTCTCGGCGATCCTGGGCACCCGCGAAGGTGCTCGTGAGGGCGGCTACCAGCTCAGTTCGACCGGTGTGACCTGGAGCGACCCGGCCGAAGCCACCGCGCTGCGCGAGGCCCTGATCGGGCACAAGGTCGAGAACGTGATGCTGGTGTCGGCGTTCCTGGCCGCCGCCGCGCTGGCTCAGGCGGTGGGCAGCGCGACCCGCTACGCCCGTACCGCCCTGCTGTTCGTCGAGCCCGACGCCGCCACCCTGGCGGTGGTCAACTCCGATGACGGCGAGATCACCGAGGTCCACCGGCAGCCACTGTCGCCCGACGACGACAGCGCGGTCGGCGAGTTGACCGAACTGGTAGCCGGCGCGCAACGGCTGGAGTCGCGTCCCGACGGGCTGTTCGTGGTGGGGTCGGGCGGCGTCAATGTCGCGATGATCAAACCGGAGCTGGACAAGGCCAGCCCGCTGCCGGTCAGCGCGCCCGAGGAACCCGACATGGCGTTGGCCCGTGGTGCGGCGCTGGCCAGTGCGCACGCCCCGCTGTTCGTGTCCTCCACCCGAGCGGTGGCCTGGGCGCAGGACCCCGGCACCGGCTCACTGGATCCGGCGGTGGTCAGTTCCGGGTACGCCTACATCCCCGCCGAGTCGGTCGACTACAACGCCACCGCCGACATCGAGCCGCTGGCCTACAGCGCGCTCCCGGACTACACCGACAGCGGCTATCTTCCCTCGGCCGCCCAGCGCGTCGTCGACCAGCCGGAGCTCGTCGACTCCCGGCTGCTGGACTTCAGCACCGGAATGCAGCAGCGCGAACGCAAACCGATGCTGGTCACCGGCGGCGTCGCGGCGTTGTTCGTGGTCGGGGTGCTGGCGTTGGCGGTAGCGCTGGCGGTGGGCATGCGGGCGGCCAACCACCACGGTCCCGACGTGCGCGCCAACGTCGTCACCCAGAAGCCGTCGCCGCCCAAGGCCGCCGTCCCGCCGCCGGCCCCGGCGCCCTCGGCGCCGCCCGTGCCGGCCGCAGAACCGGCCCCCCCGAAGGCACCGGCCCCCGCTCCGGCGCCGGCCCCGCGAGCGCCGGCACCCCAGCCCGTGGCGCCGCCACCACCGGCGTTGCCGCCGCCACCGGCCGCGCCACCGCCGATCATCCCGAAACTGGAGATTCCCGGGCTCCCCGGTGGTCCGCCGATACTGGGCCCGCCCCGAGGCGGCTGGGGTCCCGGCAAAGGCCACGGCAAGGGCCCCGGCCGCGGTGGCCGCGGTGGTGGTGGTGGGATCCCGATCCCCATCCCGATTCCGGGCCTCCACTTCTGAGGTGGGGATTTATCTCGCAAACCGATAAGATGGGCTAATCAATCGGCGGCCGAAGGGGAGGAGGTGCAGTGGACATCGTGCTCGGCGTGTCGGCGGCGCCGCCGTCGGTGCGCATGGTCCTCGTCGAGGGAGAAAACGCCGGTGGCGTCACCGTCGACGAGGACGGCTTCGAGGTCGACACCGCGGGCGCGGCATTCCCCGACCAGGTGGTGTCGGCCATCCTGGGCACCCAGGAGAGCGCGCAGCAGGGCGGCTACCGGTTGGCGTCGACGGGGGTGACCGTCGCCGATCAGCGGCAGGCCGGGCAGCTGCGCGACGCCCTGGCCGACCGCCGGGTCGAGAACGTGATGCTGGTGTCGGCCTTCCTGGCGGCGGCCGCGCTGGCCCAGACGGTGGGCGGAACGATCGGCTACGAGCGGACCGCACTGATGTTCATCGAACCCCAGGGTGCGACGCTGGCGGTCGTCGACTCGACGGACGGCTCGATCACCGAAGTAAGCCGCGTGGCGCTGCCGTCCGACGACGACGCGGCGCTCGCCGAGCTGACCGCCCTGGCCGCCCGGGCCGGTCGGCTCGAGTCCCGGCCCGAGGGGCTGTTCGTGGTCGGATCTGGCGTCAATGTCGGCCTGGTCAAGCCCGAGCTGGACGCGGTCAGCGCGATCCCGGTCAGTGTTCCCGAGGAGCCGGACACGGCGCTGGCACGGGGAGCGGCGCTGGCCAGCGCTCATGCCCCGCTGTTCGACTCGTCGACGTCGGCGCTGGCCTGGGCCCGCGACCCGGGGACCGGCGTGATCGACCCGGAGCTGGTCGCGCTGGCCTACGCCCAGCAGGCCGACTACGACGCCACGATCGGGGAGTATGCGCTGGCCTACAGCGCGATCCCCGACGATGCCGACAGCGGCTACCTGGCCTTCGGCGATGCGGAAAGTACCGCGAACGTCATCGCCGCCGACTATCACCCGCCGAGTGCCGGCGTGCGGCGTGCCGATGAGCTCGAGCCGGCTCAGCGCCGCAACCCGTTCCTGCTGGCCGGTAGCGGCCTCGCGGCTTTCTTCGTCGTCGGGGTTGCCTCCTTGCTCGTGGCGCTGGCGGTCAGTATCCGGCCGACCGCATCCGAGCATCCCGCGCCGAGCCAACACATCGTCGTACCGACCCAGCAGGCGCCGGCACCGGTTCCCGAGGTGGCGCCCAAGGTGCCGCCGGCAGCTCCGGTACCGGCGGCCCCGGCACCGGCGGCCCCGGCACCGCCCGTTGCGGCGGCCCCCGCGGCGCCCGCGCCGATGCCCGCAGCTCCGGCGCCGGCCCCGGCCCCGGCCGCGCCGGCTCCGGCGGCCCCTGCGCCGATACCGATCCCGGTGCCCATCCAGGTGCCGGCCCCGCGGGTCGAGATTCCGTCGCCGGCGGCCCCGGCCCCGAAGCAGCCGGAGTTGCCGCCGATCTTCAAGCCGCCCGCCCAGAATCCCCCGAAGAACGACAATCCGTCGTGGCTACCCGGGAACAACGGGGGCGGCAACAAGAAGGACAACCCGTCGTGGCTGCCGGGCAACAACGGGGGCGGCAACCCGTCGTGGCTGCCGGGCGATAACGGCGGCGGCAACAAGGGCGGCAACCCGTCACCGTGGCTGCCCGGGGTCGGCACCAACGGCGGCGGCAACAACCCCTGGCTGCCGGGTCTGGGTGGCGGTGGCAGCGGCGTTCGCGGCGGCGGTGGCGGCTCGTGGTTCCCCGACTTCGGTGGCGGGGGTAAAGGTGGTGGCGGCGGCAAGGGCGGCTGGCCCTTCTGAGCGCCCCGATAATCCACTAGCCTGACGGCGTGGATTACGCCGCAGCATTGCTCGATGAGACCCGCGCTTTCGGCGAGCTGGTCCGCGCCGGTGATCCCGGGCTGGCGGTCCCGACCTGCCCGGAGTGGAATCTGACCCAGCTGTTCCGCCATGTCGGGCGGGGCCATCGGTGGGCCGCGCAGATCGTCGCCGACCGATTGGACCACGCACTGGATCCCCGTGACGTCGTCGACGGTAAGCCGCCGGCGGAACCCGACGCGGCCATCGGCTGGCTGAACGACGGCGCCCAACGGGTGCTGGACGCGGTCGCGCAGGTCGGCCCCGACCACCCGGCCTGGACGTTCCTCGGGCCGCGACCGGCGTCCTGGTGGGTGCGCCGCCGGCTGCACGAGGCGACGGTGCACCGGGCCGACGCCGCACTGGCGCTGGGCGGCGATTTCGCCCTGCCGGCGGAGTTGGCCGCCGACGGCATCTCCGAGTTTCTCGACCTGATCACGGTACGCGCCGGGCGCGACGGGCAACCGCCGCTGGCCGACGGCCAGACCGTGCACCTGCATGCCACCGATGACGGACTGGGACAGGCGGGCGAGTGGACCATCAGCCGGTCTGCCGACACCGCCGCGCTCGTCTGGTCGCATGAGCACGGCAAGGGGTCGGTGGCATTGCGGGGTCCGGCCCGCGACCTCTTTGTGGCGATCATGAGCCGGGTTCCGGTGGCCGACACCGACATCGTGGTATTCGGCGACGCGACGGTGTGGCAGGAGTGGGTCGAGCACACCGCCTTCTGAGGGCGATCCGGCACGGTAGTTTGCAGGGCATGAGCACATCGGAGATCGCAACCGTCCTCGCCTGGCATGACGCTTTGGCCGCCGGCGACCTCGACACCTTGGAGCAGTTGTCCAGCGACGGCATCGAGGTGGCCGACGCGAACGGCGCCGCGCAAGGCCATCAGGCGTTGCGGCGATGGGCAGCCGAAGCCGAGATCACCGCCGGCATCGGCCGGATGTATGTGCACGGCGGCGTCGTGGTGGCCGAATTGACCCCCGTCGGCGCCGGGTCCGCCCAGGCGGTCGCGTTCCGGGTGGTGCGCGATCAGGTGGCGGCGGTGTTCCGTCACGACGGCCTGGATGCGGCGCTGGCCGCCACGGATCTCACCGAGGCCGACCGGGTCGACTGAGCCTGCGCTGATGGCGGTTAGGCTCGACGGCATGCGCGGGATCATCCTGGCCGGTGGCTCGGGCACCCGCTTGTATCCGATCACGATGGGCGTCAGCAAGCAGTTGCTGCCGGTCTATGACAAACCGCTGGTCTACTACCCGCTGTGCACCTTGATGCTGGCTGGTATCCGCGACATCCAGGTGATCACCACCGGCCACGACGCGGCGGCGTTTCATCGATTACTCGGTGACGGAAGCGCATTCGGGGTCGACATCAGCTACGCAGTCCAGGACCAGCCCGACGGGCTGGCGCGGGCGTTCGTCATCGGCGCCGACCACATCGGCGCCGAGTCGGTCGCGCTGGTGTTGGGGGACAACATCTTCTACGGTCCCGGCCTCGGCACCAGCCTGCGTCGGCACCAAGCTGTCTCGGGTGCTGTCATTTTCGCCTACTGGATGGCCGATCCGTCAGCCTATGGCGTGATCGAGTTCGATGCCGACGGGACGGCGGTGTCGGTGGAGGAGAAACCGGCGACCCCCAAATCCCACTACGCGATACCGGGCCTGTACTTCTACGACAACGACGTCGTCGAGATCGCCAGGGGCCTAAAGCCTTCGGCGCGTGGCGAATACGAGATCACCGACATCAACCAGGCCTACCTCGAGCAGGGCCGGCTCAGTGTCCAGGCGCTGGCCCGCGGCACCGCCTGGCTGGATACCGGGACGTTCGACTCGCTGCTGGACGCCGGCGACTACGTGCGCACCATCGAGCGTCGCCAGGGACTCAAGATCGGCATTCCCGAGGAGGTGGCCTGGCGGATGGGGTTCATCGACGACGACCAGCTCGCTACCCGAGCCGATGCGCTGCGCAAGTCCGGGTACGGCGATTACCTGTCGGGGTTGTTGGAGCGCCGGTGACAGCAGGCTGCGCCAGCCAGCAGCGGTGAACACCTTTCAAGAAGGCGGCGGCAGTGGTAGAACAACCCGCATGAGGAACACCAGCCGGGTTGCGGCGGCCAGTGCCACGGTGGTCCTGGGGTTTGTTGCGCTGGGCGCGGCAGGGGTGGCACAGGCCGAGCCGCGCTACCACTGGTGCCCCGGCGAGCAGTGGAGCGGGTGGATGGGCTTCAACTGGAACACGAACTACTGCCACGACAACCACTATCTCGACAACGTTCCGCACGACCCGGAACATTGGCAGAACGGCGGCACTTACGATCCGGGCTGGCCACCGCCGCCGCAACCGCCCTATTACAGCCGGTAGCCCGCCAAGAAGTTGCCCAGCCGTTCGATGGCGCCGGACAACTCACGGGCCCACGGCAGCGTCACGATGCGCAGATGGTCCGGCGCGGGCCAGTTGAACCCGGTTCCCTGAGTCACCAGGATCTTCTCCTGCAGCAGCAGATCCAAGACCAGTTGCTCGTCGTCCTGGATCGGGTAGACCTCGGGGTCGAGTCGCGGGAACGCATAGAGCGCACCCCTCGGCTTGACGCAGGAGACGCCGGGAATCTCATTGAGCTTGCTCCAGGCCACGTCACGTTGTTCGAGCAGTCGACCGCCCGGCAGTACCAGATCATCAATGCTCTGATGGCCGCCCAATGCCACCTGAATGGCATGCTGTGCCGGCACATTCGGGCACAGCCGCATGTTGGCGAGCAGATTGATGCCCTCCAGGAAACTGGTCGCGTGCTCCTTGGGGCCGGTGATCGCCACCCAGCCGGCCCGGTAACCGGCCACCCGGTAGGCCTTCGACAACCCGTTGAAGGTCAGGCACAGCAGATCCGGCGCCAGGGCGGCCATATTCGTGTGCTCGGCGTCGTCGTAGAGGATCTTGTCGTAGATCTCGTCGGCCAGCAGCAGGAGTTGATGCTTGCGGGCCAACTCGGCGATCTGGCTGAGCACCTCCCGCCCGTAGACGGCGCCGGTCGGGTTGTTCGGGTTGATCACCACCAGCGCCTTGGTCCGCTCGGTGATCTTCGATTCCATGTCGGCGATGTCGGGCTGCCAACCCTGAGTCTCGTCGCACAGATAGTGCACCGGCGTCCCACCGGCCAGCGACGTCGATGCCGTCCACAGCGGATAGTCCGGAGCCGGGATCAGCACCTGATCGCCGTTGTCCAGCAGTGCCTGCAGCACCATGCTGATCAGCTCGGAGACCCCGTTGCCCAGATACACGTCGTCGACGTCGAAGCGGGGGAACCCCTCGACCAGTTCGTAGCGGGTGACCACCGCGCGCCGCGCCGGCAGGATGCCCTGCGAATCCGAATACCCCTGTGCGTCCGGCAACGCCTGGATCATGTCGCGCATGATCACGTCGGGCGCCTCGAACCCGAACGGCGCCGGGTTGCCGATGTTGAGCTTGAGGATGCGGTGCCCCTCGGCCTCCATCCGGGCGGCCTGGGCATGGATCGGACCGCGGATCTCGTAGAGAACGTCCTGCAGTTTGGTCGACTGCGCGAACGTCCGCTGCCGCAGCTGGCTGCCGACGGCAGGCCAGGGCATCTGGTGAGGCAACTGGTGAGCGGTCACGTCGACAATGGTCCCATAGCTGTCCAATCAAAATTTGCCCGAGAAACAAGTTGGGGCCGTATGTGCACCCACACGGCCCCAACTTGTTATCTCAGCGTTTGCCCGGCGGTCGTGCTCCGCGCTGGATTCCCAGGCCCTTCACGGCGGGCTGTTCGTTGGGGGCCTCCGCCGGGGCGGCGGCCTCCGGAGCCGCCGCGGGCTCGGTGGCCGATGAGGCCGGCTCCTCAGCGGCCGATGCGGGCTCGGCGGCCGCAGCGGCCGGTTCCGCAGCTGCCGGGGTTGCCGCGGCGGGCTTCTTGGCGCCCGGCTTGCGGGCACCGGCCGCCATACCCAGGCCCTTGACCGGTGCCGCGGGTTCGGCCGGCGCTTCGGGTGCCGCCGGTTCCGCGGGCGCGGCAGCGGTGGTCGCTTCCGGGGCGGCCGGAGCCGCCTTCTTGGCGCCCGGACGCCTGGCCCCACCGGCCATCCCCAGCCCCTTCGCCGGGGCTGCTGGAGCAGCGGGTGCCGCGGTGTCTGCCCCCGTGGCCGCCGGTGCCGCTGTGGCCTCGGCGGCCGGCGCGGCAGTCTTCTTGGCTCCCGGGCGCTTGGCCCCGCCGGCCATCCCCAGCCCCTTGGCCGGGGCCGCGGTCTTGGCCGCTGCTGCCGGAGCCGCGGCGGGTTTCTCCGCCGTCGCGGTGGCCGCGGCAGCAGGTGCCGGCGCCTCCTTCTTCGGCGCCGTCTTGACGCTCGCAGCGGCCGCCGCCGCAGCGGTGCCCTTCTCCGGCAACGTCACCCCGGACATGTCCAGCGAGTCCAGCAGCAGCTGGGCGATGTCACGTACGTCCACGCCGGAACGCCCGGAGGCCTCGATCCGGTCGTCGAGGCCGTCACTGATCATCACCCGGCAGAACGGGCAGGCGGTGGCGATGGTCGTGGCTCCGGTGGCCAGCGCCTCGTCCACGCGGTCGTGGTTCACCCGCTTGCCGATGTGCTCTTCCATCCACATCCGGGCGCCGCCGGCGCCGCAACAGAACGAGCGATCGCGGTTACGCGGCATCTCGACCAGATTGGCTCCCGCGGCGGTGACGAGCTCGCGCGGCGGCTCGTACACCTTGTTGTGGCGGCCCAGGAAGCACGGGTCGTGGTAGGTGACATCACGCGACATCGGCGTGACCGGTATCAGCCTCCGGTCCCGGACCAGCCGGTTGAGCACCTGGCTGTGGTGCAGCACCGTGTACTCGCTGCCCAACTGCGGGTATTCCCGCGAGATCGTGTTGAAGCAGTGCGGACAGCTGGCGATGATCTTGCGGTCTGGTCTCTCCAGGCCGTCGAACAACTCGTTGAGCGTCTCGACGTTCTGGGTTGCCAACTGCTGGAACAGGAACTCGTTGCCGGATCGCCGCGCCGGGTCACCGGTGCAGGTCTCGCCGGTGCCCAGCACCAGGAACTTCACCCCGGCGGCCGCCAGCAGTTCGGCGGTCGCCTTGGTGGTCTTCTTGGCGCGGTCCTCATAGGCGCCCGCGCAGCCCACCCAGAACAGGTACTCGAAGCCGTCGAAACTGTCGACGTCCTGGCCGTAAACCGGGATGTCGAAGTTGAGTTCGTCGATCCAGGCGGTGCGCTCGCTGGCGTTCTGCCCCCAGGGGTTGCCCTTGTTCTCCAGGTTCTTGAACAGCACGGCCAGCTCGGACGGGAACTCCGACTCCACCAACACCTGGTAGCGGCGCATGTCCAGGATGTGGTCGATGTGCTCGATGTCCACCGGGCACTGCTCGACGCAGGCGCCGCAGTTGGTGCACGACCACAACACGTCCGGGTCGATCACGCCGCCCTGTTCGGCGGTGCCGACCAGCGGGCGGGTGGCCTGCTCCGGGCCGGAGCCACCGATGCGCTCGAAGCCCTTCTCCGGCACATGGTGACCGGCCAGCGGTTTGGCGTCGGCCAGGTCGATGTCCATGTCCGGCGCGTCCTTGGTGCCGAGCAGGTAGGGCGCCTTGGCCATCCAGTGGTCACGCAGGTCCATGATCAACAACTTGGGGCTCAGCGGCTTGCCGGTGTTCCACGCCGGGCACTGCGACTGGCAGCGGCCACACTCGGTACAGGTGGCGAAGTCGAGCATGCCCTTCCAGGAGAAGTCCTCGATCTTGCCGCGGCCGAAGACCGCGTCCTCCGGCGGGTCGTCGAAGTTCAGCGCCTCGCCCTCGTACTCGATCGGCAGTAGCGGGCCCAGCCCGTCGGGCAACCGCTTGAAGGTGACGTTGATCGGGGCCAGGAAGATGTGCAGGTGCTTGGAGTGCAGCACGATGATCAGGAACGCCAGCGCCACACCGATGTGCAGCAGCAGCGAGACGGTCTCGATGGTCTCGTTCGCGGCGAGCCCCAACGGCTCCATGATCTTGCCCATCAGCTGCGACAGGTAGGCGCCGTTGCCGTAGGGCAGGCTGCCGGTGTTGACCGCGGCGCCGCGCAGCAGCAGGAAGGTCCACACCACGTTGAGGATCATGACCAGGATCAGCCAAGCGCCACCGTTGTGCGAGCCGTAGAACCTCGATTCCCGGCCCATCTCGCGCGGATTGCGGATGATGCGGATGATCATGAACGCGAAGATCGACAGCGTGACCGCGGTGATGAAGAAGTCCTGCAGGAAGCCCAGCGCATCCCACTGGCCGATGACCGGGATGGCGAAGTCGTGCTTGAACAGCTGACCGTAGGCCTCGATGTAGACGGTCAGCAGCACGATGAACGCCCACATGGTGAAGAAGTGCGCGATGCCCGGAATCGACCACTTCAGCAGCTTGGCCTGGCCGGCGACCTCACGGACCTGGGTCCACACCCGGGCACCGACGTCGGACACCCGTTCGGCGCCGACCTTCTGGCCGGACATGACCAGCTTGTACAGCCAGAACACCCGGCGTACGGCGAGAACTGCGACGAGCGCTGTCATGGACAGCCCGACGACCAGCCTGATCATCATCTGGACATTCTCGGTCACGGAGCGCCTCTCTCATCCAGAAGTTACCAGCCAGTAGCTTAGCTGAAGTTACTGATGGGTAACTTACCGTCTATCTTGCGCAATACCTGCTCAAGCGCTGCTTGATGCTCGCCCATAGTGCCACCCCGTTCTCGTGCAGCGCGACGCAGGCTGGCCTAACTGTATCGGTTTGCGACTGTTCGGAAGGGTTTTCGCGGCGTGGCAGCGCTATTGACCATCCGCCCCGACAGTGGTGGTCGGCGGCGCTGCGGTCGTGGTCGGGGGCTGGGTGGTGGTGGGCTGGGTGGTCGTCGGCGCAGTCGTGGTCGGCGCAGTCGTCGTGGGTTCGGTGGTCGTGGTCGGGGGTTCGGTGGTGCTGGTAGCCGGCGGTTCGGTGGTGGTGGTGGTGGTAGCCGGTGGCGGTGCCTCTTCCTGACCGGTGGGCGCCGGGGCGATCGGATTCGGGGCGGTCGACCCGACCGGGGGCGCCACGGTGGAGGTGACCGATGTCGTCGCCGGCGTGGTGTCGCCGGAGTCCTTGTTCACCAGCCGGACCATGCTCCACACCAGCGCGGCGATCAGCAGGGCGGTGAGCACACCCCAGCCGATGAGCGCGAGCGGCCTCAGGTACCAGGGGGCCGGCGGCGGTTCGGGCCAGCCGGGCTGCGCTCCGGTGGGCTCACGGTACTCGCTGTAGTAACCGGCCGGCTCGTCATACCTGTCGGCCCCGCGGTAGTCGTAGTCGGCCATCCGGGTCGGTTCGTCGTTGGGGTCGTCCGGCGTTCGTTCCACGCACACCGATGGTAGGTGCTGCTGCTGACGAAACCCCGCGTCGGCGGCTGACGACTCGCTGTGCCGTCTAGCGGGTGGCGCGGCGTCGCGCGACGAGCCCGAACACCGCCCGCCAGCCGAGCAGGAACACGGCGGTCACCGTCGACGCGACCGCGACGAACGACCACGCCACGCCCGTAGCGGTCGCCGCCCGCAACGCCATGCCGGCCAGCACCGTCGAGATCCAGACGATCACCCCGGTCGGGACGACGGCGGTCGGCCTGCGCCAGCCGCGGGATATCAGCCAGCCCAGCACCGTACCGCTCAGAAACGGCCAGGCCGTGGTTGCCAGGCCGCTGATATCGAGGCCCTCGTCGTGACTGCGGCGCCCCAGCGCGCAGAACACCAGGACGGCCACCACGTCGATACCGAGCCAGGCCGGATCACGCTGCGGTCGCATGCGGCGAGAGTACCGAGCCGGCCTACCGGTACGGCGGGATGGTGATCACCGTCGGCAGCTCGGGAACTTTGGGCACCGGCGGGATGGTGATCACCGACGGCAGCGACGGCAGGCGCGGCCGGTGACGATGCGTCTCGCTGGGCGCCGGGGGTTGCCGCGGCGGGGATTGTTGGGGTGGCGCCTGCCGAGGCGGGGGCGGCGCAGCGGTGGTGCTCGACGCGCTCGGCGGGGTACTGGTCGGACTGGTCGTGCTGGTCGGACTCGTCGTGCCGGTGGTGGTGCTCGAGGAGCTGCTCGCCGGCGCGGTACCGCCGTCCCCCGGTCCGCGGCTGGTCAGCTGGACGATGCCCCAGATCACCAGCGCGAGCATCAGCAGAATGAGTCCGAACCAGGCGGTCAGCACCGATCGTCGGCGAAACCAGGGGGTGGGCGCCGAGGCGGCGAAGTCCGCGGTGTCCGGATCGCCGGGAAGTTGCTGTTCGATCGGGGTGTAGGCGGGGTTGTACTGGGTCGGCGCATTGCCGGGCTGGTAGCCCGGGTCGCCGGGGTGGTGCCTGGGGCCGGCGGGGCCGAACGGCGCCGGCTGCGGCCCGGGCGGCTGCGGCCCGCGTTGCCCGTACTGGGTGGATCGGGTTGGGTCGTCCCCGGGTGTGCCGGAGCCGGGTGAAGATCCGAAGCGCGCCATTCCAGCGATCGTAACGGAAAGCGGTGGCTGCGGAGCTGGGCCAGAGGTCAGAATGTCTCGACCTTGTCGATGCTGACGAACATGCCGTGACCGGTGCGGTCGTTGGTGAATCGGGTGCCCTCGACGTCGGCGTCGATCTTCCAGCCCTCGGCGCGGTAGGTCAGGTAGTCGATGGTGACGACCGGGATGTCGCCGAGGTTGCCGAGCACCCACTGCACGGTGCCGTCGGAACTGACGCTGACACCGTTGGCATGCTCACCGCCCTTGAGCGGGCTGTTGGTGAACTCGGCTTCGCAGTCGACCTGCCGCGTCGAGATCTGGCATCTGGTCCGTCCGGACTTCGTCTCGATGAAGACGTAACCGTTCTCGTCCGGCGGTAGGGCGATGGCGTCGCCGGGCTTGCCCGGGGTGCTCGACGACGGCGGCGCGACGGGGGGCGAGGTGCTCGGCGGGGCGGTGGTGGGGCGGGGTGTCCGCAACGACGGCTCCGGTGGCCCGCTGCCGCCGGGCGCCGCGGTCGGGTTGCCGTCGACGGTGGTACTACAGCCGGCCAGCAGCAGCGCGGCCGCCAGCGCCAGTTGCCGGCTGAACGCCTTGGTTCTCGCCTGATCCGGTACCTGCACGCAGTCCCCCGCCGACATCGATTGCGCCACAGCCTACGCACCCTGTGACGTGAGTGGCTGCAGTGACGCGCGGTTCCGGGCGGCCGGCACCGACCGGTCGGCGGCAGCGAAATCCGGCTGCGGGAAATCCGATTACGAGAAATCCCGGAATGCCAACACGCCCCCGGCAACCGCCGTGACCGCGGCGAGCGCGTAGCCGAGCACCGACCACCAGCCCGCATGCAGGTAGGCGGTGATGGCGACGATCGCGATGGCGCAGAACACCAGCACCATCCCGTACAGCGGAGGCTTGGCTGCGTACCGGTTGCCGGGCATGTGGTTTCGGCCTCCTAACTCGTCCTACTCGTCCGCTTCGGATTGCGCGGCCACCGCAGGCGGTTGCTCGCCGGTGTCGGTGGGGGGAACGGCCGCGGCCTTCACCCGGTTACGCACCAGGTACCAGCCGGCGATCAGGCCTGGTCCGCCGACCAGCACCGCGGCGCGGATCCAGACGCCGTATTCGGGGTCGAACATCATCAGCACCACCACGGCGGCCAGGAACGCCAGGGTGACGTAGCCGCTGTAGGGCGCCAGTGGCATCCGGAAGGCCGGCCGCTGCAGATCGCTTCGCTTGGTCAACGACAAGAACCGCAGCTGGCAGGCGACGATCGTCGCCCATGCCGTGATCACGCCCAGGGCGGCGATGTTGAGCACGATCTCAAAGGCGTGCTCCGGGACGACGGCGTTCAGCGCGACCCCGAACAGGCCGATCGCGCCGGTCAGCAGGATGCCGCCGTAAGGCACACCGTTTCCGGACAGCGGTGCGGTGAACTTCGGACCGCTGCCGTTGACCGCCATCGATCGCAGAATCCGCCCGGTGGAATACAGGCCGGCGTTGAGGCTGGAGAACGCCGCGGTGAGCACCACCAGGTTCATCAGGCCGCCGGCACCGTTGAACCCGATCTTGGCGAAGAACGTCACGAACGGGCTCTCGCCGTGCTTGTAGGCGGTGTAGGGCAGCAGCAGCGACAGCAGTACCACCGAGCCGACGTAGAAGATCGCGATCCGGGCCACCACCGAGTTGATCGCCCGCGGCATGATCTTCTCCGGCTCGGCGGTCTCGCCGGCGGCGGTGCCGACCAGTTCGACCGCGGCGTAGGAGAACACCACACCCGAGGTGACCAGCACCACAGGGAGTAGTCCGGTCGGCAGGAGGCCGCCGTTGTCGACCCACAGGTGCAGTCCGGTGGACTCGCCGTCGACCTGGAAGCGCCCGCCCAGAAAGACGGTCCCGACGATCAGGAAGGTCACCAGGGCCACCACCTTGACCAGTGCGGCCCAGAACTCCAGCTCGCCGAAGAGCTTCACCGAGATCAGGTTCATCGAGACCACCGCCACCAGTGCGATCAGTGCCAGCACCCACTGCGGGACGACGTGGAACGCGCCCCAGTAGTGGAAGTACGTCGCGATCGCGGTGGTATCGACGATCCCGGTCATCGACCAGTTGAGGAAGTACAGCCAGCCCGCGACGAATGCCGTTTTCTCCCCGAAGAACTCGCGGGCATACGACACGAACGATCCCGAGGTGGGGCGGTGCACCACCAATTCGCCGAGCGCCCGCAGGATGAAGAACACGAAGATGCCGCAGATCCCATAGACCAGGAACAGGGCGGGGCCCGCCTCATGCAGTCGCCGGCCGGCCCCCAGGAACAGCCCGGTGCCGATCGCCCCGCCGATGGCGATCATCTGCACCTGACGAGGGTGGAGATCCTTGTGATAGCCCTCATCTTCGCGGGCCAGCGCGGCCGGCGGGGCCAGGTGAGGGTCGGGGACCATAGACATCGGTGCGAGGGTAACCCACCGGGCCGGTCGTGGGAGGCCGCCGAGCAGCGGTCCCGAAGGCGGTGTCAGCGCGCCGATCACCGCCGGTGTGCTCCGGCGGGTCGCGTGCCGGCTCAGTAGGCTCTGGTTGTCTGACGGGCCAAGCGGTGACCCCGAGTGGCGGGAGGTCGATCATGCGACCAGTTCTGTGGGGCCGGTGGGCGTTGCTGCACGGGCTTCCGCGGACGTTCCTGGCGGTGCAGGCGCGCCGCGGCGAACCCCTGGCACGGTTACTCGCCGGCCCGATGCGCGGCGGTGAGCCCGAGCCGTTGATCGAGCAGATTCGTGCGGCCGGAAGCCTGACTCGCACGCCGTTCGTCTCGGTCACCGCCGACCACGGGCTATGCCGAACCATCTTGCGCGATGACCGGTTCGGAGTGAGCAACCCCGCCAACATGAAGCTGCCCCGACCGGTTCGCTGGTTGATCAGCCGAACGGATCCGCAGTTGCCGAATCCGGCTGAACCGCCCTCGATGCTCATGGTCGATCCGCCCGATCACACGCGCTACCGGCGCGCCGTGGTGCGCGCGTTCACGCCTCGTGCGATCGAAAAGCTGCGCGCGCGGGTCGTCGAGATCACCGACGACCTGCTCGACAGTTTGGAATCCGCACCGCAGCCGGACCTGATCGCCGACTTCGCGGGTCCGTTGCCGGCTCGGATCATCGCCGAGATACTCGGCATCCCCGAGGAAATGCGGGCGCCGATGCTGAACCGGGGTGAACTCGGAGCGCCGTTGCTCGATATCGGCGTGTCCTGGAAGACATTTCGGCGCGCGATGCAGTCACTGCGGGATAGCGACCGTGATTTCGGCGACCACATCGAACGGTTGCGTGACGAGTCCGGCGACGACATCTTCAGCCAGGTGATCCGCGACGGAGACCTTGACCGGCGTGAACTGGGCGTGACGGCGTTGTTGGTCGTCGGCGCGGGATTCGAGACCACCGTCAATCTCATCGGCAACGCGATCGTGCTGTTGCTGCGTCACCGAGACCAGTTGGCGATGCTGCGTGAGGATCCCGAGTTGTGGCCGGGCGCGATCGAGGAGGTGTTGCGCTTCGACAGTCCGGTGCAGATGACGTCACGCAATCCGCTCTGCGACCTGGAACTCGACGGACACCGCCTCGCCGCCGGCGAAACGGTTGCGCTGCTGCTGGGCGGTGCCAACCACGACCCCGACGTGTTCGAAGACCCCGGCCGGTTCGACATCACCAGGGCCAACGCCAAAGAACACCTGTCCTTCAGCAGCGGAATCCACGCCTGCCTCGGGGCCAATCTGGCCCGCATGGAAGCCGCCATCGCGCTGCGCGCGCTGTTCGAGCGATTTCCCGACCTGGCGCTCACCGGCACCCCGACACCGCGGGGGTTGGCCACCTTGCACGGTTTCCGGTGCATACCGGCCACGACGGGTGCCTCGGCGCGCCCGACGAGTACTTAGCCGTGTCCCCCGCACCGGTCAGGGCGTGGCGGCTTTCCGGTTGACCAACCGGGCGCCCAACTCGCCGGGTCCGACGCGGTGACCTTCCGCGCAGCGGATCTCCACCGACGCATCGGCGTCGCAGCCCAGATGGGTCAGCCCTATCCGGCTGCGGTTGGGCAGGTGGCGTTGCCCCCACTGGAACATCGCCCAGACCACCGGCATGAAGTCGATCCCGGCCTCGGTCAGCACGTATTCGTCGCGACTGCGCTGGCCGGGCTCACGATACGGCCGCCGGGCCAGTAATCCGAGGTCGACGAGCTCGGCCAGCCGGGTGGCGGTCGCCGCTTTGGTGATGCCCACCCGGTGGGCGAAGTCGTCGAAGCGGGTGGTGCCGTAGTAGGCCTCCCGCATGACCAGCATCGCGGACTTGGTTCCGACGACCGCCATGGTCTTTTCGACCGGACACTCGCCGATCGCCGACCAGGAATCACGGTCGGCGAGCGCCCCCTGCAGAAAAGTCATCTCGATCACCTCTGAGTTGACTCTACTATACCCAGGGCGTATACCTGGGTATAGATAACAATACTCAGCGGGTAGGAGAATTCGCGATGACCGGATATCAAGGACGCGACGCCGTCATCGTCGGCGCCGTACGCACTCCGATCGGCAAGGGCAAGCCGGGCGGTGCCCTACACGGTGTCCTGCCCGCCGACCTGCTGGCGCACAGCTTGCGGGAATTGGTGCGGCGCACCGGCGTCGATCCGGCCCAAGTCGACGACGTCATCGCCGGTGCCGTCACCCAGGTGGGCGATCAGGCCGTCAACATCGCCCGCAACGCTTTGTTGGGAGCGGGTTTTCCCGAATCGGTTCCCGGCACCACCATCGACCGACAATGCGGCAGCAGTCAGCAGGCGATCAGTTTCGCCGCCCAGGGCGTGCTGGCAGGCGCATACGACATGGTGATCGCAGCCGGGGTGGAGTCGATGAGCCGTGTGCCGATGGGCAGCTCGGTGCTGCCGGGCAGCAATCCCTTCGGCGAGGACATGACGCGCCGGTATCCCGAAGGGCTGGTGCCGCAGGGCATCAGCGCCGAGCTGATCACCGCCCGGTGGGGTTTGTCCCGGACCGAACTCGACGAGTTCTCCGCAACCAGTCACGAGAAGGCCGCGCGGGCCACCAAAGAGGGGCTCTTCGACGAGGAGCTGGCTCCGGTCGCCGGCCTGACGACTGACGAGATCATCCGACCCGGCACCACCGTGCAGACCCTGGCGGGATTGCGGCCGGCGTTCTACGACGAAGCGGTGAAAGCGCGTTTTCCGCAGATCAACTGGGAGATCACCGCCGGCAACTCCTCACCGCTGTCCGACGGCAGTGCAGCACTGCTGATCACCAGCGGCGAAGCCGCTCGAAAGTTGGGCCTGCGGCCCCTGGCACGGATCCACACCACCACCGTCGTCGGGTCCGATCCGCTCTACATGCTCACCGGCGTCATCCCGGCCACCGAAAAAGTGTTGCGGCGTGCCGGGTTGACCCTGACCGATATCGACCTGTTCGAGGTCAATGAGGCGTTCGCCCCGGTGGTGCTGGCCTGGGCGAAAGAAACCGGCGCAGATCTGGCGAAGACCAACGTCAACGGCGGCGCCATCGCGATCGGGCATCCGCTCGGCGCCAGCGGCGCACGCCTGATGACAACACTGGTGAACGCGTTGCAGCACAGCGGGAAACGCTTCGGCCTGCAGACGATGTGCGAGGGCGGCGGCATGGCCAACGCCACCATCATCGAGCGCCTGGGCTAGCAGGGTCCGTCATGAGCACCGAACCGAACGTCTCCCGCACCGAGCGACTGGCCCGTCGCGTCGCCGACCTCTACGCCGCCGACGCCCAATTCCAGGCAGCGCAACCGGACCCCGAAGTCATCGCGGCGGCACGCCGGCCTGGTTTGCGACTCGCTGAGGTGTTGCAGACATTGGCCGGCGGCTATGCGGAGCGCCCGGCCGTCGGGGAGCGCGCCCGTGAGCTGGTGACCGATTCTGCGACGGGCCGCACCACAGCGCGGCTGTTGCCCAGGTTCGAGACGATCAGCTATCGGCAGCTGTGGGCGCGGGCGGGGGCGATCGCCGCCGACTGGCGGCACCACCACAGCCATCCCGTGCAGCCCGGCGATTTCGTCGCCACCATCGGTTTCGCCAGTGCGGACTATCTGACCATCGACCTGGCCTGCGCCTATCTCGGCCTGGTGTCGGTGCCGTTGCAGCACACCGCTTCTGCATCGCAGCTGAGGTCGATCGTCGGCGAGGTGCAGCCGCGGGTGGTCGCGGTGGGCGCCGCGTACCTGGAGCTTGCGCTGGAATCGGCGTTGGACGGCCCGTCGCTGCGCCACGTGCTGATCTTCGACCATCAGCCGAAACTCGATGCGCACCGGGAGGCGCTGGCACGGGCTCGCGAGCGCATCCGCGGCGCCGGCGTCCCGGTCGTCGTCGAGACGCTGGACGAGGTTGTTCAGCGAGGCCGCGCGCTGCCGCCCGAGCCGCTCTACACCGCAGGCACCGACGAGCGGCTGGCGATGATTCTCTACACCTCGGGCAGTACCGGCGCACCGAAGGGCGCTATGCACTCCGAACGGACGCTCACCAAGCTGTGGACGGCGGCGTCAACGTTTCTCTCGTCGTCGGAGACACCGGTGTTCAACGTCAACTTCATGCCGCTCAACCACCTCGGCGGCCGGCTGCCGTTGGTCTCGTCGTTCATGGCCGGCGGCACCAGTTATTTCGTAGCCGAGCCCGACCTGTCGACGCTGTTCGACGACTGGTCACTGGTGCGCCCCACCGAGCTTCCGCTGGTACCCAGAGTGATCGACATGCTCTACCAGCGCCACCGCAGCGCAGTGGCCGGATCGATCGCCGGCGGCGCCACCCCCGAGGCCGCGGAGGCGGACGCGGCGGCTGAGCTACGCGAGGGACTGCTCGGCGGTCGGGTGCTGGGCGGGTTCGTCGGCACCGCGCCGCTGGCTCCGGAGATGGCGGCGTTTCTCGAATCAGCACTGCAGGTACACCTCGCCGACGGCTACGGCTTGACCGAGGTCGGCGGGGTCGCCCGGGACGGCGCCATCCTTCGGCCGCCGGTGCTGGACTACAAGCTCGTCGACGTCCCCGAGCTCGGGTACTTCACCACCGACCGGCCGCATCCGCGCGGTGAACTGCTGATCAAATCGGCAACCGCCACGATGGGCTATTTCAAGCGCCCCGACGTCACTGCCGAGGTCTTCGACGACGACGGCTACTACCGCACCGGTGATGTGATGGCCGAGCTGGCACCGGACCGGTTGGCCTACGTCGACCGCAGCCGAAACGTGCTCAAGCTCGCGCAGGGTGAGTTCGTCGCGGTCGCGCGCTTGGATGCGGTTTTCGCCGCGGCACCCGGGGTGGGCCAGATATTCGTCTACGGCAACAGCGAACGCTCGTACCTGCTCGCGGTGATCGTTCCGACACGCCAGGTTCGCGAGCAATTCGCCGGCGACGCCGGCGCGCTGAAGGCCGTGCTCCGCGATTCGCTGCGGCAGACCGCCAAAGCGGCCGAGCTGCAGTCTTATGAGGTCCCGGTCGACTTCCTGGTCGAGACAGCACCCTTCACCGCCGCATCCGGCCTCGTCTCGGGCGTCGGGAAGCTGTTGCGCCCCGCGCTCACAGCGCGCTACGGCCGGCGACTCGAGCAGCTCTACACCGATATCGAGCTGGCGCAGGCGGACGAACTGCGTGCGCTGCGCAACTCCGCGGCCGACTCGCCGGTGCTCGACACCGTGCGCCGGGCCGCGGTCGCGGTGCTCGGCTCCGCGGGCGCCGACGTGGACCCGGACGCCCACTTCACCGATCTTGGCGGCGACTCGCTGTCCGCCCTGACGTTCTCGGAGCTGCTGCACGACGTCTTCGCGGTCGACGTACCCGTGGGAGTCATCATCAGCCCGACGTCAACCCTCGAGCAGCTTGCCGACCACGTCGCTGCGCAACGCGGGTCGGCGTCGACACGGCCCACAGTCGCCACGGTGCACGGGCCCGACGCCGCTGTTTTACGGGCGAGCGACCTACCCCTGGAGAAGTTCATCGATGCCGTGACGTTGGCGGACGCCGTGACACTTCCGCACGTCACCGGCGAACCGCGCACCGTCCTGCTCACCGGCGCCAACGGCTATCTCGGCCGGTTCATCGCCTTGCAGTGGCTGGAAAGGCTCTCACAGAGCGGCGGCACACTGATCTGCATCGTGCGCGGCAGCGACGACGCGGCGGCGCGGGTACGCCTTGAGCAGATGTTCGACAGCGGTGACGTAGCGCTGCGGCGGCGTTTTCGTGCACTGGCCGCCGAGCATCTGGAGGTCATTGCCGGCGACATCGGCGAACCGCACCTCGGGCTGGACACGACCACCTGGAATCGGCTGGGGCGCAGCGTGGATCTGATCGTGCACCCGGCCGCCCTGGTCAACCACGTGCTGCCCTACGAGCAATTGTTCGGCCCGAACGTCGTCGGCACCGCGGAGGTGATCCGGCTGGCGATCACCACCCGGATCACGCCGATCACGTTCCTGTCGACGGTGGCGGTTGCCATGACGGTCGACCCGGCTGCCTTCACCGAGGACGGCGACATTCGCGAGATCAACCCGGTACGGGCGATCGGCGACGGCTACGCCAGTGGCTACGCCAACAGTAAGTGGGCGGGGGAAGTGTTGCTGCGCAATGCGTTTGACCACTGCAGGCTGCCCGTGACGGTCTTCCGATCGGACATGATCCTCGCGCACCGTCGCTATACCGGCCAGCTCAACGTCCCCGACGCATTCACCCGACTGGTCTTCAGCCTGCTTGTGACGGGTATCGCGCCACGGTCCTTCTACGAGACGGGGGCCTCCGGTGAGCGGCCGCGCGCGCACTACAGCGGCTTGCCGGTTGATTTCGTCGCCGAGGCGATTGCGGTCCTGGGCGCGCGCGGTGCCGGCGGATTCCGATCCTTCGACGTGATGAACCCGCACGACGACGGTATCTCGTTGGACACCTTGGTCGATTGGCTCGGCGATGCCGGCCATCGGATCGAGCGCATCGATGACTATGACGCGTGGTTGGGGCGCTTCGAGACGGCGTTGCGGGCGCTTCCGGAAAAGCTGCGCCGACACAGCGTGCTTGCGCTGCTGGATTCCTACCGGAAACCGCAGCAACCGCTGCGCGGCGCACCGGCGCCGACGGCGGCCTTCCGCGCCGCGGTGCAAGCCGCACAGGTCGGTGACAACGACATTCCGCAGTTGTCGGCGGAACTGGTTGAAAAGTACGTCGCCGACCTGAAATACCTCGGCGTGCTGCCGGCCGGCAGTTCGACAATCGTTGAGACACAATAAAAAGGACGCTGAAAATGAATCAGATTCGAGCCGCCGCCGTGCAGATCAGCCCGGTGCTCTACAGCCGGGAAGGAACCGTCGAACGAGTGGTGGACAAGATCGAGCACTTGTCGCGCCAGGGTGTGCGGTTCGCGGTCTTTCCCGAAACGGTGATCCCGTACTACCCGTACTTCGCGTTCGTGCAGCGTCCGTTCGAGATGCGCCCGCAACACCTCACGTTGATGGAGCAGGCCGTGACGATCCCGTCGCCGGAGATCGATGCGATCGCAGCCGCGGCCAGACAAGCCGCAATGGTGGTGTCCATCGGTGTCACCGAGCGCGACGGCGGCTCGCTGTACAACACCCAGCTGCTGTTCGACGCAGACGGCAGCCTGCTGCAGCGGCGGCGCAAGATCATGCCGACCTATCACGAGCGGATGATCTGGGGGCAGGGCGACGGCAGCGGGCTGCGTGCCGTCGACAGCGCGGTGGGACGGATCGGGCAGCTCGCCTGCTGGGAGCACTACATCCCGTTGGCCCGGTATGCCTTGATCGCCGACGGCGAGCAGATCCACGCGGGCATGTGGCCGGGCTCGTTCGCCGGCGAGTTGTTCGCGCAACAGGCCGAGATCAGCGTGCGCAATCACGCACTCGAATCGGGTGCCTTCGTTGTGAACTCCACCGCCTGGCTGGACGCCGACCAGCAGACCCAGATCATGGCCGACACCGGGTGCCCGATCGGTCCGATCTCGGGCGGGTGCTTCACCGCGATCATCAGCCCGCACGGGGAGCTGATCGGTGAGCCATTGCGTTCCGGCGAAGGTGAGGTCATCGCCGACCTGGACTTCTCGCTGATCGATGCGCGCAAGTCGCAGATGGATTCGCACGGCCATTACAGCCGCCCGGACCTGCTGAGCCTGCGGGTGGATCGCACCCCGCGCGCCCACGTCCAGGAGCGCTTCGAAGAACCTGCAGCTGCCGATGTCGAGGAGATGGATCGTGTCGCAGTCTGATCCGCGCGAGATCCGGTTCTCCGGAGTCCGGGTGCGCTATGAGAGCACGAAGAGCTACGACGAGCTGGTGGCCGCATTGTTCGCCGACGTCGGCGATCGGCCGGTTCCGATCGAGGACATTGCGAAGGACTTCCCGAGCTGGGACGCCTATCGAGACGAGATCCAAACCCATGTCGGCCCAAGCGGATTCATGCTGTTCACGATCTTCGATCATGGCGGCTGGATCACCAAGGCCGGCATCAACCGAGAAGTGTTGCGGGTCATCATCGGCAACCCGCTGATCGCGATCACGATGTTGCGCCACGACGTGACGGCGGGCCTGTTCGCGCCGGTGGAGTTGCTGATCGTCGGCGAGGAAGACGGCAGCAGCAGTTTGACCTACGTCAAGCCCTCATCACTGATGGTCGTAGAACCCAACCCCGCGCTGCTTGCGGCCGCCGAAGGGCTCGACGCCAAGTTGGCGGCGCTGGCCGCGAAGGTCGCGGGATGAGCGCCGCCGAAGGCGGCAGGCGGATCTTCTTCGCGGGCGCCTCGGGTGTCGTCGGCAGTCGGCTCGTCCCGATGTTGGTGCAGGCCGGCCACACCGTCGGGGCGATGACGCGGTCAGCCGCGAAGGCCGACGGGCTGGCTTTCCTGGGTGCCCAACCGATCGTCTGCGACGTTTTCGACCGTCCGGGTCTGACCAGCGCCGTCCGCGCCTTCTCACCCGACCTGGTGCTGCACCAGCTGACGGATCTTCCCGACGACCTGGACGATCTGCCCGAGGTGTCGCTGCTCAATGCCCGGATACGGGTGGAGGGCACCCGCAATCTCCTCGGCGCGTTGGAGGGCTTGCCACCGACGAGGATCGTGGCCCAGAGCGTCGCGTGGACGATGCGACCCGGCCCCGAAGCCGACGCGGTGGTGACACTCGAGGAAGCCGTCCTCGCGGCGAACGGCGTGGTCCTACGCTACGGATTGTTTTACGGGCCCGGCACCTACTACCAGGGGGAACTCCCGCCGGCGCCACGCGTGCACATCGACATCGCCGCCGCGCGAACCCTCCAGGCCCTCGAGGCGCCATCGGGCATCTTGACCGTCGTGAGTAGCTGACCGTCTCCCGGGAACAAACCCCGGACCCGCCCCGTTGACCACTACGACAAGTTGAGTCGTACGCACTCAAGTCTGGGTTGACAGCAGGGCTGCCGGAGGCGCATCCTTGAGCGCAGTCCGCTCAGACTAGGGAAGCGTCTATCAGGGAGGAAACCACAATGGCTCGTGCGGTCGGAATCGACCTCGGGACCACCAACTCTTGCGTCTCGGTGCTGGAGGGCGGCGATCCTGTCGTCGTAGCAAACTCGGAGGGCTCGCGCACCACCCCGTCGGTCGTCGCGTTCGCCCGCAACGGTGAGGTGCTGGTCGGCCAGCCCGCCAAGAACCAGGCGGTCACCAACGTCGACCGCACCATCCGCTCGGTCAAGCGCCATATGGGCACCGACTGGAAAGTCGAGATCGACGGCAAGGACTACACCGCGCAGGAGATCAGCGCGCGGGTGTTGATGAAACTCAAGCGCGACGCGGAGGCCTACCTCGGTGAGGACATCACCGACGCGGTCATCACCGTGCCCGCCTACTTCAACGACGCCCAGCGCCAGTCCACCAAAGAAGCCGGCCAGATCGCCGGCCTGAACGTACTGCGCATCGTCAACGAGCCCACCGCGGCCGCGCTGGCCTACGGCCTCGACAAGGGCCACAAGGAACAGACCATCCTGGTCTTCGACCTCGGCGGCGGTACCTTCGACGTTTCGCTGCTGGAGATCGGCGAGGGCGTGGTCGAGGTGCGGGCCACCTCCGGCGACAACCACCTCGGTGGCGACGACTGGGACGACCGCGTCGTGGAGTGGCTGGTCGACAAGTTCAAGGCCACGTCGGGTATCGACCTGACCAAGGACAAGATGGCGATGCAGCGGCTGCGGGAGGCGGCCGAGAAGGCCAAGATCGAGCTGTCGAGCTCACAGAGCACCTCGATCAACCTGCCCTACATCACCGTCGACGCCGACAAGAACCCGCTGTTCCTCGACGAGCAGCTCACCCGCTCGGAGTTCCAGAAGATCACCCAGGATCTGCTGGACCGTGCCCGCAAGCCGTTCCAGTCGGTGATCAAGGACGCCGGTATCTCGGTGTCGGAGATCGACCACGTGGTGCTGGTGGGTGGTTCCACCCGGATGCCCGCGGTGACCGACCTGGTCAAGGAGCTGACCGGCGGCCAGGAGCCCAACAAGGGCGTCAACCCCGACGAGGTTGTAGCGGTCGGAGCCGCACTTCAAGCGGGTGTCTTGAAGGGTGAGGTGAAAGACGTTCTGCTGCTTGACGTCACCCCGCTGTCGCTCGGTATCGAGACCAAGGGCGGCGTGATGACCAAGCTGATCGAGCGCAACACCACGATCCCGACCAAGCGGAGCGAGACCTTCACCACCGCCGACGACAACCAGCCGTCGGTGCAGATCCAGGTCTTCCAGGGTGAGCGCGAGATCGCCTCGCACAACAAGCTGCTCGGCTCCTTCGAGCTGACCGGTATCCCGCCGGCCCCGCGCGGTGTCCCGCAGATCGAGGTCACCTTCGACATCGACGCCAACGGCATCGTGCACGTCACCGCCAAGGACAAGGGCACCGGCAAGGAGAACACGATCAAGATCCAGGAGGGCTCCGGCCTGTCCCAGGAGGAGATCGACCGGATGATCAAGGATGCCGAGGCGCACGCCGACGAGGACCGTAAGCGTCGCGAAGAGGCCGACGTGCGCAACCAGGCCGAGTCGCTGGTCTACCAGACGGAGAAGTTCGTCACCGAGCAGCGCGACGCCGAGGGTGGTTCGAAGGTTCCCGAGGACACCCTGGCTAAGGTCGACGCGGCCATCGGCGAGGCGAAGAAGGCGCTGGAGGGCACCGACATCGGCGCCATCAAGTCGGCGATGGAGAAGTTGGGCGTCGAATCGCAGGCGCTCGGCCAGGCGATCTACGAGGCCACCCAGGCCGAGCAGGCCGCCTCCGATGCCGCGGGCGGTGCGTCCGCCGGCGCTGATGACGTCGTGGACGCCGAAGTGGTCGATGATGGAGACACCAAGTGAGCGAAGGTAATCCACGCGAACCATCTCCGGAAACGATCACCGTCACCGACAAGCGCCGCATAGACCCGGAAACCGGTGAGGTGCGGGCGGGTGCTGCCGGGCCGGCTCCAAGCGAGCCGGCACCGGCGGCGCCGGTCGCCGATACCGGCGAAGTCGACCAGGTCGCGGAGCTGACCGCCGACCTGCAGCGGGTACAAGCCGACTTCGCGAACTACCGCAAGCGGGCGCTGCGCGACCAGCAGGGCGTCGCGGACCGGGCCAAGGCCTCGGTGGTGACCGAGCTGCTGCCGATCCTCGACGACCTGGACCGCGCCCGCAGCCACGGCGACCTCGAGTCGGGGCCACTGAAGGCATTGGCCGACAAGCTGACCAGCGTGCTCGACGGGCTGGGATTGGCAGCGTTCGGCGTCGAGGGCGACGAGTTCGATCCGCTGCTGCACGAGGCCGTCCAGCATGAGGGCGACGGAAGCCATTCGGTGATCGGCACCGTGCTGCGGCAGGGTTACAAACTCGGTGACCAGGTGCTGCGCCACGCCATGGTCGGCGTGGTGGACACTGTTCCGGACGGTGACCAGGGCAGCGGTGGGGACGAAGCCGGCGCCGACGACGAAGATGCCGGCGACGAGAATTGATCCAGGTGAGGAGGTGACGCGGCATGGCTCAACGTGAATGGGTCGAGAAGGACTTCTACAAAGAGCTGGGCGTCTCCTCCGACGCCAGCGCCGAGGAGATCAAACGGGCGGCCCGCCGGTTGCTCGCCGAGAATCACCCGGACCGCAACCCCGGTAACAAGGCGGCCGAGGACCGCTACAAGGCGGTGTCGGAGGCCAAAGAAGTGCTCACCGATTCGGCCAAGCGCAAGGAATATGACGAGACCCGTCGGCTGTTCGCCGGCGGCGGGTTCGGCCGGCGCTTCAACGGCGGTGGCGGTTTCGGCGGCGGCAACTTCGATCGGTTCAGCACCGGCGGCGACGGCGGCGAGTTCAACCTCAACGACCTGTTCGGTGCCGCCGGTCAGACCGGCGGCGCCAACATCGGTGATCTGTTCGGCGGGCTGTTCGGCCGCGGTGCACAGCAGCGGCCCAGCCGACCGCGGCGCGGCAACGACCTGGAGACCGACTCCGAGCTGAGCTTTTTGGAGGCCACCAAGGGCGTCGAGATGCCGTTGCGGCTGACCAGCGCGGCACCGTGCACCAACTGTCACGGCAGTGGCGCGCGGCCGGGCACCAGTCCACGAGTGTGCTCGTCCTGCAACGGCTCCGGCGTGATCAGCAGCAACCAGGGCGCGTTCGGATTCTCCGAGCCGTGTACCGACTGCCGTGGCAGCGGGTCGATCATCGAACATCCGTGTTCGGAGTGCAAGGGCACCGGGCGGGCGGCCCGCACCCGCACCATCAACGTGCGTATTCCGCCGGGTGTCGAAGACGGCCAACGGATTCGGCTGGCCGGCCAGGGCGAGGCGGGGCTGCGCGGTGCGCCGTCCGGCGACCTGTATGTGACGGTGCGGGTGCGTCCGGACAAGGTTTTCGGACGCGACGGCGACGACCTGACGGTCACCATCCCGGTCAGCTTCTCCGAACTCGCCCTGGGCACCACGTTGTCGGTGCCGACGCTGGACGGCAAGGTCGGCGTGCGGGTGCCGAAGGGCACCGCCGACGGCCGGATCCTGCGGGTTCGCGGACGCGGCGTCCCCAAGCGCGGCGGCGGTAACGGCGACCTGCTGGTCACCGTGAAGGTCGCGGTCCCGCCGAACCTGGAGGGCCACGCCCAGGAAGCTTTGGAGGCGTACGCGGCAGCGGAGCGGTCCAGCGGGTTCGACCCGCGGGCGGGATGGGCGGGTAACCGACCATGAGTAAATCCGAGAAGAACTCCCGCACCTTCCTGATCTCGGTGGCCGCCGAGCTCGCCGGCATGCACGCGCAGACGCTGCGGACCTATGACCGGATCGGTCTGGTCAGTCCGCGCCGCAGCGCCGGCGGCGGGCGGCGCTACTCCGAGCGCGATGTCGATCTGCTGCGTGAGGTGCAGCGGCTCTCGCACGACGAGGGTGTCAACCTGGCCGGTATCAAGCGGATCATCGAGTTGACCAACCAGGTCGAGGCGCTGCAGTCCCGGATCAAGGAGATGTCGGCTGAGCTGGAGATGTTGCGTGGCAACCAGCGCCGCGAGATCGCGGTGATGCCCAAGAGCACCGCCGTGGTGGTGTGGAAGCCGCGTAGTTCCTAGCTCCCACCTGGCGCGAGCAGACGTGAAAGCCCCTATTTGGACCGCCAAATGGGGGCTTTCACGTCTGTTCGCCGGGTGTTAGGCGACCCGGATGGAGAACTGCGCCACCTCGGGTTCGCCGCGACGCGCCATGCGGTAGCCGCCGCGGCGCAGCGCGTCGGTCGGTGCGGCCATCGGTTCGAAGCAGATCACGTCCTCGGTGGCCGGTGCGTAGATCTGTGCCGCCGGATAGCCCGCGTCGAAGTGGACCTCGATACGTCGGCCACCGCCGGACAGCGCGAACACCGCGCCGGGGGCCACGTCGTCGAAGCCGTCATCAAACACCTTCTCGCCCAACACCTCGGTCGCCGACGGGTAGGGCGCAGTCGCTCCGGTGGGGATGCCGCGGGTATCGACCATCCGCGAGCGCATCGGCGGTGTGTCGATGCGCCACTGCTCCCGGGGCACACCGGGCAGCTGTAGATACGGGTGGAACCCGAAGCACAGCGGCACCGCCGCCTCGCTGGTGGCAGTGACGCTCGTGCGCACCGTCAGCGTGCGGTCGGCGATCCAGGCAGCCAACCGCAGCAGATGCGGAAACGGGAAGGACGCCAACAGGTCAGGCCGCGAACCGAAGTCGAGCTCGGCGGTCAGCGTGGACGCCGACCGTTCGGTCACCCGCCAGCCAGGGTCGCCGGCGAGCGTGCCGTGGATCGGGGCGCCATGGGCGTCGGTGTGCACTCCGCCAGACCCCGGGGTGAGCGTGACCTCGGTGTCGCCGACGCGGTATAGGTTGCCACTCAAGCGGTTTGCCCACGGATACAACAGCGGAAGGCCCATGGTCTTGTGATCGGAGACGTAGGCCTGCAGTCCCCTGCGCTGCCCGAGCAGCTCCACACCCGCGTCGGACAGCGAGGTGCCGATCATGCCGGCGCCCGGGACGAACGTGGCCACCAGCTGCGACGACGGATCGCGTAGCGTGCAGGACTGGAAGGCGGTCATTATCACTCCGACAGTGGGTCGTGTTGAATACGTTGCGCCGGCGCGCCTTTAGCGAGCAGCGCCGCCTTGGTCGCCAGGGTCATCTCGGGCCCGCCGCAGATCAGGATCTGGCGATCGCTCCAGCTGCCGTAGCGGGTGACCACATCGGCCAGCCGTCCGGTCTGCCGCACATGCAGGCCCCGCGGCGGGGTCGCGTCGGGATAGTCGGCGGCCCAGCCGGGGTCGCGCGCGTACTCCGACACCGGGGTCACCGACAACCACGGGTTGTGCGCCGCGATCTGCCACAGTGTGGGCAGGTCGTAGAGCTCGCACGGGTACCGCCCACCGAAGAACAGGTGCACGCGCGGGTTCACGCCCCACCGGGTCAGGTCCATGATGATCGCCCGCAGCGGTGCCAGACCGGTGCTGCCGGCGATCATTAGCACGTCACCCGCGTCCCGGTCGACGTGCAGGCCGCCGTGCGGGCTGGACAGCCGCCAACGGTCACCGGGCCGGGTCTCGTTGACGATCGCGGGGCTGACCAGGCCGCCGGGGACCCCGCGCACGTGGAATTCGATCGCACCGGTCTCGTCGGCCGGGATGGCGGGCGAGAGGTAGCGCCACGAGCGCGGGCACTGCGGTACCTCGACTTTGACGTACTGGCCGGGATGGTAGGGCAGCGGGCGGTCCAGCTGGATCCGGACGACGGCCAGGTCCCGCGAGACCCGCAGCTGTTCGACGACGGTGCCGTCCCACCAGGCCGGACCGTCCTCGGCGTCGGCGGCACCGCCCATCACCCCGATGATCAGATTCAGTGACTCGCGGGCGGCGTCATCGACAGCGGGAACCCAGGAGGCTGCCAGCTCGTCACGGAGGGCGGCGTAGAGGGCTTGGCCCATGGCGGCGTAGTGGTGTTGTGTCACACCGTATTTACGGTGATCTCGGCCGAGTTGCGCCAGAAATGCGACCGGCTCCTGGGCGCGCTGGGCGACGAGTTCGCCGTACACCCAGCTCATCGCCTGGGCGAAGGCGACGCGGATGGCGGTCAGGTCGGCGGGGAAGAGGTCTCGAGCCGACGGGTCGGTGCCGAACCAGCGGATGAACAGGCGCCCGACGAAGCTGTCGCCGCCGCCATCGGAGCCGGCGAACGCGTTGCGCAGCACCTGCAGTGCGTCACGGTCGTCTAGGCCCACGGCCGCGATCTTATGCTGACCAGCGGTGATAACGGCTAGAGCGCGTGAATTCCGTTGTAGGTCACCATCGCACCGATGAGGACCAGGATGACCGCGAGTAGCGCGGCGTGTTGCTGCTCCATCCAGGCTTTGAGCCGGTTGAGCGCCGGATCGAACCGGTCGCTGGCTGCCAGGTAGCCCGCGATCGGGACCATGACCGTGGATGCGGCAACGGCCACGAAGAGCACGGCCGCCTGCCAGTTGCCCGTGGCCGTCAGTCCGGCGCTGCCGATGGCCAGGCCGGCAGCAGCGCACATGAACAGCACCTCGGGCCGGATCACGGCCAGTGCCACGGCCGTCAGGCCGGCCCGGGGCGCGGTCATGGAGGTGAATCTGCGCATCCAACCCGGCATTTCGCCGTGCCGGTGCCGGGTTGCCCAGCGGTAGCCGCCGAAGGCGATCAGCGCCATGCCGACCACGATCCGCAGCCACGACGCCCAGGTCGGCGGCGTGTCATTCAGGCCGCCCAGCAGGCCGGATGCGGCGACGAAGGCCGCGGTGAGGGCGGCCAGCCCGGCCAGCCAGCCGATGAGGAACGACAGCCCGGTCTCGCGCGGGCGAGCGGTGTGCAGCACCAGCACCGCGGGGATGACGGTGATCGGGGAGAGTGCCACCACCAGGGCGAGCGGAATCAACGTGGTCAACAACGAACCCAGGCCGGACGTCATGGCAGCACCGTAGCCGTTCGGCCCGCGGGCATCGCCGATGACGGCGCCGAACCGTCTGACACTTGCCATATACCCCTACCGGGTATACGTTCGCAGCAATGTTTCGACGGAAGGCGGATATGCCACCCAGGCCGCAATGTCCGGATCAGCGTCGGCCCGGCTCGGCGACGAGTCGCCGGTTCGGGGTGGCGGGCGTCATCGCCGCACTGGCCTGCACGCTGGGCTGCTGCCTGCCGGCGATCCTGGTGGCACTCGGGGTCGGCGCATCCGGGGCCGCAGGGATGGGCCATGCGGGGCACAGCGCCGGCGAGTCCCGGGGCGCCCTGCTCGACCTGTTGCACCGGGTCAGCCCGGCGCTGTTGATCGCGTCGATCGCGCTGGTCGCCGGCGCATTTGCGATGAGGCGTCGCGCGGCGGTGCTGCCCGCGCTGTTGGCCGGGGTGGTGTTGTACCTCAGCGTTCACGGTCAGACAGATCCCGCCGTGATGTATGCCGGTATGGCCATCGGCTACAGCGTCTGGATCAGCCTCTATTTCTGGACGCGCCGGTCAGCGCAGGCCTGCGAGCCCCAGGCGGGTGGCGTAGGCGCCGAGGTCGACGCGACTCACCGGGAGCCGCCCGTCGGCCCAGTCCAGGACCAGGGCGGTGAGCGCTCCTGACAGGGCGCTGGCGTGCAGGGCGCGGGTGGTGTCCGACATCGGATCGGTGACGCCTGAGACGCTGTTCGATCTACTCGATGCCACGCAGTCGGCCGGTGTGCTGCCCTCTGACCACAGTTGGCTGTCCCGGGCGTTGCTGGGAGCCTCGAAGCCGCCCCCGGCCGGCGCAGAACGCCGGCCGGGCACTGCGGCTGTCCTGAGTGCCGCCGCCGAAACCGGATAATTGGGGTTGAGCGGAACAGACTCAACCTTGACGACGTTGGACAACACGACAAGCATTTTTGGCGAGCCCTCGCAGGCCCGCTCTGACCCCGATATGGAGGTGTCGTGGACTCGTTCAACCCGACCACCAAGACGCAGGCGGCCCTGACCGCGGCCCTGCAGGCGGCGACCGCTGCCGGAAACCCCGAAATCCGGCCGGCGCACCTGCTGCAGGCCCTGCTGACCCAGAATGACGGGATCGCCGTGCCGCTGCTGGAGGCGGTCGGGGTGAACCCCGCGACGATCCGCACCGAGAACCAGCATCTGCTCGACCGGCTGCCGCAGGCCAGCGGCGCCAGCGCGCAACCGCAGCTGTCCCGCGAATCCCTGGCCGCGATCACCGTCGGTCAGCAGCTGGCCACCGAGATGGACGACGAGTACGTCTCCACCGAGCACCTGATGGTGGGTCTGGCCACGGGCGACTCCGACGTCGCCAAGCTGCTCACCGGTCACGGCGCTTCACCCGAGGCGCTGCGGGAGGCGTTCACCAAGGTGCGCGGCAGCGCCCGGGTCACCAACCCCGACCCCGAGGCCAGCTACCAGGCGCTGGAGAAGTACTCCACCGACCTGACCGCCCGCGCCCGCGAAGGCAAGCTCGACCCGGTGATCGGGCGCGACACCGAGATCCGCCGGGTGGTGCAAGTGCTGTCCCGGCGCACCAAGAACAACCCCGTGCTCATCGGTGAGCCCGGCGTCGGCAAGACCGCGATCGTGGAGGGCCTGGCCCAGCGCATCGTGGCCGGTGACGTCCCGGAGAGCCTGCGCGACAAGACCGTTGTCTCGCTGGACCTGGGCTCGATGGTGGCCGGCGCGAAGTATCGCGGTGAGTTCGAGGAGCGCCTCAAGGCCGTCCTCGACGAGATCAAGAACGCCGCCGGGCAGATCATCACCTTCATCGACGAGCTGCACACCATCGTCGGCGCGGGCGCCACCGGTGAGGGTGCGATGGACGCCGGCAACATGATCAAGCCGATGCTGGCCCGCGGCGAGCTGCGGATGGTCGGTGCGACCACGCTGGAGGAGTACCGCAAGTACATCGAGAAGGACGCCGCGCTGGAGCGCCGCTTCCAGCAGGTCTACGTCGGCGAACCGTCGGCCGAGGACACCATCGGCATCCTGCGCGGCCTCAAGGAGCGCTACGAGGTGCACCACGGTGTGCGGATCACCGACTCGGCGCTGGTCGCCGCGGCCACTCTCTCCGACCGCTACATCACTGCCCGTTTCCTGCCGGACAAGGCCATCGACCTGGTCGACGAGGCCGCGTCCCGGCTGCGGATGGAGATCGACTCCCGGCCCGTCGAGATCGACGAGGTCGAACGGCTGGTGCGTCGGCTGGAAATCGAAGAGATGGCGCTGAGCAAGGAAGAGGACGACGCCTCCAAGGACCGGCTGGAGAAGCTGCGCGCCGAATTGGCGGACTACAAGGAGAAGCTGGCCGAGCTGACCACCCGCTGGCACAACGAGAAGAACGCCATCGACGTCGTCCGCGAACTCAAGGAGCAGCTGGAAACCCTGCGCGGGGAGTCCGACCGCGCCGAACGCGACGGCGACCTGGCCAAGGCGGCCGAACTGCGATACGGGCGTATCCCCGAGGTGGAGAAGAAGCTCGAGGCGGCGCTGCCCAAGGCCGAGGCCCGTGAGCAGGTGATGCTCAAGGAGGAAGTCGGTCCCGACGACATCGCCGACGTGGTGAGCGCCTGGACCGGTATCCCGGCTGGGCGGTTGCTGGAAGGCGAGACCGCCAAGCTGCTGCGGATGGAAGACGAACTCGCCAAGCGGGTCGTCGGACAGCGCAAGCCGGTGCAAGCGGTCTCCGACGCGGTGCGGCGCAGCCGGGCCGGGGTCGCCGACCCCAACCGGCCGACCGGTTCGTTCCTGTTCCTCGGCCCCACCGGCGTCGGCAAGACCGAGCTGGCCAAGGCGCTGGCCGACTTCCTGTTCGACGACGAGCGGGCGATGGTGCGCATCGACATGAGCGAGTACGGCGAGAAGCACTCGGTGGCCCGGCTGGTCGGGGCGCCCCCCGGCTACATCGGCTACGACCAGGGCGGTCAGCTGACCGAGGCGGTGCGCCGCCGGCCCTACACCGTGGTGCTTTTCGACGAGGTGGAGAAGGCGCACCCGGACGTGTTCGACGTGTTGCTGCAGGTGCTCGACGAGGGCCGGCTCACCGACGGCCAGGGCCGCACCGTCGACTTCCGCAACACCATCCTGATCCTGACCTCCAACCTGGGATCGGGGGGCACCGACGAGCAGGTGATGGCCGCGGTGCGGTCCGCGTTCAAGCCCGAGTTCATCAACCGGCTCGACGACGTGCTGATCTTCGAAGGTCTCAACCCCGAAGAGCTGGTGCAGATCGTCGACATCCAGCTGGAGCAGCTGTCCAAGCGGCTGGCGCAGCGCCGGCTGCAACTGGAGGTCTCCCTGGAGGCCAAGAGGTGGCTGGCGCACCGCGGGTTCGACCCGATCTACGGGGCGCGTCCGCTGCGCCGGCTGATCCAACAGGCCATCGGCGACCAGCTGGCCAAGATGCTGTTGGCCGGGGAGGTGCATGACGGCGACATCGTGCCGGTCAATGTCGGCGTGGATGGCGAGTCGCTGATCCTGGGCTGACGCTCCCCCGATCAGGTCCCCCGCCGCGCGGCGGGGGACCTCTTCATGGGCCTGCTTGCGGATGCGATGACGAAGCTGATCGGTTACTCTAACGGCGCTGAGAAAGTCCGGGTTTTTACAATTTCGTCGTTAATTCAGAGGGGGCAGGCCATGTCAGGTCGTCGTCATCGCCTGGTCGGCGCCGTCAGTGCGGCGGGGGCGTTTCTTGCGCTGAGCGCGCCCGCGCCGGCGGCCCACGCCGACTGGGACGACCTGTTCCAGCCCATCCTCGACGCCTTCAGCATGGTCGACCCGGGCATTGCCGCCGACGCCGACCCGGGCAGCGCGTTGGCCTCGTTGGACACCCTGTTCGACGGCTGGTACCAGGACCTCGTCTACACCCCGCTCAACAGCATCGCGCCGTGGCTGTTCGGTTCGGATCTGCCGGGCAGTGCTGCCGACTACGGCCCGGACACCCCGGTTGCGGACCTCCCGTCGAGCTTCACCGTCCCGATGGAGGTCAATCTGACGACCCAGCCGGTGATCAACGTCTCGATCGGCGGCGGCGCACAGACAGAGGTGCTGGTCGACACCGGCGCGGCCGGGCTGGTCGTGCCGATCTGGAACATCAACCCCTTCGGCATTACCGGCCTGCCCACCGGCTTCAACATCGGCCAGTTCGGCGGTGCGCTGAACTACTTCTATCTGGAGCTGCCCACCACGGTGACGTTCACCGGCGTGGGAGGCGACACCGTCACCGCCGACACCACGGTGGATGCCGTGCTCTTCGCGTTCCCGGCGGACCTGAACCCCTTCGGTTCCTGGTCCATCTACGACTACCTGGCGGGCAGCTCCACCGGCATCTTGGGTATCGGACCCAACGCGCTCGGACCCACTCCCGACCACATTCCGACCGCTGATCTGCCGGGTGCTCTCGGCAACGGCGTGCTGATCGACCAGGCGAACAAGCAGTTGATCTTCGGCGACAACCCGTACGAGGGCGGCACCGTGATTGCCGGGTCACCCTGGGCGGCGCTGAAAGTGCAGCTCAACGACGGGCCGCTTACCAACGTCAACGCGGTGATCGACTCCGGCGGGGTCTACGGCACCATGCCGACCTCGGCGCTCGGCAACGTCACCCCGACCGCCGCCGGAACCCTGCCCAACGGCACCGACATCTCGGTCTACACCAAGGACGGCACGCTGCTGTACTCCTACACGGTGGGCTCGCAGGCGGGCGAGGTGCGCAGCCCGACAGTGATCAGCGGCAACAGCATGAACACCGGCAACTGGCTCTTCGGCCAGCAACCGGTGTACATCAACTACGGCGTGGAGGGCGGGCAGACCATCGTCGGCGGCACGCTGATCCAGGCCGGAAGCTGACCGCCCGACAGCTCCGTTTTTTTGGCTCTTTCTTGGGTGAATCCCCTGGTGCTCTAGGCCCCTGCCGGGGTTAACGTAACCGCTGTTGGTCGCGGCTGTCCGTGACCGGGGGAGGTTGCGGGTATGTCGGCAGCTCATCGGCGCCAGGTGATCGGTGCGACCGCGACGGCCGGGGCGTTCCTGGCGTTCGCGGCTGCGCCGGCGGCCAATGCCGACTTCGACGATCTGTTCCAGCCGATCATCGACGCGCTCAGTGCGGTCGACCCGGGCATCGCCGCCGACACCGACCCCGGTTCGGCGCTGGCCTCGCCCGACAGCCTGTTCGACGGCTGGTACCAGAATCTGGTCGCCACCCCGATCAACGATCTCGAGCAGTGGATTTTCGGTGGGGCCGCCGACGCGAGCACGGCCGGCAGCGCCGCCGCATCCGGCGCGGACGCCGCCGTCCCGGACAGCTTCACCGTCCCGTTGCAGGTCAACGCCACCACCGAGCCCGTGGTGGACGTCTCGGTAGGCGGCGGCGCGCCGGCACCCGTCCTGGTCGACACCGGCGCGGCCGGCCTCGTCATGCCGATCTGGGACATCAACCCCTTCGGCATCACCGGTCTGCCCACCGGTTTCAACATCGGCCAGTTCGGCGGCTCGCTGGACTACTTCTACGTCGAGCTGCCCACCACCGTCACCTTCACCGACGCCGCCGGCGACCACGTGACCGCCGACAGCACCGTGGATGCCGTGCTGTTCGCGTTCCCGGCGAACTTCAACCTGTTCGGCCCGTGGTCCATCCAGGACTACCTGGGCCCGGCCAACGTCGTCGGCGTGCTGGGGGTCGGGCCGAACGCGCTCGGGCCGACACCGGACAGCATTCCGACGGCGGCGCTGCCCGGAGCTCTCGGTCAGGGCCTGCTGATCGACCAGGCGAACAAGGAGTTGGTCTTCGGCGCCAACCCGTTGACCGACGGAACCTCGGTCGCCGGGGCGCCTTATGCCCAACTGGATCTCAGCATCAACGGCGGTACCCACCAGGCCGTCCAAGCGGTGGTCGACTCCGGCGGGGTGTACGGCACCATGCCCTCCTCGGTGCTCAACGGCGTCACACCGGACAGCAACGGCGGCCTGCCCGACGGGACGACCATTGCGGTCTACCAGCACGGCACCAACAACCTGCTGTACGAGTACACGGTGCACAACTCGAACACGGCGTTCAACTCCCCGACCGTGACCACCGGCGACACCATGAACACCGGCAACTTCCCGTTCGCCCAGCAGCCGGTCTATATCTCCTACAGCCCGACCGGCACCGGGACCACCATTTTCGGCGGCTCCAACGCCCTCGAATTGTGACGTTGACCTCTTGGAATCGTGGTGATACGCGGTTGTAACCGGCAAGCGTTCTCGCTTCCGGGCCGACAGCAGATACGCTAGGCGTAATGGTCCCGCTCTGGTTCACACTGTCCGCGCTGTGCTTCGTCGGCGCGGGCGTCTTGCTGTACGTGGACCTCGACCAGCGCCGCGGCCGCAGCCGGCGCCGTAGATCCTGGGCCCGCTCGCAAGGCTTCGACTTCGAACCGGAGTCCACCGAGATCCTGCGACGCTGGAAACGCGGCGTGATGTCGACGGCGGGCGATGCGCCCGTCCGCAACGTGGTGCTCGGTCAGATCCGCGGCGAGGCGGTCTACATCTTCGACCTCGACGAAGTCGCCACGGTGATCGCACTGCACCGCAAGGTCAGCACCAACGTCGTCGTCGATGTGCGGCTCAAGGGTCTCAAGGAGCCACGCGAGAACGACATCTGGCTGCTCGGGGCGATCGGTCCGCGGATGGTCTACTCCACCAACCTCGACGCGGCCCGCCGGGCGTGTGACCGGCGGATGGTCACCTTCGCCCATACCGCCCCGGACTGCGCGGAGATCATGTGGAACGAGGCGAACTGGACCCTGGTGAGCATGCCGATCACCAGCACCCGCGCCCAGTGGGATGAGGGACTGCGCTGCGTGCGCCAGTTCAACGATCTGCTGCGGGTACTGCCGCCGATGCCGCGCCGTCAGCCGGTCGAAGCGGCGACGGGGTCAGCCAAGCCGGCGAGCCGACGCAACGGACAGCCCAGCCACCCGCTGGGCTCGGGCGGTGCCGTGGACTCCGCCGAGGACAGCGCAGCCGATCAGGCGTCGTCGCCGTCCCGGGCGGTCGCGCCGCCGGCGGGAAACACCGCCGCGGCCGCCGAGCCGCGGTCGCGGCGCCGCGCCGCCCGTGACGAGCCGTCGGGCATGCTGCGCGCCCCGGCCCCGGGCCGCAACGGCCGGCAGACAGCGCACTATCAGCGCTGACGTCCGGCTTCGTTACGCTGTGGGCATGTCGCGTCCTGCCAGACCTACGGCCCTGGTCACCGGGCCTACCTCGGGACTTGGCGAAGGCTACGCGCGCCGTTACGCCGCCGACGGCTATGACCTGGTCCTGGTAGCCCGCGACGCCAAGCGGCTGAAGGCGCTGGCGGCCGAACTGCGCGGCAGTCACGGCGGTGACGTCGAGGTGCTGCCGGCCGACCTGGCCGACGCCGACGACCGGGCCAAGGTCGCCGAACGGCTGCGCGCCGGCGTGCGGGTGCTGGTGAACAACGCCGGTTTCGGCACCTCCGGAGAATTCTGGACCGCCGACCCCGAGCTGTTGCAATCCCAGCTGGACGTCAACGTCACCGCGGTGATGCAGCTGACCCGCGCGGCACTGCCGGCCATGATCGAGGCCGGCAACGGAACCGTCATCAACGTGGCCAGCGTCGCCGGGCTGCTGTCCGGTCGCGGCTCGACATACTCGGCCTCCAAGGCCTGGGTGGTGTCGTTCACCGAGGGCCTGGCCGGCGGGCTGGCCGGCACCGGGGTCGGCATCCACGTGGTCTGCCCGGGCTATGTGCGCACCGAGTTCCACGAGCGCGCCGGCATCGATATGGGCACGCTGCCGTCGTTCATGTGGCTGACGGTCGACGACGTCGTCGCGACCAGCCTGGCCGACATCGCCCGCGGCGACGTGATCAGCGTGCCGGGCCTGCAGTACAAGGCGATCACGACGGTCAGCCGGCTGATTCCGCGCGGGTTGTCGCGGACGCTGACCAAGACTTTCGGGCGGGGCAGTGGGCGCACTTGACAGCGGAGAGCGCGACGAACTGGCCGCGCTGGTCCGCGAACTGTCGGTGGTGCACGGGCGCGTCACGCTGTCGTCGGGCGCCGAGGCCGACTACTACGTCGACCTGCGCCGCGCCACCCTGCACCATCGAGCCAGTGCGCTGATCGGCCGGTTGGTCCGCCAGCTCACCGATGACTGGGAGTACGTGGCCGTCGGCGGCCTGACGCTGGGCGCGGATCCGGTCGCGACCGCCGTCATGCACGCCCCGGGCCGGCCGATCGACGCCTTCGTGGTGCGCAAGTCGGTGAAAACCCATGGCATGCAACGCCTTATCGAAGGAGCGGATGTGGCGGGGCGGTCGGTGCTGGTGGTAGAGGACACCAGCACCACCGGCGGGTCGGCGCTGACTGCGGTGCGTGCGGTGCGGGACGCCGGTGGGCACGTCGTCGGTGTGGCGACCGTGGTGGACCGTGCCACCGGGGCGGCGGAGGCCATCGAGGCCGAAGGTGTGCCCTACCGCAGCGTGCTCGGCCTGGCCGAGCTGGGACTGGGCTGAGCCGGGTTGTGCGGACGCTGATCCTGGCGGTGCTGGCGCTGGCCGTCGCGTGCGTGGCGGCCTGTTCGGCTCCCGCTGCGAGCGGCCCCTACGGCGCCCAGGGCGCGCGGATCGGCGAGGCACTGCCGTTGCTGGGCTGGGAGCTGACGCTGACCAACCTGCGCTGGGAGGTCGATTATGTCCTCGTCGACGTCAAGGCGCACGTCCCGGATCCGGGCGTCCCGCACCTCGCGGCCGGCGAACTCCGGTTCGGGATCTACGGCACACCCGCCCGCCCGGTCGAGGCGACCGGTCTGGGTAGCTGCGATGCGCTGGGGGAGCTGACGCCGGCGCCGCTGTCGGCCCGCGAACCCGACCGCTTGGACGGCACCGTGTGCCTGGGGCCACTCAAGGAACGCAGCGCGGTGCGCGGCGTCTACGCCTACTCGCCGGCCGACCGGATCAAGGACACCACGGTGGCCTACCCCGCGGCGTTCCCGGTAGGGCTGCCGCCGATCAACCCCTACGACACCGGCTTGGTGCTCACCCCGCAGGGGGTGGCGGCATACCGGGCCGACGGCGTCCCGCTGGCGCCGAGCGCCCTCGGTGACCCGAAAGCGTTCTCCGGCAACGGATACATGGTGTTGAGCCTGACCGCCGACGCGGTCGCGGGACAGTACCGCGACGACGCGGAGGCCCGGGGCGGGCCGCTGATGCTCGTCGCGGGTCCGGCGACGCCGATGCCCGGGCTGGGGCCGGATTGCCTGGCCTTTGGGTCGTCGGTGCTGATCCTGCCCGAGGCGTCGCTGAACTCGGTGCACGTACCGACGTCGCTGTGCACGCACGGTGAGATCAACGCCGCGGTGCTCTACGCCTCGGTGTCGGTGGTGGGCACCCACGCCGCCGTATGGGCCACGTCGTGACCGAGCGGGTGGGCGAACCCGGCCCCACCGAGTGGTTCCCGCCGGCCAACGGCGTCGGGCCGTGGCAGGGCGAGCCGCCCACCGATCCCCGCTACGATCCGGAACTGCTGCGCGATGGCGACCGCCGCAACGTCGTCGACGCCTACCGCTACTGGACCCGCGAGGCGATCATCGCCGACATCGACTCCCGGCGGCACCGGCTGCACGTGGCGATCGAGAACTTCGAGCACGACGCCAACATCGGCTCGGTGGTACGCACCGCCAACGCGTTCGCCGTGCACACCGTGCACATCGTCGGGCGGCGGCGGTGGAACCGGCGCGGCGCCATGGTCACCGACCGCTACCAGCGGCTGCGGCATCACGACCGGGTGGCCGGCCTGCTGGAGTTCGCCGCGCAACAGGGCCTGACCGTCGTCGCGGTGGACAACGTCGCCGGCGCGCAGCGGTTGGAGCAGACCGTGCTGCCGGGCGACTGCCTGCTGGTGTTCGGCAGCGAAGGCCCCGGCCTCAGCGACGAGATGCGTGCCGGCGCCGATCTGCTGGTGTCCATAGCCGCGTTCGGCTCCACCCGCAGCATCAACGTCGGGGTGGCGGCCGGCATCGTGATGCACAGCTGGATTGCCCGGCATGGCAACCTGGAAAACGCCTGGTAAGAGTCGCGCCTTACGGAGAGAATCCTCGACCGCATGGTGTGCTGACGGCATGGCCGGCAGCACGTTCAGATCGCTGAAGGTCTTCAATTATCGGCTCTGGGCGGGCGGGGCGCTGGTCTCCAACATCGGAATCTGGATGCAGCGCACCGCGCAGGACTGGCTGGTGCTGACCGAGCTCACCGCACGCAGCGGAACCGCGGTCGGGGTTGTCATGGGCCTGCAATTCGGGCCCCAACTGCTGCTGCTGCCCTGGACCGGCTATGCGGCCGACCGTTTCGACCGGCGCAAACTGCTGATCGCCACCCAGACGGCTCTGGGCGTCTTGGCGCTCGTCCTCGGCCTGCTCACCGTCAGCGGCGTCGTCCAGCTGTGGCAGGTTTACGTCCTGGCGTTGCTGTCGGGCTGCATCAGCGCGGTCGACATGCCGGCGCGCCAGACGTTCGTCTCGGATCTGGTGGGAGACGACGACCTCTCCAATGCGGTGGCGCTGAATTCCGCGTCCATCAACGCCGCGCGGATGATCGGTCCTGCCGTCGCCGGGGCGCTGATCGCAGCCGTCGGCACGGGGTGGGCGTTTCTCATCAACGCGGCGTCCTTCGGTGCCGTGCTCGCCTCGCTGGCGCTGTTGCGGGTCCGGGAGCTCTATCCCAACGCCCGTGCCGTCGGACCGGCCCGCGGCAATCTCATGGAGGGTTTGCGCTACGTCTGGGCACGTCCGGATCTGAAGGCGATCCTGTTGATGTTGTTTCTGATCGGTACCTTCGGGCTCAATTTCCCGATCTTCATCTCGACCATGTCGGTCACCGTCTTCCACGGCGGCGCAGACCAATACGGGCTGCTGTCCTCGGTGATGGCGGTCGGCACGCTCGCCGGAGCACTGCTGGCCGCGGGATGGGAGAGGCCCCGCTTCCGGTCACTGCTCTTCAGCGCGGCAGTCCTGGGTGTCGGCTTCGCGTTCGCCGCCGTCGCGCCCGATGTCTGGCTGTTCGGTGTCGCGCTCGCCGTGATCGGGGTGTCCACCCTGACGTTCACCAATGCGACGAACAGCCTGATGCAACTGACCACCGAGCCGGTGATGCGCGGGCGAGTGATGGCGCTGCGGCTGGCCGTCGCCGTGGGCACCACGCCGATCGGTGCGCCCGTCATCGGCTGGATAGCCGATGCGTTCAGCCCGCGCTGGGCGCTGGGTGTCGGCGCGCTGTCGGGGTTGGCCGCGACCGCCGTGGCGCTGGCCTACCTCGCGGGTCAGCGTCGTGGTCCGGCTTCTCGGTAGTCCTGGGATGGCAATGCCCGATACGGCAGGATCTACCGCTATGGATCTGCTATGGGCGAATCGGGCCGAGAGCGCCGAGGCCGCTGTCACCGCGAGACATCTCAAACCGCTCTGGCACCTCCCGGGCACCCACCTCGGTGTGGTGGCCTGGCCACCGGTCCGCCGGGCGCCGCACTGGCACTACTGGTGGCAGGCGCACCTGCTGGACTGCCTGGTCGACGCGCAACTGCGCGACCCGCAGCCCGAACGCGTGACGTCGATCAAGCGCCAGATCCGCACCCACCGGTTGCGCAACATGTTCCGCTGGACCAACGCCTACTACGACGACATGGCATGGCTGGCGCTGGCCATCCAGCGCGCCTGCCGGGTCACCGGGATCGACCGGCATCGTGCGCTGCGCACGCTGACCCGCGAGCTGACGGACTCCTGGATGCCCGAGGCCGGCGGCGGGATCCCGTGGCGCAAGGACGAGCAGTTCACCGAGCCGTTCTTCAATGCCCCGGCCAACGGGCCGGCCGGGATCTTCCTGGCGCGTGAACCCGGGTGGCTGCAGCGGGCCCAGCAGATGGGCGACTGGATCGACGCCACCCTGATCGACCCGGAGACCCATTTGGTGTTCGACGGCATCCGGTCCGGGTCGCTGGTGCGCGCCGAATACACCTACTGCCAGGGCGTGGTACTCGGCCTGGAGACCGAACTGGCGGTGCGCACCGGCGCGCCGCGGCATGCGGCGCGGGTGCAGCGTCTGGTCGCCGCGGTCGACAAGCAGATGGCACCCGGCGGGGTGCTCAAGGGCGCCGGTGGTGGCGACGGCGGGCTGTTCGCCGGGATCACCGCCCGCTACCTGGCGTTGGTCGTCACCGATCTACCGGGAGAGTCCCCCGCCGACACCGAGGCGCGCAGCACCGCGGCCGAACTGGTGCTGAGGTCGGCGCGGTCGGCGTGGGACTACCGGCAGTCGGTGGACGGCCTGCCGCTGTTCGGGGCGTTCTGGGACCGGCCCGCCGACGTACCCCGGGCCGACGGCGCGGTGGCCGCCTCCGTCGCCGGGGCGGTGTACGAATCCGAGGTGCCCGAACGCGACCTGTCGGTGCAGTTATCGGGCTGGATGCTGATGGAGGCCGCACACGTCGTAGCTGCCGCCCGCCCGCCTGGCTGACCGGGTGGGCTACTCGGGATTCTGCGTGCTGAGCGCGGACTCACCGTCGGGGGTCTCGGCCGCGCGATTCTGCCGGCGCGCCAGGTAGGCCTTGGTGGCCGAGAAGATCGCCGGCAGCAGCGAGACGAACAGGATCCCGATGATGATCAGTTCCAAATGGTCGGTGATGCCCGGCACCTTGGTGCCCAGCAGGTAACCCGTCAGGGTCATCCCGGCCCCCCACAGGATGCCGCCGACGATGTCGAAGGCCAGGTAGACGGGGTAGCGCATATAGGACACGCCGGCGATCGGCGGGACGAAGGTCCGGGCGAACGGCACGAAGCGGGCCAGGATGATCGCCACCGGACCGTACTTTTCGAAGAAGGCATGTGAGTCGGTCACATAGTGCTTCTTGAAAAAGCGGGAGTCTTCCTTCTTGAACAGCGCCGGACCGATACGACGGCCGATGAAGTAGCCGCACTGGTCACCCAGCACCGCCACAACCGCCACGGACGGCGCCAGCACCCAGATGTCGGGGTTGCCGGCGGCGGCCAGCAGACCACCGGTGACCAACAGTGATTCACCCGGCAGCAGCGGAAACAGCAGACCGGTCTCGATGAAGACGATCACCAGGATGGCCGGGAGTACGGCGTGCTCGAATACCCCGCCCTGCCCGATCCAGTACATCGGATCCAAGATGTGGGGCATCGCCGCCACCGTCATGCTCATGACGCACCAACATACCGGGGGCCATGAGCCAAACTGGCCCTGAGATACTTGATGTCAGTTTCGGTCAGCCAGGAGGAGAGTTCCATGCCCATCGCCACCCCCGAGGTCTACGCCGAGATGCTGGGCCGCGCCAAGGAGAACGCGTACGCGTTCCCGGCGATCAACTGCACGTCGTCGGAGACCATCAACGCGGCCATCAAGGGTTTCGCCGATGCCGGCAGTGACGGCATCATCCAGTTCTCCACCGGCGGCGCGGAGTTCGGCTCCGGCCTGGGCGTCAAGGACATGGTGACCGGCGCGGTGGCGCTGGCCGAGTTCACCCACGTGATCGCCGCCAAGTACCCGATCAACGTGGCGCTGCACACCGACCACTGCCCGAAGGACAAGCTGGACAGTTTCGTGCGTCCGCTGCTGGCGATCTCGACCGAGCGGGTCAAGGCGGGCAAGAACCCGCTGTTCCAGTCGCACATGTGGGACGGCTCGGCCGTGCCGATCGACGAGAACCTGGCCATCGCCGATGAACTGCTGGCCAAGGCGGCGGCCGCCAAGATCATCCTGGAGATCGAGATCGGCGTGGTCGGCGGCGAAGAGGACGGCGTGGAAGCCGAGATCAACGAGAAGCTCTACACCACCCCGGAGGACTTCGAGAAGACCATCGACGCCCTCGGTGTCGGCGACCACGGCGAGTACCTGCTGGCCGCCACGTTCGGCAACGTGCACGGCGTCTACAAGCCCGGCAACGTCAAGCTGCGCCCCGACATCCTCGGTGAGGGCCAAAAGGTGGCGGCGGCCAAGCTGGGCCTGGCGGCCGGCTCCAAGCCGTTCAACTTCGTCTTCCACGGCGGCTCGGGCTCGCTGAAGTCGGAGATCGAAGAGGCGTTGCAGCACGGCGTGGTGAAGATGAACGTCGACACCGACACCCAGTACGCGTTCACCCGGCCGATCGCGGCGCACATGTTCACCAACTACGACGGTGTATTCAAGATCGACGGCGAAGTGGGCAACAAGAAGGTCTACGACCCGCGCAGCTACCTCAAGAAGGCCGAGGCCGCCATGACCGAGCGGGTCATCGAGGCGTGCAACGACCTGCACAGCGCCGGCAAGACCCTGAGCTGAGCCCGCCTTCTACGACGAGCAGTCGCGAAAGCCCCCAAATCCAACGCGGATTGGGGGCTTTCGCGACTGCTCGCGAGGTTGTTACCCGCCGTGGGACTGGCAGATCTTCCACTGGTCGTCGCGGAACTGCAGGTCGAAGCTGCGGGTTGAGCGGACCCGCGGCGCATAGGCCATAAACGCGGTGACATTGGCTTCGGCGTGGCCGTCGTTGACCACGACCTCGTCGATGCTGGCGACCACCGGATACTGCTTGGCCGCCGCGATCCGGCGGTAGGTCTCGTCCCACGCCTTCTGGTCGTAGTTGACGTAGCGGTCGCGGATGTCGCCGCAGGTCAGGCTGCGCAGCGCCGCCAGGTCGCCGTTCTGCATGGCGATGTCGAAGTTCAAGATGGTGCCCCGGACCCGCTCTTCCTGCGAGGCGGCCTGCCGGTCGTCGCGGGTCAGCCACAGCGTGCCCAGCACCGCGACCACCGCCAGCACCACGATGATCAGGATCAGCGCCAGCACCCAGCCCCAGCTGCGGGACACGGTGGCGGGCAGCTTGGCGCCCAGTCGCGGCGGAATCTGTTGCGGTATCGCCTTTCCCGCATCACCGGCCTGCCGGGCGATGAGCTCGGTGTCGGCGTCACCCACCGACGGCATCACCTCGGTCGCCCCGTCGAACCCGGGCGCGGTGAACCGCCGCTCCGGCGGTCCGTCCGGGCCGGAATCGGTGGAGGTGGGTGCGGCCTCGGTGGCGATCACCTCGGTGACGGCATCGGCATCGACGTCGGAGGCATCCGACGAGGCGGTGTCGGCGGCCTCTGGAATGACCGTGGTGGCGGTGTCGTCGTCCTCCCCGGCGACGACCGGGTGCACGTCGGCGGTCTGATCGGGCTCGGTGGGCTGGATCGGGGGGCCATCGGGAGCGGAGTCGTGACCGGATGCGGGCGGAGCGGGGATGTCGTCGCGGTCGGGGCCCGATGGGTTCGGCATAAGCTACTGCTGTCCTCCCGCTAGCGAATCTGCTGGGCGCCAGCTTACTGAGCGAGGCGGCGCATCGCTTTAGTGGCTGGCCATGGACGGCACGGCACAATGGGCGATGTGACTCTCACCGGTGATCTCCTCAGCCCCGATCCGATCTTGCTTCCCGGCGACCCCGACGCCGAGGCCGGCCTGCGTGCCAACCAGGACCCCGCCGTTGTCGCGGCCGGGCATCCGTCGGCCTCGGTGGCGTGGGCGGCGCTGGCCGAAGCGGCACTGACCGAGGGCAAGGCGGTCACCGCCTACGCCTACGCGCGCACCGGCTACCACCGGGGTCTGGACCAGCTACGCCGCAACGGTTGGAAGGGCTACGGCCCGGTGCCGTACGCACATGAGCCCAACCGCGGCTTTTTGCGGTGTGTGGCCGCGCTGGCGCGTGCCGCCGATTCCATCGGTGAGACCGACGAGCGGGCCCGCTGCCTGGCTCTGCTCGACGGGTGCGACCCCGCCGCCCGCTCGGAACTGGGGCTGAGCTGACCGTGCGATAACCCCTGCAGGTCAGCATCCGATGGGGCAATCGCCGCCTTGCCCGGGCGGTTCCACCTGCACGGTGGCGTGGGTCAGGCCCCGGGCTGCCAGCACCGCCCGCGCCTCGCCGAGCACCCGGCCGGGGTCGGCAGTGGTGCGCAGGTGGGCGGTGGCCATGTCCTGGCCCGGAACCAGTGTCCAGACGTGGAGGTCGTGCACGTCGGTAACGCCGTCGACGGCGCACAGTGCCGCCCGTAGTTCGGCGACGTCGATGTGGCCGGGAGACGCCTCGGACAGGATCCGCAGCGCGTCCCGGGCCAGTGCGAACGCCCGCGGCAGCACCCACAGCGCGACGAACACGGCGACCACCACGTCGGCGTAGGGCCACTCGGTGGTGACGGTGACGACCCCGGCGATCAGCACCGCGACGTTTCCGACCGTGTCGGCGACCACTTCCATGTAGGCGCCGCGCACCGCCAGGCTGCGCTCGGTGTGCGACCGCAGCAGCAGGATGACCACGACGTTGACCGCCACACCGGCCAGCGCGATGACGATCAGCGGCAGGCCCGGCACATCCGGCGCGGTCCCGATGCGCCGGATCGCCTCGGTCAGGATGAATGTCGCCACCCCGACCAGCAGCACCGCGTTGGCGACCGCGGTGAACACCTCGGCGCGGTGCCAGCCGTAGGTGCGTGACGGCGACGTGCTGCCGCGCCGGGCCAGCATTACCGCGGCGACCCCCATGAACAGCGCGGCCAGGTCGGTGAGCAGGTGCCCGGCGTCGGCCAGCAGGGCGATCGAGTTGATGGAGATCGCGGTGCCCAGCTCGATGAAGAAGAACCCGGTCAGGATCGCCGCCCCGATGGCCATCCGGGACAGCCGGGCGTCGGCGTGATGGTGATCGTGACCGGTGGCCATGGCTAGCAAATATAGGTCGCGGCGCCGTCGCGGGGGCTGTGCGATCAGAACCAGCTGTTCCAGAACTGCGTCAGGCTCATCCCCCACGACACCAGCAGGCGCGGCACGGCGAACAGATCGACGAACCAGAGCACCAGCCCGAAGAATTTCTGGTTCAGCATCGGTGAGGAGATCAGCAGCACCAGCAGCACCAGCAGGCCCCACTGTGAGAACGGCGCCACCGCCCGCTGGGTGGCCGGGCTCAGGTGCGGCTCCAACGCGCCGTAGCCGTCCAGCCCGGGCACCGGCAGCAGGTTCAGCATCACCGCGGTGACCTGTAGGAAACCCAGGAACGCCAGACCGGAGAAGAACACCGGATGCGCCGGGTCGTAGAACACCCGGGTGGCGCCGAGCAGCAGCCCGGCCAACACCAGGTTGGCCGTCGGGCCGGCCAGGCTCACCAGACTGCGCCGCAGCGGCGTCATGAACGACGTCTGCACGTACACCGCACCGCCCGGCAGGCCGATGCCACCCAGCGCGATGAACAGCAGCGGCAGCACCAGCGACAACCCCGGGTGGGTGTAGCGCAGCGGGTTGAGGGTCAGGTAGCCGCGCATCTCCGCACCGCGGTCACCGAACCGCCAAGCGGTGAAGGCGTGGCCGAATTCGTGCAGACACAGCGACACCAGCCAGCCGGCGATGACGAACACGAAGACCCCGGCATAGGCCATCGGCCCGATCTCGCCGGCCGCGCGCCAGGCCAGCGCGCCGCCGAGCGCGGTCACGGCCACCAGCGCCAGGAAGACCGGGCTGGGCCGCACCGCCTGGCCACGCAGCGGGCGGACGTTCACGCCCGTGAACCTATCGGATCTCTCGGAGCTACCGGACCAGCAGCCAGTCGTCGATGTGGCGATAGAAGGTGGATCGTTTCACCGTCCGGGTGCCGTAGACCCCGTCGCGCACCACCAGCGCGCCCGTGGTGCCCAGTTGCGCGGCCCGGCCGGTCACCCAGTGGCGCACCCGCCCCCGCCGCGCCGGGACGCCGGCCCGCAACCCCGGCGCGGCGCCGATCGGTTCGATCAGCACTTCGGCCACGTCGCCGTCGAAAAGCGCGGCGTCGTCGACGATCCCCTCGCCGTGCAGCGTTTCGGCGCCGTCGATCGGTAGCCAGCGACCGGCGCCGGCCAGTGCGGTTCCGGCATCGTCGCGGATCAGCGGCACCGGGCCGGCGGTGCCGTGCCGGGCACGCCGCGCCGCCCGCCAGCCCGCAGGCAGCCGGTAGGCGCGGGTGGCGGCGGTGCGCCGCGGCGGCGCGTAGCCCAGCTCGACGTCCAGCCGCTCGGCGCGCAGCAGCCGGGTGAGCACCCGGGCCAGGTCAGGGTCATCCCCGACCACCACCAACCGGCGGAAGTGTTCGATCGCCGCGGCTACGGCGTGCTCGGTGTCGTCGCTGACCGGCACGGGCGGAAGCCCCCGTAACGGGCGGGGTAACGACCGCCCGGCAAACAGCAGAACGGCGGTTTCAGGGCCGCTAGTGGTGTTCAACGCGCTCCTTGTGAATCACTTCAGATAGGCTCAGACCCCGGCTGGACCACAGTAAGCCAAGACAGTTAGCGAGAAATCCATGCCGGCAATCGTCGTCATCGGCGCCCAGTGGGGTGACGAGGGCAAAGGGAAAGCCACCGACCTACTCGGCGAACGAGTGCAGTGGGTGGTGCGCTACCAGGGCGGCAACAACGCCGGCCACACCGTGGTGCTGCCCACCGGGGAGAACTTCGCGTTGCACCTGATCCCCTCGGGGGTGCTGACGCCGCACGTCACCAACGTCATCGGTAACGGTGTGGTGGTCGATCCCGGGGTGCTGCTCGACGAGCTGGCGGGGTTGGAGCGGCGCGGCGTGGACACCTCGCGGCTGTTGATCTCCGCCGACGCGCACCTGCTGATGCCCTATCACGTCGCCATTGACAAGGTGACCGAGCGCTACATGGGTTCCAAGAAGATCGGCACCACCGGCCGTGGCATCGGGCCCTGCTACCAGGACAAGATCGCCCGCATCGGGATCCGCGTCGCCGATGTGCTCGACGAGGAGTCGCTCGCTCAGAAGATCGAGGCCGCCCTGGAGTTCAAGAATCAGGTACTGGTCAAGATCTACAACCGCAGGTCGCTGGAGCCGCAGCAGGTGCTCGAGGACCTGCTGGTGCAGGCGGAGGGCTTCAAACACCGCATCGCCGACACCGCGCTGGCGCTGGGCGCCGCGCTGGACCGCGGCGAGCACGTACTGCTGGAAGGCTCGCAGGGCACCATGCTCGACGTCGACCACGGCACCTACCCGTTCGTGACGTCGAGCAACCCCACCGCCGGCGGCGCGGCCGTGGGCTCCGGCGTCGGACCCACCCGCATCACCACGGTGCTGGGTATCTTGAAGGCCTACACCACCCGGGTCGGCTCGGGGCCGTTCCCCACCGAGCTGTTCGACGCCAACGGTGAGTACCTGTCCAAGACCGGCGGCGAGGTCGGGGTGACCACCGGTCGGCAACGGCGGTGCGGCTGGTTCGATGCGGTGATCGCCCGCTACGCCACCCGGGTCAACGGCATCACCGACTACTTCCTGACCAAGCTCGACGTGCTGTCCACGCTGGAGACCGTGCCGGTCTGCGTCGGCTACACCGTCGACGGCAAGCGCACCGACGAGTTGCCGATGACCCAGGAGGAATTCGCCCGCGCCGAACCGGTCTACGAGGAACTGCCCGGCTGGTGGGAGGACATCTCCGGTGCCCGCACCTTCGAGGAGCTGCCCGCCAAGGCGCGTGACTACGTGTCGCGACTGGAAGAGATCGCCGGAGCGCAGGTGTCGTGCATCGGGGTGGGTCCGGGCCGGGAGCAGACCATCGTGCGCCGTGACGTGGTGCGGGACCACGCGTGAGCGACGAAGGGCCCGAGGAACTCGACCCCGACTACGCCAGCCACGGCGGGTTCCCGGACTTCGCGGTCGTGGACCCGAGCCCGGGCTTCGCGCGTTTCGTCACCACGATGCGGCGGCTGCAGGATCTGGCGGTGTCCACCGCCCCCGACGACGCCACCTGGGACGACGCCGCCGACCGCGCCGAAGCGCTGGTGGGGCTGCTGGAGAAGTACCCGGTGTCGCAGGCGGAGGCCCCGGCCGGGCGGGCACCGTCGCTGCCGGGCATGGGCAGCCTGCTGATGCCGCCGTGGCGTATCACCCGCTTCGAACCCGACGGTGTCTCGATGCGGGGCTCATTCAGCCGCTTTCACGTGGGCGGCAACTCCGCGGTGCACGGCGGTGTGCTGCCGCTGCTGTTCGACTGGATGTTCGGGATGGTGGTCCATGCCGCGAATCGCCCGATCAGCAGGACGGCGTTCTTGCATGTCGACTACCGCCACGTCACCCCGATCGACACCCCGCTGGTGGTTCACGGCCGGATCGACAAGGCCGAGGGGCGCAAGGCCTTCATCAGCGCCGAACTGACCGACACTGACGGCACGCTGCTGGCCGAGTCGCAGGGACTGATGGTGCGCTTACTGCCGGGGCAGCCCTAGCGTCGATCGCCCGCGCGGCGGAGCCGGGCGCTGGGGGCCGACGCCGTCAAGCTGAGCTCGGACCCGCGACGGTCATCGCGGCGAACAGCGCCAGGAATGACGCGGCGGGGACCGTGTTGGGGATGCTGTCGCGGACCCGGATGTGGGCGCCCACCGCGAGGATGAAATACAGCGTCAGTGCCGCGGTGGTCAGCCGGGCCAGCACCGGGAAGCGGCGCGCCGACAGCAGGCCGACCGCCGATGCGACCTTGACGATCGGCAGGATCGGGCGGATCTGCTCGGGACACTCCACGGTGTCGAGCGCCTTGGCGATGTAGGGCACCGGGATGGCGCAGAGCACGGCGTCGGCGGCCTGAAAGGCGGCCAGCCCGGTGTAGGTCTTCGGCGACGTGAGGGCACTCATGGGACCGACTCTAGGCGCGCACCACCCGAACCGCCCGCGCGGTCAGTCCAGGTTGAGCGTCGCCTCTTCCAGATCCAGCCCGTGCAACAGGGTGCGCAGCACCTGGTCGTCGATGCGGCCGACGTCACGCTCGTCGATCAGCGCCGCACGCTCGGCGGCCAGCATCTCCAGCCGCAGCCGGCGAAATGCGGCGGCGGCGGTCTCGTCGCTGTCATCGTTGCCCGGATCCAATCGCCGCAGCCGTTCCCGGGCCGCGTTGCGACGCCGGGTGTTCCAGGTGCGCAGCGCCTCGGCGGCGCGTTCGCTGGCCGGTGACGGCTCGCTGGCCGCCAGCACCTCATCGAGCCGGTCGGCGGCGGCCAGCGCCGCTTTGTCCTGCGCGGCGGCCGCGGCGATGGCGTCGCTGCGGTCCTCGTCGGTGCGGACGCCCAGCCGCCGGATCAGCCACGGCAGCGTCAGCCCGTGCAGCAGCAGGGTGCCGACGACCACCACGAAGGTCAGAAACACCAGCTGCGGCCGGCCCGGGAACCCCTGCCCGGCCAGCGTCGTCAACGGCACACCGAAGGCGGCCGCCAGCGACACCACACCGCGCATTCCCGCCCACGCCAGGATGAACACCGCCCCGGGAGTGGGTGCCGGTTCGCGTTGCCGAATCCTCGCCGACAGCATCCGAGGCAGGTAGGAGAACGTCACCACCCACAGCGCACGAACCAGCAGCGCCGTGATGAACACCGCGACCGATGCGACGGTCAGGGTCGAGAACCGCACGCCGTGCATGTTCTGTACCACCGTGGGCAGTTGCAGGCCGATCAGCAGAAATGCCAGCGACTCCAGCACCAGTTGAACCGCTCGCCACACCGCCTGGTCCTGCAGCCGGGTGGCGTAGTGGGCGCGGGTGAAACGCTGCCCGAGAATCAGGGCGGCGACCACCACCGCGAGCACCCCGGAGCCGCGGACGTCTTCGGCCACCAGATAGATGACGAACGGGGCCACCAGCCCGACCGCGCTCTCCACCAGCGGGTCGGTCAGCCGGTCGCGGATGATCACGATGAGCGCCCCGAAGACCACCCCGACCGCCACACCGCCGACGGCCGCCAGTACGAAGGTCGCCAGCCCCATGCCCCAGCCGGTTGCGACGCCGATTGCCGCGGCCAGGGCCACTTTGTAGACCGTGAGCGCGGTCGCGTCGTTGAGCAGGCTCTCCCCGCCCAGCAGCGTCATGGTCCGCCGCGGCAGGCCGACCCGGCGGCCGATGGCGGTGGCCGACACCGCATCCGGCGGGGCCACGACCGCTCCCAGCGTCAGCGCGGCCGCAACGGTGAACTCCGGCACGGTGAAGTAGGCGACCATGCCGACGGCGACGGTGGTGGCCAGCGGCAGCCCGACCGCCAGCAGCATGATCGAACGCCGGTTGCGGCGCATGTTGATGAAAGAGCTCTCCAGCCCGGCCGACCACAGCAGTGGCGGCAGGATCACGAACAGCACCAGGTCGGGGCGGAGCTCGATGTCGGGTACCCCCGGGATCAGCCCGACCAGCAGGCCGGTGATCACCAGTACCAGCGGCGCGGACAGCTGACGATGCCGGGCGATGGCTGCCACCAGTACCGCGCCCACCAGCGGACCCAGCAGCACCGCGTTCACCGTCGCCACACCCCCAATGCGTTTGCACCTTTATCCTTGAGCACCATGCAACATTGCCTTGGCGCGGGAGGGTAGGGCAGTTGAACGGGGAGGCCGAGGAAGGGCGGGAGTCCGAGACTGAGCGGTTGACCGCTGCCGGCCCCGGTCGGACCCGGGTGGCGCTGCTCGGCTCGGGTGAGCTCGGCCGCGAACTGGTGACGGCGCTGCAGCGGCTGGGCGCCGAGGTGATCGCCGTCGACCGTTACGCCGACGCCGCGTTACACCGGATCGCCGACCGCTCGATGGTGGTCGACCTGAGCGACAATGACGAACTCGCCGCGGCGATCCGGTGGTTGCAGCCCAAGTTCGTGGTGGTCGGTTCCGAGGTGGTGGCCACCGAGGCGCTGACGGCCGTTGTCGACACCGGCTTCACCGAATTGGTGCCGGGCATCCGCGGCGCCCGGCTGGCCGCCAACCCCGAGGGGTTGCGACGGCTGGCGGCTGATGAGCTCGGGCTGCCGACGGCGCCGTTCTGGTTCGCCGGCTCAGTCGAGGAACTTCGGGCGGTGGCGGAGCACGCCGGGTTTCCGATGGTGGTCAAACCGGTGATCGGTGCGCTCGGCGAGGGCCGCTCGGTGATGGTGCGGGACAGCGATATCGAACCCGCCTGGCAACGCGCGGTCGCGGCCGCCGGCCCCGGGGCAGACCCGCGGGTGCTGGCCGAGCGGGTGGTGGAGTTCGACAGCGAGGTCACGCTGCTGGCGGTGCATCGCGACGGCACCGACGGCCCGGCACTGGATTTCTGCGCACCCATCGGGCATCGCAGCGAAGAGGATCCGAATGGGCAACTGATGGTGGAACTTTGGCAGCCCTATCCGATGACCGCGGTGGCGCTGGACACGGCCAAGTCGGTCGCCGCGCGGGTGGCCCGGGCGCTCGGCGGACGCGGCCTGTTCGGGGTGCAACTGTTGGTTCACGGCGACGAGGTGTACTTCACCGGCGTCGACGTGCGCCCCTACGACGCGGCATTGCTGACACTGCGCACCCAGCGGCTCTCCGGTTTCGAACTGCAGGCACGCGCCATCCTCGGGCTGGCGGTCGACTCCATCATGATCTCGCCCGGCGCCGCCCGGCTGATCTACTCGCGGCGGCCGCCGGGTGCGGTCGCCACCGAAGCCACACACGACAGTGTGGCGGTGGTCGCCGATGCGCTCAGCGTGACCGAAAGTGATGCGGTGGTGTTCTCCCACCACGAGGGCCACCCCCGCCGGAGGCTCGGTTTGGCATTGGCCACCGGTCCGGACGTGGCGGTGGCCCGCGAACGAGCCGAGCAGGTCGCGGCCGTGCTGGGCAAGCTGTGGCCGTGACCCCCGCGGTGGCGTGAGCCCGCCGCGGGTGCGAGACTTCGGCAGGTGAGCTACGCAGGAGACATCACACCCGAGCAGGCCTGGGCGATGCTGCGCGACGACCCCAAGGCGACACTGGTCGACGTGCGCACCGACGCCGAATGGCGCTTCGTGGGACTGCCCGACCTGGCCGGCCTGGGCCGCGAGGTGGTCTGCGTGGAATGGGTGCACTCCGACGGCAGCCCCAATCTGGACTTCGCCCGTGAGCTGACCGCCCGGGTACCGGCCGGGCCGGCAGTCTTCCTGTGCCGCTCCGGGAACCGCTCCATTCCGGCCGCCGAGACCGCGACAGCGGCCGGCATCGCCCCGTCCTACAACGTGCTGGACGGTTTTGAGGGTCAGCTCGACGAGCATTCCCACCGCGGCGGAACCGGTTGGCGCGCACTGGGATTGCCCTGGAAACAGTCGTGAACGATCGGTCGCACTCGGGTTCATGCGCCGGTTCCAGCGTCGGCTCTCCTTCGTCGAGCCTCGCTGAACCGTCGGTCCGCGTCCCGAAACCGTTGCCGGACGGCGTCAGTCAGGCAACGCTCGGGGTGCGCGGCGGGCTGCTGCGCTCGCAGTTCGACGAGACCACCGAGGCACTGTTCCTCAGTTCCGGCTATATCTACGATTCCGCGGCCGCTGCCGAGCAGGCGTTCGCCGGTGAGGTCGACCGGTTCGTCTACTCTCGCTACGGCAACCCGACCGTCTCGATGTTCGAGGAGCGGCTTCGGCTGATCGAGGGCGCCCCGGCGGCGTTCGCGACCGCCAGTGGTATGGCGGCGGTGTTCGTGTCACTCGGCGCGCTGCTGGGCGCGGGCGACCGATTGGTGGCCGCGCGCAGCCTGTTCGGGTCGTGTTTCGTGGTCTGCAACGAGATCCTGCCCCGTTGGGGGGTCGAGACCGTCTTCGTCGACGGCGACGACATGGCGCAGTGGGAGCAGGCGCTGTCGGTACCCACCACCGCGGTGTTCTTCGAGACGCCGTCCAACCCGATGCAGTCACTGGTCGACATCGCCGCCGTCACAGAGCTGGCCCACGCCGCCGGCGCGAAAGTTGTGCTGGACAATGTGTTCGCCACACCGCTGCTGCAGCAGGGCTTTCCGCTCGGGGTGGACGTGGTGGTGTACTCGGGCACCAAACACCTCGATGGGCAGGGCAGGGTGCTCGGCGGGGCGATCCTGGGCGAGCAGGACTACATCGACGGTCCGGTGCAGAACCTGATGCGTCACACCGGCCCGGCGATCAGCGCATTCAACGCCTGGCTGCTGCTCAAAGGCCTTGAAACACTGGCCGTTCGGGTCGACTACGCCAATGCAGCGGCGTTGCGGATCGCGGAGTACCTGGAACAGCACCCCGCAGTGCGTTGGGTGCGGTACCCATTTCTGCCATCGCATCCGCAGTACGACCTGGCGCGCCGGCAGATGTCCGGCGGGGGAACCGTCATCACTTTCGAGCTCAGAACGCCGCGGGATGCCCCGGATGGCACGGCCAAACAGCGGGCATTCGAGCTGTTGGACAAGCTGAGGTTGATCGACATCTCCAACAACCTCGGGGATGCGAAATCACTGATCACCCACCCGGCCACCACCACCCACCGAGCGATGGGGCCCGACGGGCGGGCCGCGATCGGGCTCGGTGACGGGGTGGTGCGGATCTCGGTGGGGTTGGAAGGCGTCGACGACTTGATCGCCGACCTGGATCAGGCGCCGGGATAGGTTTCCGGTCAGTCGTTTTCGATCACGCCGGTGGCGTGTTGGGCACGGTCTTCGTAGGCACGCCGGGCCTCGGTGTCGAACTGCAGGAACACCGTGTTGTTGCCGGTTTTCTTGTTCAGCCAGCGGCGACCGCGATCCGGTAGCAGGGTCGCCAGGATCGCGGTGCGGCGCCCGAAGCTTGGCACCGAAACCAGGGTCTTCGGCTTGTCGAGCACCTTGACCACCGCGGCCGCGACGTCTTGCGGCTCGACCGGCTTCTGCGCGGCCGACGGCGTGGTGCCCGAGATCAATTCGGTGTTGGTGAACGTCGGCAGCACCGCGCTGACCGCGACGCCCTGCGGGGCGAACTCGTCGGCCATCGCGGTGGTCAGCCCCACCACCGCGAATTTCGTTCCGGCGTAGAGCACTTGGCCGGGTACCGCCACGATCCCGGCCATTGAGGCGATATTGATGATGTGGCCGCTGCGGCGTTTGATCATCTCGGGGAGCACCAGCTGGCAGCCATTGAGCACGCCGTAGAAGTTCACCTCGGTGGCTGACCGGAAGGTCTCCGGTGTCTGCTCGAGGAAGGGTCCGACCGGCATCACGCCGGCATTGTTGATCAGCACGTCGATGTGGCCGTCACCGTCGGCGCGGGCCTTGTCCAAAAACATCGAGAACGATTCGCGGTCGGTGACGTCAAGGGGGTGGCCGGTGACCGGGCTGCCGGTGCCGAGTTGCTTTACCGCCTCGTTGAGCACATGGGTGTCGCGGTCGCCGATGACGACGCGGGCGCCACGGCGCAACAGCGCGGTGGCGGTCGCCAGCCCGATGCCACGGGCGGCGCCGGTGATGGCGATGGTCTTACCGCGGATGTTGTCCACACCGAGAACTTAACAGGTGTCAAATTGTTCCGTCGAGGATCTCCCGATGCGGACCGGGGACCGGCGGGGCCTCAGGCCCAGCGGCCCAGGATCTCCCCGGCGTGCTTACCCAGGCTGACCTGCAATAGCGGGCCGAAACTGATCCGCCCGATGCCGAGCGGGCCGAACGAGGCCGGGTCGTCCTGGTCTGGTGCGGCGAGCGCGTTGACCGGCTTGGGCAGCCCGGCGGCCAGGGCACGCAGGGTGTCCGCGTCGTGGCGGCCCACCGGGTAGAGCACGTCGGCACCTGCCTCGGCGCAGTCGGTGAGCCGGGCTATGGCACGGTCGATGCGATCGGCGTCGTCGCCGTCCTTGCGCAGGAACAGATCGGTACGGGCGTTGATCACGATGTGGGTGCCCGCGCTATCGGCTGCTTGGCGCAGTGCGGCGACGTACTCGGCGTGCTCGGACGCCGACCGCAGTCGCTTGTCCTGGCTGTGCACCGAGTCCTCGATATTGGCCCCGACCACGCCGGCGTCCAACAGGGCTTCGACCAGCCGCTGGGGGGACTCGGCGTAGCCGGATTCGATGTCGAGTGACACCGGCACGTCGACGGCCTCGGTGATCTGGCGGACCCTGCCCAGCACCTCGGCGAAGGACATGCCCTCGCCGTCGCTGCGGCCCATCGACTCGGCCACCGGCTTGCTGCCGACCGTCACGGCGCTGAACCCGGCACCCACGGCCAGCTTGGCCGACCACACATCCCACACGGTGGGCAGGACCACCGGATTGCCCGGCTGGTGCATCGCCAGGAACGCCGCCGCCCGCTGCCCAAGAACCTCGTGACTCGTCATTTCTCCAACTCTTCCATGTGGTATTTGCTGGCCGACTGTCGGGGCGTGTTTTCGGCGAACCTTCCATCGATACGTGCCAACGGTCTGTGACTGTCAACGAAGTGTGGGCGTGAACTGAGAACTGCTGCACTGATCTTCGGCCGAAGTCCGAATTCGTAGTGGTGACGGTGGTGCAGGCGGCACGCTGATGTGCATCGGCGGGGAGGGTGGACCCGGTGGCGACCCTGGTGAGCCCGGGGCGACCAGCGCCAACGGCGGCAGCACCGGGACGCCCGGTTCGCCCGGTCAGCCCGGCGAGCCGGGTCCGCACGGCCCGCCGCCGAACAACCAGGACTGACGGCTCTCAGTCGTTCTGCTGATCCGAGATCGCCGCGCGCAGCTGGTATTTCACGACCTTGCCGGACTGGGTGCGGGGTAGGGCGTCGACGAATTCCAGCCGAATGGGCAGTTTGAACGCCGCCAGCTTGTCGCGGGCGAACTCACGCAGCTCCTCCAGCGCCAACGTCGCACCCGGGCGCAGCGCTACCACGGCGGTCACCGCCTCGCCCCATTTCTCGTGCGGGGTGCCCAGCACGGCGACCTCGGCCACGGCCGGATGCCCGTAGAGCACATCTTCGACCTCGGCCGGGTAGACGTTCTCGCCGCCGGAGATCACCATGTCCTTCACCCGGTCGATCACCCAGACGTAGCCCTCGTCATCGGCCTGGCCGATGTCGCCGGTGTGAAACCACCCCTCGGCGTCGATCACCGCGGCGGTGGCTTCGGGATTGCGCCAGTAGCCGGCCATCACCTGCGGGCCGCGCACGCAGATCTCGCCGCGGGTGCCGGCCGGCACCGGGACGTTGTTGGCGTCGACCAGGCGCACATCCGATAGGGGCAACACTTGATTGCCCGCGGCGCCGATCTTCACACCGACCTCGTCGGTGCGCAGCACCAGCGCCAGCGGCGCCGTTTCGGTCAGCCCGTAGCCCTGCGCGAACGGGATGTCCCGCTCGCCGTAGCGGTGGATCAGCGTCTCGGGCACCGGGGCGCCGCCGCAGACGAGGTACCGCACGCTGGACAGGTCGGCCTCGGCGAACTGCGGTAGTTGGGCCATGAACAGGAACATCGCCGGTACCCCGAACATGGTGGTGACCCGGTGTTCGGCGATGAGCGTCAGCGCTTCGGCGGGATCGAAGGCCGGCATCAGCACGATCCGGCCGCCCTTCTGCAGGGTCAGCAGGGTGGTGACGTTGAGTCCGCCGATGTGAAACAGCGGTGCGCAGACCAGCGACACATCTTGTTGGCTGGTGTCGAACGACAACAGCGCATTGATGTTGTTCCAGAACAGGTTTGCGTGGGTGAGCATGGCGCCCTTGGGCCGCCCGGTGGTGCCCGAGGTGTACATGATCACCGCGATGTCGTCGGGCTCGCAGAACACCGGGTCGGCCAGCGGAGCACGGCCGGCGAGCAGCGCGTCGGCAACCTCCCAGCCCGGCACCGGAGTCAGCGCGATCGCGCGTCGCAGGCCCGCCTCGGCGCGTATCGGGTCGATCACCGCGGCGCGTTCGGCGTCGGCCAGCAGCGTGTGCACTCCCGCGTTGTCCAGGATGTAGCAGAGTTCGTCGGCGGTGAGCCGCCAGTTCAGCGGTACGAATGCGGCGCCGATCCGGGCGGCGGCAAACAGCGTGACCAGAAAGTCGGGGTGGTTGAGGCCGACATAACCGACCCGATCGCCGCGGCGCATCCCGCCGGCGACCAGTTCGGCTGCCAGACGGTCGATACGGTCGGCGAAATCCCCATACGTCCAAGTGTTTTCGCCGAAAGTGATCGCCGGCAGCCGCGGCGTTGCCGCCGCCCGCCGAGCGATCCAGGAGCCGAGGTCGATCGCAGCTGTGGTCACCGGGTGAACGCTAGCCGCGCGGGCGTGCGCGGGGGCACGATTCGGCCGGGCCGGCCGCTCGGCGCAGGGCCGCGGCAATTAACGCTCGGCCTGATTTTTTATGCCTGCCGCCGCCGGCACTTCGGTAAAAGGTGAGAACGTCGGGCGCCATTATGTGGGTAACGGAATTATTCGCATTGATTTTAACTGTGAACCGGTGTGACGACCGTCTCAATTTCCCTTCTCACCTGGGGAAATGCTGGTCGATGTGCGGGCGGTGGCGTGCCGGGTGACGGTAGATGAACGGCCATTGAATTTTGTTGTTCGGCGAACTTTTCGGCTCGCGCATTTGGACTTTGAAGCGCTACGTTCATCCTCGCCGCGCTGACCATTGCCCGGCAGGTGAGGAAGGGCTTCAGGAGATGAGCGGTCGCCGGGTTGGCGGTTGGGGCCGAGGGGTAGTCGCGGCGGTGTTGGCGTTGAGCTCCTGCCTGCTGGCCGCGCCGGCCGCGCATGCCGACTTCGACGACCTGCTCGACACCCTGCTCGGCGCCGGTGTCGATGTGGACCCGGGCGCGCTGCCGGCAGATTCGGCCGATATCGGCGACCTCGGTGTCCTGCAGGACCCGCTGAGCCAGCTCGACCGGTTGTTCCACGACTCGCCGAGCTACGCCGACGGCACACCCCAGGAGCCCGGCGAGCCGGCCGCCGGCGCGCCGACCGACGACCCGTCCGACTCGACCGCGGGTGGCGAACACAACAGTGAGAGCGGCGGTTCCAACAACCTGCCGAACCTGCCGAAGTTCAGCATGCCCGGCAGCGGCTCCGGCGGCAGCGGTGGCGGCCCCGGCGGCGGCAGCGGCGCCGGACCCGGTGGTTCCGGCGGCTCCAACCCGGGCGCCGCGAAGACCAAGGCGAACACCAACGGAACCGGCGGCGCGCCGGTGACGCCGGCCCCACAGCCGTAGCCGGGCGGCGGCGGTAGCCGGGCAGCTGGCAGGCTGGCCGCGTGCCCGGTTCGATCTGCGACATCCTGCCGTCGGTGGCGGCCGCGCTCGGGGCGCCGGGCGCAACCGATCTGCTCGGCCTGCGCGAACGGATCGGCGAGGTGCGACGCGTGGCGGTGGTGTTGGTCGACGGGCTCGGCCACCACCTGTTGCCGCAGTTGGCGCAAGACGCCCCGCTGCTGGCCTCGGTGCTGGCCGGCACCACCGGTCAGCTGACCGAGCTGGCTTGCACGTTCCCCTCCACGACGCCGACCAGCCTGGTGTCGTTGGGGACCGGTGTGCGGCCGGGAGAACACGGGGTGCTGGGCTTCACGCTCAACGTCCCCGGCACCGACCGGGTGCTCACCCACATCTTCTGGCGAGACGACCCCCCGCCGGCGACGTGGCAGCCGGTGCCGACCTGGTTCGAGCGACTCCGCGACGGCGGCATCGCCGCCCGGGCGGTACTGCCGGAGATGTTCATCGGCAGCGGGCTCACCGAGGCCGCCTACCGCGGCGCGGAGTTCCGCCCGACCGCCAAAGGCGAGCACTACGCCGCCCGAGTCGCCGCGGAACTGGTGGCGGCCCCCGGCCTGGTCTACGGCTACACCGCGGCGCTCGATCACGCCGCGCACGTCTCGGGCATCGGCTCGCCGCACTGGCAAACCGCGGCCGCCAAGGTCGACGCCCTGCTGCAGCATCTGGTCGAGCAGCTGCCGGATGATGCCGCGCTGGTGGTCACCGCCGATCACGGCGGGCTCAACGTGCCCGACCCCGCCCGTATCGACCTGGATGCCGATCCGCGGCTGCGCGCGGGCATTCGGGTGGTCGCCGGCGAGCCGCGGGTGCGCTACCTGCATACCGAGGCCGGCGCGACTGCGGACGTGCTGGCGGCCTGGACTGAACTGCTGGCCGGGCGGGCCGTGGTGCAAACCCGCGAGCAGGCGGTGGCCGCCGGGGTGTTCGGGCCGGTGCGCGATCAGCACCTGGCGCGCATCGGCGACGTGGTGGTGACCTGCACGGGCGACACCGCGATCCTGGCGACCGAGCACGAACCGCCCCAGACGGCGCAACTGGTGGGCTTCCACGGCGGACTCAACCCGGTCGAGACGGCGATCCCGCTGATCACCCTGCGTTGACGCGGCGGCCACGGCGCAACAGTGCGAGTGGCACCCGCCATCGCATCAACGGTGAAGGGCTACTCCGAGTCGCCGTACTCGTCGAACCAGTGCGCCAGTTTGCCGCGCCGGCTGACCGCCCGCAGCCGTCGTTCGGCCGACGCGCGGGTCTTGCTGGTGGTGACGATGAGCAGTTCGTCGCCGACGGTGATCCGGGTGTCGGGCTGCGGGACGAAGGTTTCGCCCTTGCGGATGATCAGCGTGATGACACTCGGGTCGGGCAGCCGCAACTCGAGGACCGAGACGTTGTGCAGCTTCGATTCCGGCTGCACGGTCATCGTCAACAGCTCGGCCTCCAGGACGTCCAATGGCGCCGCTTCCACCTGGATCTCCCGGGTGGCGTCCCGCGAGATCAGCCCCAGCCAGCGCGCGAACAGTCCCAGGCTGGGACCCTGGACCACGGTGTAGACCACCACCAGGATGAACACGATGTTGAGCAGTCGGTAGCTGTCCGGCACGCCCTCCACGATCGGGAACGTCGCGAGCACGATCGGAACCGCGCCGCGCAGGCCCGCCCAGGACAAAAAGATCTGTTCGCGCCACGGCACCTTGAACCAGATCAGCGAGGCCACCACCGACAGCGGCCGGCTCAGCAGCAGCAGCACGGCCCCGATCAGCAGCGCCGGGACCAGTTCCCCCGGCAGCTGGCTGGGGCTCACCAACAGGCCGAGCAACACGAACAGGCCGATCTGCGCCAGCCAGCCCAGCCCCTCGGCGAACGAGCGGGTGGCCGCGCGGTGCGGCAGGCCGGAGTTCGCCAGCACCACCCCGGCCAGGTAGGCGGCGATGAACCCGCTGCCGTGCACCCAAGCGGCCGCCGCGAATGCCACCATGCCCAGCCCGAACGTCGCCAACGGGTACAGGCCGGATGCCGGAAGGGCGGTACGACGCAGCGTCATCGCCCCGAGCAGCCCGGCAATCAAGCCGATCGCCGACCCCACCGCCAACTCGAAGACGACGTCGGCGATGGCGTGCACCGGCGCGATCGTCAGCGGTGTGGTGCTCAGCATCAGAACTACGATCGCCGCGGGCGCGTCGTTGAAGCCGGACTCGGCCTCCAGCAGACCGGCCACCCGCCGCGGCAGCGGCAACACGCGCAGGATGGAGAACACCGCGGCCGCGTCGGTGGGTGAGACGATCGCGCCCAGCAGCAAGGCCAGCTGCCAGCTGATGCCCAGCAGCAGGTGTGCGGCCACCGCGGTCACCGCCATGCTGACCACCACACCCACCGTGGCCAGCACCGCCGCCGGCGCGAGCAGCTTGCGGATGTTGGCGAACTTGGTCGTCAAACCACCTTCGACCAGGATCACCGCCAGCGCGGTGGTGCCCAGATCGCTGGCCAGTTGTACGTCGGAGAAGTCCAGTCCCAGCCCGTCGTTGCCGATTGCCACCCCGACGAACAGGAACAGCAGCAGGCTGGGCAGGCCCACCCGGTCCGCGGCCCGGGTCGCGATGATGCTGGCCAGCAGAACCAGGCCCCCGATCAGCAGGGCCAGGTAGAGCTGCTCCAGGGTCATCTGATTCCCATTCGAACCGGCGGTGGTGGCCGAACCCGCTCGTGTGATTCGCTCAAAGACAGCGGGTTCGTGTTATCTGTCAGTAAATCAGTACTGCCGTCGCAACTGTGGTACACCCGGAGCAGCCGGGAGCGATGCGGGGATGAGGTGAGCGATCATGCGGGTGGGGATCGCCGGTGCCGGCGCGGTCGGGCGATCGGTGGCGCGGGAACTGATCGGCGACGGCCACCGGGTGCTGCTCATCGAGCGCAACCCGGCGCACTACGAACCCCATTCCGTTCCCGGGGCCGAGTGGCTGCTGGCCGACTCCTGCGAGCTGTCCGCGCTGCAGGAATGCGGCATCGAGATCTGTGATGTGGTGATCGCCGCCACCGGCGACGACAAGGCCAACCTGGCCACCGCCTTGCTGGCCAAGGCAGAGTTCGGGGTGGCCCGGGTGGTGGCCCGGGTCAACAACGCGCGCAACGAGCGGTTGTTCACCGAGGAGTGGGGCATCGACGTGGCGGTCTCCACACCCCGAGCGATGGTCGCCGCGGTGGAAGGCGCCATCGACGTCGGCCACCTCGTGCCGTTGATGGGCTTGCGGCGCGGTCAGGCCAGCCTCACCAAATTGACACTGCCCGAAGACAATCCGCTGATCGGGCGACTGATCTGCGACATCGCGCTGCCCGAGGGTGCGGCCCTGCTCGCGGTGCTGCGTGGCGAGTCGGTCATCCTGCCGCGCGCCGCCGACGCGCTGCGGTCCGGCGACGAGATGCTGTTCGCGTCGGTCAGCGGGATGGATGATCAGGTCCGAGCGGTCGTGCATGGGGTGCCGGCCGGCAAAAGAACGCTTTGACCGCCGTGCCGCCGCGGTGGACAGCCATGAACACGGCAGTTACTTCCGGGGATGACGCGGCCAGCCTGGCCGCGGGCGCCGGCGTCATCGCCACGGTGCTGGCCGCGGCGCGGGCCGCGGCGACGTCGCGCGAATTGATCAACGACCCGTTCGCCGCCCCGTTGGTGCACAAGGTCGGCCTGGAGTTCTGCATCCGGGTGGCCGACGGTGATCTGGACATCAGTCGGCTGGGCAAGGATGGCGGGTTTCCGCGGTTGGCGGAGTTCTCCGCGGCGCGCACCAACTTCTTCGACGCGTTCTTCACCGACGCCGCGCGCGGCGGGATCCGCCAGGCCGTGATCCTGGGGTCGGGACTGGACACCCGCGCCTACCGGTTGTGGTGGCCGGCCGAGACCACCGTCTACGAGGTGGACCATCCCGCGGTGGTCGACTTCAAGGCCACCACCATGCGTGACTGGGGCTGCGTGCCCAGTGTCAACCGTCGCGCGGTCGGTGTCGATCTGCGCAGTGACTGGCCGGCCGCGCTGCGGCGAGTCGGTTTCGACGCCGCAGCGCCTACCGCGTGGGTCATCGAGGGTCTGCTGGTCTGGTATGTGCCGTCGGACGCCCAGAATCGGCTGCTCGACGGTGTCACCGCACTCAGCGCGCCGGGCAGCCGGCTCGCCGCCGACCATGCGGTGCCGCCGAGTCGACCGCAGGCGGTGCATCACGAGTCACTCGTGGAGCGCTGGCGGCGACGTGGCCTGAGTTTGAGCGGGCCCGGACCGTTCTATTCCGGAGAGCACACCGACGTGGTGCGGCATCTGAAGGAAAGCGGCTGGGCGACGGTTGAATCCGGAATTGCCGAGCTGTTCTCCGTGGCGCGGCTGCCGCGGCTGACCGACCGCGAACTCGACGGCGCCCCGGCCGTGATCCGGTACGTCGCCGCTACACGAAGCTAGCCGCTGATCTCTCCCGGCGGGAGTGGCGCGGGAAGTGTTGCGGGAGAATTTATCTCGGATCACGTGACAACTTGTGCGAATCGCGTCACTATGCCGGCCGGTGGCCCCACACCGGCCGGAGTTTATACAGCGCTGGATAGGAAAAGCGTCAGGCGTCGAATAGCTTTGATTGCCACTGTAATTCGCGGTGGGAGTTATGTGTGCTGATCGCCACGGGGCCGGCGGTCGGTCTCCGGCAGTTTGTCCAGGGCGGGCTTTCGAAAACAATCTTGCAGTTCTTACACAGCAGATTCCCGGAAAGCGTCCCTAGGTTGATGGTTCGTCAATCGACGACCGACGCAACGGGGCGTGAATAACGTTTATTGCCAGGAGGTTACGTCGTGATCACACGCCGCTTCCCGCAGCTGTCTCTGCTCGATCGCCACGCCCTGGTGCCCGATTTCCACGGTGCAGCCCTCCGCGTTCCCCTTGATTCGGGACGGCCATGACGGGCGCCTCGTTCTAGGCCTGCTGGCCGACGTGTCCAAGCACCCACGCGAGTCACCGCCGCCCGCGGCATCGTCGCCGAAGGGAAACGCCGGGCAAAGCGTGAGTCTGTTGCGAAAAGGCGGGTGGAAATGGATTTCGGGACGTTACCGCCGGAGGTGAACTCCGGGCGGATGTACGCCGGGGCGGGCCCGGTGCCGTTGCTGACCGCGGCATCGGCCTGGAATGAGCTGGCAGCGGAGGTGCACGCCGCCGCAGCAGGTTACGGTGCGGTGCTATCCGACCTGTCCGCCGATTGGCATGGGCCATCCGCGGCGGCCATGACGGTGGCGGCTTCGCCGTACGTCGAGTGGATGAGCGGGCTGGCCGCCCGGGCCCAGCAGGCGGGGGCACAGGCGGCCGCCGCTGCCGCCGCCTACGAGGCGGCGTTCGCCGCGACCGTTCCGCCGCCGGTGATCGCTGCGAACCGCAGTCTGCTGCTGACGTTGATCGCAACGAACATTCTGGGGCTCAACACTCCGGCGATCGCGGCCACTGAGGCGCACTACGCCGAGATGTGGGCGCAGGACGCCGCCGCCATGTACGGCTACGCCGGCGAATCGGCGGCAGCCACCCGGCTCACGCCGTTCGCCGAGCCGCCACCGACCACCAACCCGGCCGGCATCGCCGACCAGGCGGGCGTCTCGGCGAAAGCGGTGGCGAGCTCGGGAAGCGCAGCCGGGCAGCAGGTTTCGCAGACGCTGTCAACGCTGCCGTCGCTGTCGGCCGCGCCTGCCGAGGCGGGCTCGGCGTTGCCGGGAGGTCTCGGCGCAGACCTGGCCAACTGGAACACCATCATGGCGACCCTGACGGGTGCATACAGCCCGCTGCTGGGGTGGTCGTCCATCCCCGGCGGCCCGTTGCTGTCCTTCGGGCAGATCTGGAGTTGGGCTATCAACGCGATGGGTGCCGGCTCCTACCTGGCCGGCCCCAAGCCCATCACCGGCGCGTTGACGCCGCTGTCCGCGATGGCGAACCAGACCATGCCAGCGGCAGGCCTGGGCGGTGCTCCGGTGACGGGCGCGCTGGGTCGGGCGGCGCTGATCGGGAAGCTGTCGGTGCCCACCGCGTGGGCCACATCCGCGCCGGCGATCCAACCGGTCGCCTTGTCGCTGCCGGCCGGTGCGGCCGCCCCCGCCATTGCGTTTGCCGGAGCGGACGCGTTGTTCAGCCAGATGGCGCTTTCCAGCCTGGCCGGACGTGCCATGGGCGCCGGCACCGGCCACGCAGCCGGCGTGGCGGTGAGCCGTGCCGGCGGGTGCGGGGTCAGTGCCGATGTCGTCGGCGCCATCGCAGCCGAGGCAGATCCCGCGGCAGCCACCATCGTGGTGATCCCGGAGCTCGGCGATGACTGACTCCCCGAGACCGGGCCGGGGCCCAGCACGCGCCGCCGGGGTGTGCACAACCAGAAGGGGGACGACCCAATGTACTTCGCGTTGATACCGCCCGAGGTCATCTCGGCGAACATCTACACCGGCCCCGGATCCGGGCCGCTGCGGTCGGCAGCGGCGGCGTGGGACCGGCTGGCCGGTGAACTGGCGGCTGCGGCAGCCGATTACGCCGCCGTGGTGGCGGGAGTGGCCGGTGAATCGTGGGCCGGACCGTCGGCCGAGTCGATGACGGCTGCGGCCGGCCCCTTCGCGCTGTGGATGTCGGCCACCGCGGGGAAGGCCGCCGAGGCGGCCGCCCAGGCGCAGGCCGCCGCGGCGGCGTACGAAACCGCCTACGCTGCCGTGGTGCCACCGGAAGCGGTGGCGGCCAACCGCGCCCAGCTGATGTCGCTGCTCGCGACGAACATTGCCGGGCAGAACGCGGCAGCGATCGCGGCGACCGAAGCCCAGTACCTGCAGATGTGGGCCCAGGATGCGGCGGTCATGCAGGGCTACGCCGTGGCGTCAGTGGCCGCCACGCGGATCAGTGCCTTCACCGAACCGCCGCAGACCACCGACGGCACGCCGGTCGGCCCGGCAGTCGCCACCGCCAACCCCCTGCTGCAGGCCGGTGCCGACCTCGCGACCGGGTATACCACGCTTTTCAACGACCTACTCGCCAGCCTGACCGGCTCATCGGAGGCCGGGGCGACGGTGGCGGCGATGTACTCGGCCGTCAGGGCTCCGCTCGGCTTCACCGCACAGTTCAACTACGTCTCCATGCTCGCCAACTTTCCCATTCAGAACTTCCTGAAGTTCGCGCCGCCGCTCGGACGTGCCCGCGTCGAGATCCCGGCGACCCGGCTGGGTGCCGGGCTCGCGCTGCCACCGGCCGGGGGACTGGCCGCGGCGGTCTCGGCCGGAACGGGCGAAGCCAACATGGTCGGGTCGCTGTCCGTGCCGCCGGCGTGGGCGGCACAGAGCCCGGCGATCCGGCTGGCGGTCAGCGCGGCGCCGGATGCCGCTGCGTCCGCGGCCATTCCCGGTGGCCTGCTGAGTCAGATGGCGCTCGGCGGGATGACCGGCAGCGCGGTCGGCAGCGTTGCATCCGGGTTCACCGCCGCGGCCGCGGGGCGGACCCGCGTCACCGCGGGCCGAGGCGCCAAGACACCCGCCCGGCTCGATCAGGTGATCGCCAAGCTGCGGCATCAACCCGACTCGGTGCAGCACTGGAACACCGACCAAGCCGGGTTGGACAGTCTGCTCGAGGAGTTGTCGCGGAAGCCGGGCATCCACGCCGTGCATCTGCGGGGCGCCAGAACGAGGGCGGCCGCGAAGCCGGCGACCTGAGGTCCACAACGAGGTGGCCCGCCTGCCGGCGCGGCTGATTTTCAACGGTGGTGATGATGGCGAAGAGAATCCCGGTGTGGGCGGTCGCGGCATTCGCGGTGCTGAGCGCCGCCCCGGCTCAAGCGGATCCCGAGGGCGCTGGCGATCCCGGCTTCCTTGCGGCCCTTCGGCAGTCGGGCATGACGTTCGCCGGCGACGCGCAGGCGATCGCGGCTGGCCGGGCGGTGTGCGGCCTGATCAGCAACGGGGAGTCCGGCTTACAGGTCGTCAAGGAACTGCAGAATGATAACGCCGCCCTGACGCTGGACGGCGCCGCGCAGTTCGCGGTGATCGCGGCGTCCGCGTATTGCCCCGGGCAGTTGACCGGTTCCAAGCGGTGAGCGCGCCGCCGAATGCCGCCTCCGTGACCGGGGACCGGTGCCAGACCGGGCCCCGGCGCGGTTCGAGGACTCGCCCTCGGTCGCGTCGGGGCCCGGTTGTGCCGTCAGTGTCGCGGCTAGCGTTATCCGGCCATGAACTCGGCGTAGGCCGAAGCCAATTCGGGCGGAAGCACCGTCGTCTGGCACTGCCGTTGCTTCTCACCGATCGGTGCCAGGATGCCACGCAGCTCGTAGTACTCCTGCGGGTTGGCGGTGAAATAGCTGCGCACGTCCGCTGCAGCCTGCGGCCGCGGCTGGCTGATCGCCTGGTTTACCACCGCATTGGCGCCGGGGTGAGTGCTCAGGTACTGCCGAGCCGAACCGGTGACCGAGTCGACGGTGCTGGTCACCGCCGCGGGACTGCAGTCCGGTGCCGCTGCGGCCGACGGTGCGGCGATCAGCGTGGCCGCAGTGGCGCCCAGCAGTCCGGCCCCGAGGCCGAGTCGCCGAATCATGGTGCCGTCGAGGGGTTTCGACATGGATGTTTCCTTCCGGGGGTGAATGGATGCAATTCCCGTCCGGAGCCCAAGGTACGCGCGGGTGTGGGCAGTGCGGTGTGTGCCGGGGCACACCCGAATGCGCGCTGCGCCAACAGGTTCAGCACCCGCCGGTCGGTTGCCGGAAAACGGGCCGCAGATGCGGAACCCATCGGTAAGGGGTCTCTTAAATTCCGGGATCAGCGCTTATCGGATCGTGACCTTAAGGTTTTCCCGCACGGTCGATTGCGGCCTCGGCTGCCTCTCGGATCGGGCCCCGCCACACGTCGCCGTGACCGGGCGCCAGCACCTCGGTCTCCAGCAACGCCAGCGCCGACAGACTGCGGATGCAGTCCTGCTGGCTGTGGCTAAACAATGCCGGCAGCAGCTGTGGTCCGGTGTGCGCCAGCACCGGGTGGCCGGTGATCAGCGCGTCCCCGCTGGCCAGCACACCGTCGACCAGATACGAGCAGTGGCCACGGGTGTGGCCCGGCGTGGGGATGGCGGCCGGCCGGCCGGGCAGGCCGGCGGCGATCTCCCCGGTCAGCGGCTGCGCGGACGGGATGCCCTCGCGGTTCAGGCCGCCGTTGCGCAGTACGTGCAGGCTCCACCGTGCCCAACTCGGCCGCCACAGCTGCGGGGCCACCGCCAGCGGCGAGGCCTGCTCCAGATACTCCCGCTTGGCGTGTCCCACCTCGTCGGCGTGGCAGTAGACGGGCGTTCCGTAGGTTTTCGCGAGCCAGATCGCCGCACCGAAATGGTCGACGTGGGCGTGGGTGAGCAGGACCGCGCGCACGTCGGCCGCGTGATAGCCGAGGGCGCCCAGCGACGCCAGTACGTCGGTGCGGTCGCCGGGGTAACCGGCGTCGATGAGCAGTACGCCGGTGTCATCGGTGACCAGCAGCCAGTTGACCGCCTCTCCGCGGGCCAGGTAGACCCGCTCGGTCACCGGAACCACTTCGACCAGCCTCGCACCCATGCCCGTGAGTCTAGGAAGATGGCGGGAGAGTAGAAAAGGTGGACATGGTGGAACTGAAACTCGGATACAAGGCATCGGCGGAGCAGTTCGGGCCGCGGGAACTGGTGGAACTCGGTGTGGCCGCTGAGTCGCATGGCATGGACAGCGCCACGGTCAGCGACCACTTCCAGCCCTGGCGTCACGAAGGCGGGCACGCCCCGTTCTCGCTGGCCTGGATGACCGCGGTCGGCGAGCGCACCAAGAAGCTCCAGCTGGGCACCTCCGTGCTCACCCCGACGTTCCGGTACAACCCGGCCGTCATCGCGCAGGCCTTCGCCACGATGAGCTGCCTGTATCCGCAGCGGGTGTTCTTGGGGGTCGGCACCGGCGAGGCGTTGAACGAGATCGCCACCGGCTTCATCGGTGAGTGGCCGGCGTTCAAGGAGCGGTTCGCCCGGTTGCGCGAGTCGGTGCGGCTGATGCGCGAGCTGTGGCGGGGCGACCGGGTCGATTTCGACGGTGACTACTACAACCTCAAGGGCGCGTCGATCTACGACGTGCCCGACGGCGGTGTGCCGGTCTACATCGCGGCGGGCGGGCCGACGGTGGCGAAATATGCCGGGCGCGCCGGCGACGGCTTCATCTGCACCTCCGGCAAGGGCGAAGAGCTCTACACCGAGAAGCTGATGCCGGCCGTCCGCGAGGGTGCGGCGGCCGCCGAGCGAGACGTCGACGCGATCGACAAGATGATCGAGATCAAGATCTCCTACGACCCGGACCCCGAGTTGGCGCTGAACAACACCCGGTTCTGGGCGCCGCTGTCGCTGACCCCCGAACAGAAGCACTCCATCGACGACCCGATCGAGATGGAGAAGGCCGCCGACGCGCTGCCGATCGAACAGATCGCCAAGCGCTGGATCGTCGCCTCGGATCCCGACGAGGCGGTGGAGCAGGTCGGCCAGTACGTCAGGTGGGGCCTGAACCACCTGGTGTTCCACGCCCCCGGACACGACCAGCGGCGTTTTTTGGAGCTGTTCGCCAGGGACTTGGAGCCACGGCTGCGTCGGCTGGCCTGAGGCCCGTCGGCGTCTGGCGTCGGTGTCGGCGTCTGGCGTCTGGCGTCGGTGTCGGCGCACACTCAACGCCGCGGCCGCACACTCAACCCGAAGCGACCAGTATCTTCTTGCCTTGGTGTGACGTTGATTGTGCGGTCATGGCGTTGAGTGTGCGGTTTGGTTCGCGACACGCCCAGAACGCCGTACCAAACCGCACATTCGAGGGCCGCATTGAGTTGGCCTAAATCGGCTGCTGCAGAGGCGGTTTGAGTGAGCGAAGAGGGCTCTTCATTCAGCAGGAGGCTGCTTAGTGCTCTTGTCGGTCTCGCGGCGGAGACTTGCGACGAGTATGCCGAGGACGAGGATGACCGGGACGCTGATAAACCAGACCGTGAGCACGAGAATTGGCCCCCAAAACGTTAGGCACAAGACAACCAGCCGCACGTATTCGCCACCGTCGGGAACTGGCGACGTATCCCGTGCCGTAACAATCAAGCCGAGCGACTCTCCAAGCCCCACAATCAGGCAGCACGCGACCGCGACTACGGCTACCGACCAGAGCGCCCGCCGCAGCGATGGTTTGGCGAAGTGGAGGCTCATCGTCCCATCCCTACTGTCGGGACAACGCCATTGAACGGATCGATTAGCCGCGTCGTATGTTCCAAGAATGGGTCATGGGCGAACGGGATTGCATTTTCAAGCTCCCACTTCCAGCTCGGCATGTCGGGACGAACAGCCGGGATTGAGGTGTCGCCGATCCAGTGGTGGCGTTCAAGACTGGTGGCTGGTCCTAGAGCGCTACCCGAGTTGGCGGGGGTCCATTGCAACTGGACTGGTCCAGCGCCATCACGATACTGGTACGTCTCCATGCTCGGGTAGATTGTGGTGCTTCCACCGAGACCTATCGTTCCGTCTGGCTTCGGATCGAGGGTGAGTCGTCCGTTCACCGTCGCGCCTCCCCAGAGGCCCATCGGATTCTCGTAGGCGTCGTGCGCGTTGTAGGCGATGGTCACCCGCCCATCTGGCGATTGGGCCACATGGACATCGGGCACTGCTGCCGCTGCGCCGCCGCGTTGTCCGTCAACCGCCGATGTGGGGTTCTGACGGACCACAACCAACCCGTTGTCGTAGTCAACGAACATCGATACTCGTGACGCTTCGACGTCCGCATTTGCGCTGGGCCCTCGGTTATCACCGAAATTCTGGGGAACGAACCGCTGCAGGCGGAGGTCAGTGGCGTCTTTCCATATGTTTGCCACTTTGTCAGTCGGGATGAACAGATTGGAACGAACAACGCCCTTACCCGGTTGCGGAGTGATCCTTCCTGCCACGATCTCTGGCGGCACCCCGTGGTAATTGGGGTCATAGCTGTTTGGGTCCAGCGCTGCCGCCATCCGCCAGTCGTTTTCGCTCACCGGGTCGCGTCCATACACCTTGTTGAACGCTTCTCGTTGGTTGTGGGCGCGGTCGGAGTCGGTTTTCCAGCGGTCATCCAGCGGCACCGCGTGGGGTTGCCCATCAGCAGCTTCTGCCCCACCGTCGGCGCCTTCCCCCGGGAAGGTGAACCCGTGCAGTCCGGCGGTAGTGGTGGTGATGTTGCGGGAAATTTCGCCTTCGTTGTTGACCAAGCTGACAACCCGGGACCTGATGAAGCTGGCGTGGCCTTCGGCTTCTAGCTCGCGTGCCGCCTGTTCCGCGGCGGAACTGTAGTACGTCCGGGTGTCGGTGACCGAGTAGTCCTCGCCGACCTGGAAGTCGTCGCGCTCGGCTTCGTCGACGGCGTCAAGCACCGATTGCTTGTTTCCGTCTTGGGCGTCGGCGCCGCTCTCGGCGATCCCGGCGGCGGTCGCACACATATCGGCGGGGTTGCGCACGGCCACCACATCGGCGGCCGCACGGTCCTGGAACTTCTTGGCACCCGCGCCCGTCCACTCGGTGCCGCCGGGGCGCACCGAGGCATCGCGGATCTCGGTGAACGCGGTCTCCCAGCTGCGGCCGAGATTTCTCCAGGCGGCGGCGCTGGTCTTGAGGTAGTTCCAGTTCGCGTCCTCGATCTCGGCAAGCGTCGGAAAGGTCATCGCGGCTACCTCGGTATCCCGAACCCAGCAGCCGCACCGTCGTCGATGCCCGAGCCGCGCGGGGCCAACGGGGTCAAGCCGGCGGGGCGGCGGGTGACTGCAGCCAGGGCGGCGGCGCCGTCATTGTCCATCGCCTCGTAATCATGAGCGGCCGTCGTGAGCTTGTTCGAGGTCGCCGTCATCCGTCCGCGCATCGCCGTCGCGGCCCTACTCCCGCCGGCGTTCGTGGTACTGACCGCCGCCGCGCTGTCCTGCCAGCTCGATGCAGTAACTGCGGGCGGCATCGGCGCGACCTGAGCCGCCAGCGCCTCGCAGCGCTGCGCCAACTCTCGCAAGCTGGCAGGGGTGACCTGCAGGGATGCCGGGGAGGTCATGAGAAGAGCGTAGCGAGATTTTCAACGATGTCAGTTCACGATATTGGGGGGACCGCTCCCCACGGGCGCGCGGAAGCTTCGCCGCGTCAGCTGGCCTGAGGCCCGTCGGCGTCTGGCGTCGGCGCACACTCAACGCCGCTGCCGCACACTCAACCCGAAGCGACCAGTATCTTCTTGCCTTGGTGTGGCGTTGATTGTGCGGTCATGGCGTTGAGTGTGCGGGCGGGCCCCTAGAACGTCGACATCGGCCGCACCGCGTTGGCCATGTCGACCAGCGCGTAGCGGTGCGCCTGCGTCGGGGCCAGCCGGGCCAGCGCGCGCAGCGCCATCTCCACACCCAGCCGCAGGCCGTGTTCGGTGAACGGGAACCCGAGGATGTGGTTCGTGCTCGCCTCGTGCTCGGTCAGCCAGTCCATCGCCGCGCCCAGCACCAGCGCCCGAATCTGCAGCACCCGCGGCTCGGTGTCCGGCAGTGCCTCCACGCGGCGGGCGGCGTCGCGGATCTGGGCCTCGGTGATCTCGTTCTTCGACGGTCCGGACAGCAACGTCACCGCGCTGGTCAAGCGCGCGGTGGTGAAATGCCTTGAGGTGGCCGGTACTTCGTCGAGTGTTCGAACCGCTGCGGTGCGGTCACCCTCGACCGAAAGCGCGCGGGCCAGGCCGAAGGCGGCCGAGATCACGCTGTCGTCGGTGCGCCACACGCTCTCGTAGAACGCGCGTGCGTCCTCGGTGCCGGCCAGCTCGGCGGTGGCGGCCAGCGCCATCTTGGGCGCCAGCTCGCCGGGGAACATGTCGAGCACCTCGGTGAAATCCTTGCGGGCGGCTTCGTAGTCACCGGTGAGCAGCTGGGCCACGCCCCGGAACCACACCAGCCGCCACCGCCAGCCGACCTGCTCGGCGAGGTCGTCGAGCTTGCTGGTCGCTTTGGTGACATTTCCCAGATCCAGCAGCGCGCGCACCTCCATCAGCGGCAGTCCGATGGACTCCGACAGGTCGATGCCCTCCGCTTCCAGCGCGCTGTTGCGCACCGCACGCAGCGAATCCAGCGTCTGCACCGGCTCGCTCAGCTCCATCGACGTCAGCAGCGGCGCGGCGACGTCGCCGGGGTCGATGAGCGGCACCTGCAAGGCGGTGATGATCTCGCGGGCGGTCAGGTTCTGCGAGTGCACATGCCCGTCGCGGTAGACGTCGGTGTGCGCGACCAGCAGGTGCTCGCCGAACGTGGAGCGCGACCTGGTGAACACCGACGACAACCCGGGCCGGGGTATCCCGGTGTCCCTGGCAACCACCTCACGCAGCACACCCATCAGCTGCGAGGACATCTCCTCCGCGGAGGTGAACCGCCGGCGCGGATCCGGGTCGATGGCACGGCGCAGCAGCCGGTGATAGGAGTCGTACTTCTGCAGCACCGGGTCGTCGTCGGGTAGGCCGTCGACGTAGCGGCCCTCCCGGGTGCGCAGCTTCAGGGTCAGCGCCGCCAGGGTGCGGCCCACCGTGTAGATGTCGGTGGCCACGGTCGGTCCGGTCCGGACGATGTCGGGTGCCTGGTAGCCGGGGGTGCCGTAGAGGTATCCGAACGAGTTGATGCGCGACACCGCGCCGAGGTCGATCAGCTTGAGTTGCTCGGCGGTCAGCACGATGTTCTCCGGCTTGAGGTCGTTGTAGACCAGGCCCAGCGAATGCAGATATCCCAGCGCCGGGAGGATCTCCAGCATGTAGGCGATGGCCTGGGCCACCGGCAGCCGGCTGCCGCGCCGCTGCTTGAGTGACTGGCCGCCGACATACTCCATCACGATGTAGCCGACCGGATCGCCGTGCGAATCCGGATGCTGGACGAAGTTGAAGATCTTCACGATCGACGGGTGGGTCACCTCGGCGAGGAACTGGCGCTCGGCCATCGCGATGGCCTGCGCCTCGGCGTCACCGGAATGCACCAGTCCTTTGAGCACCACCGGGCGCTCGTTGACGTTGTGGTCGACCGCCAGGTAGACCCAGCCCAGACCGCCGTGCGCGACGCAGCCTTTAATTTCATACTGCCCGGCCACCATGTCACCGGGTTTGAGTTGCGGCAGAAAGGAATACGGGCTCCCGCAATGCGGGCACCAGCCTTCCGAGGCACCCTTGGCGTCGCCAGTGGACCGGCCGACCGGCCGACCGCAGTTCCAGCAGAAGCGCTTGGCCTCGGCCACCACCGGGTCGGGCATCAGCGCCTCGAGGGGGTTGGTCTCGGGAACCCGGGGGATCTCCACCAGGCCACCGCCGAGCCGCCGCCGCGGTGCCACGGTACGCACCACCGCCGCGACGCTGGAGTCGTCGTCGGCCGAGATCGCCGCGTTCGAACCCTCGCGGGGGCGGAAGATCGCCTGGGTGGACATCGGCCGGCGTACCGACGACGATTCGGCCAGCACGTCGGCCCGCTGGGTGGCCGGGCCGTTATCGTCGAAGTCGCCGGACTCGGCGGCCGAGTGCTCGTCGGCGCCGCGGTCCGAATCGTCGCTTGTCATCAGTCCGAGTACCTCGGTGTAGGCGGCACCGGTGCCGGGCCGAGCACCGTCAACCACTTGCGGTACAACGTGTTCCAGGTGCCGTCGCGGCGGATGCGTTCCAGGGTGCCGTTGACGAAGCGGACCAGCCCGGTGTTGTCCAGGTTGATCCCGATGCCGTACGGCTCCTCGTCCATGCTCGGCCCGACGATGTGCAGATACGGGTCCTGCGACATCAATCCCGCCAGGATCGAGTCGTCGGTGCTGACCGCGTCGACCTGACGTTGCTGCAGCGCCACCAGGCAGTCGGCCCAGTTCACCACCGAGACGATGATCGGCGCCGGGCTGATCTGCCGGATGCGGCGCAACGAGGTGGTGCCCTGGGCGACGCAGACCCGCCTCCCGGACAGATCGGCGGCCTGGCGGATCGAGGAGTCGCGCGGCACCAGCAGCCGCTGATTGGCGACGAGGTAGACCGTCGAGAAGTTCACCAGCTTCCGGCGCCCGCAGGTGATGCTCATGGTCTTGACAACGATATCGACTTCGGACTTCTGCAGCGCCTCAATGCGTTCGGCGGAGGCCAGGATTCGGTACTCGACCTGCGACGGGGTGCCGAAGATGTCGCGAGCTACCTCGCCGGCGATGTCGACGTCGAAGCCGGTGATCTCTCCGGTGATCGGATCGCGAAAGCTGAACAGGTTGCTGCCGATGTCCAGCCCGACGATCAGCCGGCCCCGGTGGCGGATCTTGTCCACTGCGGCGTCGGCTTCGGCCTTGCTGCGGAACGGGCGCAGGCTGGCGGTGGCGTCGCAGTTCTCGGCCGGCTCCGGCTGCCGCGGCGGCTCGGGCGGCAACTCCTGCATGCCGGCCGGAGTGGGCGGCGGCAGTGTCGGCACCGCGGTCGGCATCACGAACTCGGTTCGGCCGCACCCAGTCAGCCCCGACAGCACCAGCACCGCGCTCAATGCGCACACGAGCAGTCGGGGCCTGCGCCGGCTCATCATTTGTACTCGTTCAGTCGAGGCCACAGGCCGAGCGCGACGGCGATCGCCGCCCCCAGGCTGAGCACTGCGCCCCCGACCGGGGCCACCGACAGCACCCGGCGGGCGTTCAGGACGTCGTTGCGCAACTGGTTGCGGCTGTGCTGCAGCGCCTTGTCCAGCGCCGCGTCGAGCTGGTCGAACGCCGGGGTGGAGTCATCGCCGCTGCCGCCCAGCGCTACCTGGGTGGCGGCCCGGTAGTTGCCGACGCCGATATAGGCGTTCATCCGGTCGTTGGCCTGCCGCCATCGGGCCAGCAGCTGCCCGGCGTTGGCCAAGCCGGCCTTGTCGACGGCGTCGCCACGGTCCAGGTAGCCCTCCAGTTGCTGTTGCATAGTGTCGATGCGCTGGTAGAAGGTCTGCTTGCGGGCCTCCTCGTCGCCGCGGCGGATCAGCGACAGGGTCTCGTCGGCGCGCGCCTGCTGTGCGGTGATCGCCAGGTTGGTGATCGCCTTGAGGGACTCGGCGCCGGTGTCCTTGGCGTTGCGGCTGCCCGCGGTGGAGATCACCAGGACGGTGCCGACCCAGATCACCATCAGCAGGATCGCCATCCCGCCTGCGACCAGACCGGGGTTGATCCGGCGCCGGGTGTGCCGTGCCAGCCAGCGATGCGCAAACGCGCCGAACAGCACGGTGGCCGCCACCACCAGGATCACCGGGGCGGGCACCCGGGTCGACGCGGTGGTCTGGCTGTCCACCGTCGCCGAGGTGGCCTGGTAGAGCCGCTGGGCGTCGGGCAGGATCGTGTGCTGCATCAGCTCGGAGGCTTCCGACAGGTAGGACGAACCGACCGGATCGCCCGACCGGTTGTTGGTCCGGGCTGTCTCGATCAGACCGGTGTAGACGGCCAGTCCGTCATTGATCCGCCCCAGCAGCTGCAGCAGCGGCTCGTCGTTCAGGCCCCCGGCCGCCCGGGTCACCGCCACCGCGGCATCGGTGATGGCGTGTTCGTAGCGCTCCCGGACGGCTCGCGGCTCGCCCTGGGCGATGAACGCGGTGGCCGCCGCCGCGTCGGCGACCGACAGCGTGATGTAGAGCCGTCCCGCCGCGTAGGCCAGCGGCTCGGTGTGGTCGAGCACCGTGGTCAGGGTGTTCTGCCGGTTGTTGATCGCGGTGGCCGTGGCGAAGGCGCTGATGCCGCCGAGGGTGGCCAGGATGATGCCGATGGCCAGAATCCGCCCCGGGGTGGTGGTGAAGAACCACCAGCGGGGCCGGGCCGATTCGATCGGCGACCGTAACCCCGCCGGCTCCGTTGACGGATGCGCCAACTCAACGGTCACGGGTATTCAGGCTCCATCCTGCGGTTGTTCGCGCCCCCAACGATAATAAAGGGATTCTAAGAGCGCAGCCGTCATCCGCGCCGACCTGCGCGGTGGTTGTTGCCGAATTGGTCTCGCGATCTCGCTACAACCGAGACATTGCTCGCCCGATACGCTTCCAGGCGTGCGTGGTGACGGCGATGGCTGGGCGTTTTCTGACACCGGCGCCCGCTTCTGGGGCCGGCACGGCGCAGCGGGCCTGCTGGTGCGGGCACCGCGACCCGACGGGACCCGCACCGTGCTGCTGCAGCATCGCGCCTGGTGGAGTCATCAGGGCGGCACGTGGGCGCTGCCCGGGGGCGCCCGCGACAGTCACGAGACCGCCGAGGAGGCCGCGATCCGCGAAGCCCAGGAGGAGGCCGGGCTGCCCGCCGACCGCATCGTCGTCCGCGCGGCCGTGGTCACCGCGTCGGCCAGCGGCACCACCTGGACGTACACCACGGTGCTCGCCGACGCCGACGAACTGCTCCCGGTAGTGCCCAATCGGGAGAGCACCGAGTTGCGCTGGGTGGCTGAGCACGAAGTCGCCGAGTTGCCCCTGCACCCGGGATTTGCGGCCAGCTGGCGGTCGCTGCGCGGGCTTTGAGCCTCGCAGCGCCATTCCGGCTCGGCGAACGTGTACTCAGTGCGAAAAACGCCGAAAAATCTCGCACTCAGTACACGCTCGGCGCAGTCGGGCTACGCCCCGGTGAGCGCTGCCAGCAGCGCCGAGGCCGCGGCCTGCGGATCAGGCGCGGCGGTGATCGCCCGCACCACCACCACCCGCCCGGCGCCGGCCGCCACTACCTGCGGCAGCCGCTCGGCATCGATCCCGCCGATGGCGAACCACGGCTTGTCGGCGCGCTGGTCCACGGCGAACCTCAGCAGCTCCAGACCCGGGGCTTCCCGGCCGGGTTTGGTGGGGGTGGGCCAGCACGGCCCGACGCAGAAGTAGTCGACCGGTTCGGTCAGCGCCGCGGTGACCTGCTGGCCGTCGTGGGTGGACCGGCCGATCAGCACGTCGGCCCCGACGATCTCACGCGCGATCGGCAGCGGCAGATCATTCTGACCCAGGTGCAGCACGTCGGCCTCGGCGGCGCGGGCGATGTCGGCGCGGTCGTTGACCGCCAGCAGCGCGCCGTGCCGGCGGGCGGCGGCGGCCAGGGTCTCCAGCGCTGCCAACTCGTCGCGGGCCTCCAGCGGACCGAACTGCTGCTCGCCGGGCGAACCCTTGTCGCGCAGCTGGATGACGTCCACCCCGCCGGCCAGTGCGGCGTCGGCGAATTCGGCCAGGTCCCCCTTTTCCCGGCGGGCGTCGGTGCACAGGTAGAGCCGGGCGTCGACGAGGCGGGTCAGACGATCTGAGCGTTTGTGCATCCCTCGACGCTAGCGGCTAGCTTGGTGAGTTGACACCGAGGCGGAAGGGAGCAGCTCATGCCCAAACCCTCGCTCGGGTCGCTGGCCGTGATCGGCGGCGGTGTCATCGGTCTGTCGGTGGCCATGCAGGCCGCCCGGGCCGGGTGGTCGGTGCGGGTGCATCGCACTGCTGACCCCGGCGCCTCCTGGGTGGCCGGCGGAATGTTGGCCCCGCACAGTGAGGGCTGGCCGGGTGAGGACCAGCAGCTGCGGCTGGGGCTGCGCTCACTGGAGTTGTGGCACGACTTCCTCGTTCGGCTGCCGGCCGAGGTCGTCACCGCCCGCGAATCGCTGGTGGTGGCCGCCGACCGCGCCGATGTCGCCGACCTGCGCACCGTCGCCGACTGGCTGACCGCACAGGGCCACCCGGTGATCTGGGAATCGGCCGCGCGTGAGGTCGAACCGCTGTTGGCTGCCGGTATCCGGCACGGCTTCCGGGCACCCACCGAGCTGGCGGTCGACAATCGCGCGGTGGTCACCGCGTTGATCACCGCCTGCGAGGAACTCGAGGTGGCGTGGGCGGGGCCGGTGCACGAGCTCGCCGAGGTGGCGGCCGACGCGGTGGTGATCGCCAACGGCATCGACGCCCCGGCGCTGTGGCCCGGCCTGGCGATCCGGCCGGTCAAGGGCGAGGTGCTGCGACTGCGGTGGCGCAAAGGCTGTTTGCCGGTGCCGCAGCGGGTCATTCGGGCCCGGGTGCACGGCCGGCAGGTCTATCTGGTGCCGCGCCCCGACGGCGTGGTGGTCGGGGCTACCCAGTACGAGCACGGCCGGGACACCGCCCCGGTGGTCTCCGGGGTGCGTGACCTGCTCGACGACGCCTGCGCGCTGGTGCCGGCGCTCGGCGAGTTCGAGCTGGCAGAATGCGGAGCCGGTCTGCGGCCGATGACACCGGACAACCTGCCGCTGGTTCATCGGCTCGACGAGCGGACGGTCGTCGCCGCCGGCCACGGCCGCAATGGTTTTCTGTTGGCACCATGGACTGCCGAACAGGTTGTGTCCGAACTACTTCCGGTTGGAGTGGAGCCATGATCATCGGCGGTGTCGACGATGCACAGCGTAGCGATGAGGAGGAGCGGCGCATGATCATCAACGTCAACGAGAAACAGGTCGAAGTGGCCGACGCGACAACGGTTGCGGCGTTGCTGGCGTCGATGGGCTACCCGGACCGCGGTATCGCGGTGGCGGTGGACCAGGCAGTGCTGCCGCGGTCTCGGTGGGCCACCACGCTGAGCGACGGTGCCCGACTCGAGGTGGTGACGGCGGTGCAAGGTGGTTGACGACGCGAAGCTGACCATCGCCGGGCGGGAGTTCAGCTCCCGGCTCATCATGGGAACCGGCGGGGCGCAGAGCCTGGCGGTGCTCGAAGAGGCGCTGGTGGCATCCGGCACCGAGCTGACCACGGTCGCGATGCGTCGTGTCGACGCCGAGGGCGGGACCGGCATGCTGGATCTGCTGAGCCGGCTGGGTATCACGCCGCTGCCCAACACCGCGGGTTGCCGCAGCGCCGCCGAAGCCGTGCTGACCGCGCAGTTGGCCCGCGAGGCGCTGGGCACCGAGTGGGTCAAGCTAGAGGTGATCGGCGATGAGCGCACCTTGTTGCCCGATGCCGTCGAATTAGTCCGCGCCGCAGAGCAATTGGTGGACGACGGCTTCGTCGTGCTGCCCTACACCAACGATGACCCGGTGCTGGCCCGCCGACTGGAGGACGCCGGGTGCGCCGCGGTCATGCCGCTGGGGTCGCCGATCGGCACCGGGTTGGGTATCGCCAACCCGCACAGCATCGAGATGATCGTGGCGGCGGCCGGGGTTCCGGTGGTGCTGGACGCCGGCATCGGCACCGCCAGCGATGCTGCGCTGGCGATGGAGTTGGGTTGCGACGCAGTGCTTTTAGCTACTGCGGTCACCCGGGCCGCCGATCCGGCCGCCATGGCCGCGGCGATGGCCGGCGCCGTCACCGCGGGATATCTGGCGCGCCGAGCGGGGCGTATCCCGAAGCGGTTCTGGGCGCAGGCGTCGTCGCCGGCGCTGTGGGAGCTGGCTCGCAGCGAGAATGGCCGGCCATGAATCGTTATGTCGCCCTGGGTAGCTCGATGGCGGCCGGCCCCGGCATCCGGCCCGCTGCCGCCGGCGCACCCCGGGCGGCGGGACGCTCGGTCCGCAACTACCCCCACCTGGTGGCACACGCACGCAACCTAGAGCTCGTCGACGTCACGTTCTCCGGCGCGACGACAGCGCATCTGCTGACTGAACGCCAGCACGGTGCACCGCCGCAGGTCGAGGCGCTCGACGGCTCGGAAACTCTGGTGACGATCACGATCGGCGGCAACGACGTCGGCTACGTGCCGCTGTTGATGGCCGCGGCGCTATTGCCCCGGCCCGCCCGGCTGCTGCCGCCGGTCGGTGCGCTCTTCGACCGTCGCCAGCGCCAGCAGGCCCTCGACGAGGTCGAAGCCGCGCTGCAGGCGGTCGGCGCAGCGGTACGACACCGGGCGCCGAGCGCGCGGGTGCTCTTCGTCGACTACCTGACCCTGCTGCCGCCGGCCGGGTTGCGGGCGGGCCGGCTACCCGAACACGTCGTCGAGCTGGCCCGCCACATCGCCGACGAACTGGAGCGGTACACCGCCGCCGCGGCGGTCGCCACCGGCTGTGAGATCGTGCGGGCCGGCCAGGCCAGCCGCGAGCACCATCCGTGGTCGGCGCAGCCGTGGACGGTGGGCGCGGGCCTGCCGTTGCCGTGGCGGCCGTGGCCATTTCACCCCAACCCCGCCGGAATGGCCGCGGTCGCCGACATGATCTCGGCCCAGCTAGGTGCCGCCGATTAAGTCGTAGCGCCGGGTGCGCCCGGTTTGCCGGGGGTGCCCGTATCGCCGTGCACGGTGCTCTGCCCGGCCTTGCCGGCCGGGCCGCCGAGGCCACCGGCCGCCCCGTCGCTGCCGGCGCCGCCGTTGCCGCCGTTGCCCCCGACTCCACCGTCGCCGCCGAAGCCCGCGCCGCCGCCGCCATTTCCGCCGTGACCGCCGTTGCCGGCGTTGCCGCCTGTGCCGCTGGCCGCACCTCCGTCGCCGCCGAGGCCGCCGCTGCCGCCGTCTCCGCCCAAGATGCCCAAAATGACCGGAGTGCCGCCGCCGCCGTTGCCGCCGTCGCCACCCGCGCCGCCGCGGCTGCCGGTCCCAGTCGCTGCGCCGCCGTCCCCGCCGGCCCCGCCGTGGCCGCCGATCCCGCCGTCGCCGCTGCCGCCGACCCGTCCGCCATTGCCGCCGTTGCCGCCCGCGCCCCCGATGCTGCCCGGCCCGGCGGCCGTGCCACCCGTTCCGCCGTGGCCACCGGTTCCGCCGGCACCGAACTGCTGACCGCCGTCGCCGCCGATCCCACCGTTACCCCCGGCGCCGGCTGTACCTGATTCGGTTGCCGAGCCGTGCCCGCCATCGCCGCCGGCACCCCCGTTGCCGAACAACGTCCCACCGGCGCCCCCGTCGCCGCCGTTACCGCCCGCACCCCCGTCGATCCCGGCCACGCCGTCGCCGCCGTCGCCGCCGTTGCCGAACAGGCCGGCGTGCCCGCCGTCGCCGCCGGCCGCCCCTGCCACCGTGGAGGTCCAGCCGTTGCCGCCGTCGCCGAACCACACGCCGCCGTTGCCGCCGTCAGGGTTGGCCTCGGTCCCGTCGGCGCCGTTGCAGATCAGGCCGCACGCGTCGGGGTACAGCGGCGCGAAGAGCTGGTTGAGCGGCGTCGTGAGCTGCTCACCGAACGGCGAGTCGAGCCAGTCCTGCAAGACCGCGTGCAGCGGAGTGTAGAAGTCGAACGCGAGATTACTGTCGGCCGGTCCAGCCAAGTCCCAGCCCGAGCCGGTGACCAGACTGTTGAAGTCTTCGGCCAGGCTGCCCCAGGCGCTCGGATCGAACAGATCGGTCAAGAAGTCGTCGATGTCGGCGTGCGCCGCCGGGGCTGAGGTCAGCGCCGCGAGGCCGACGGCTGTGAATATCCCCAGCGTTGCGGGCGCTGCCCTCAGCTCGGTGCCACGCCTCTGCCACCGGCGTTTCCCTGCGTTTTCGAGACGATGAGACATCGGGCCCGACCTTCCTGCGATGACTAGAGACTGCAGCGCACCTTCGCGACTCGCGCGAACCTCTGGACGGGAGAACCGTACTAAATGGATGTAACAATGCCTATATCAAACCTTGCGTAGACAATTTACGTATGCGGAAGTACCGTGCTGTTCCTAAGGCGCCTATTAGCCAGGCGTTACAGCGCTCGGGCGCCATGGGGAGAAACGGGGACAAGATGGATGTTCGTCGCGGCGTCACAGGCAGCGGGAGTTCAGGCAGGGGCGGTTCCGGTCGGCGAGGCCGGCGCATCGTGGGCGCCTCCTCGGCCGTGGGGGCGTTTTTGGCGTTCGGGTTGGCGCCGTTGGCGACCGCGCCGGTCGCCGGTGCGGACTTCGAGGATTTGTTGACCGATCTGTTCGATCCGGCCGCGTGGGGCAACTTGTCCGGAGACTTCGACAGCCTGTTCACCTCGTCCGGTTGGGACCTGGCGGGGTCGGCCGATGCCACCGACATGGCCCAGATGTGGGACACGGCCTTCTACACGCCGTTGCACGCGGCATTGCAGAACTGGATCGACTCTGACTTCGGTTCGCAGGTCAACAATGTGATCAACCAGTTGACCGCGCCGTTCACCGAGGGTTTCTGCGGCATGATCTGCAACGGTGTCGACGGCACCGAGGCTGACCCTGACGGCGGCAACGGCGGCCTGTGGTTCGGCGACGGCGGCGCCGGTTGGTCCTCGACCATCGAAGGCGTGGCCGGTGGCAACGGCGGGCACGCCGGCGGTATCGGCGACGGCGGTGCCGGTGGTGCCGGTGGTCTGGGTGCTGATGGTGGCGACGGCGGTCACGGCGGTGAGATGTGGGGCAACGGCGGCGACGGTGGCGCCGGCGGGGCGGCCACGGCGACCCTGGCTGCGGGTAACGGCGGCAACGGCGGCTCCTCGGGTCAGGCGCAGGACTTCTTCGGGATGGGCGCGCTGGGCAACGGCGGCGACGGCGGTGTCGGTGGTGCGGGCTGGAACGGGGTGGCCGGCTCGTTCGCCAACGGTGGTGACGGCGCCGGTGGTAACGGCAGCAACGGCGGCAACGGCGGCAACGGCGGCGCCGGCTCGTCGATCCTGGGTATCGGCGGCAATGGTGGCACCGGTGGTGCGGCCGGTAATGGTGGTGTTGGTGCGGCCGGTACTGCGGCGAACGTCAATGGTGGCGCTGGTGGTGATGGCGCGGCTCCGGGTGCCGGTGGTCAAGGTGGCACCGGCGGCAGCGCCGATGGCTCCAACGGTGCTCGTGGCGGTGGCGGCAATGGCGGTAACGGCGGGGCGGGGTATGACCCGTCCGCGGACGCCAATGCAGCGGCGGGCGCCTCCGGTGGCAATGGCGGTAATGGCGGTAACGGTGGTGCCTATGGCAACGGCGGTGCCGGTGGCAATGGTGGCACGGGTGTGGCTGGTGCCGATGCGGTTGCCGGGTCGGGCATCGCCGGCGGTGCTGGCGGCAATGGTGGCAATGCCGGTAGCGGTGGAAGCGGTGGCGCGCTGAGCGGCAACGGCGGTAATGCGGGCGTGGCCGGTAGGGGTGCGGCTGGTGGTAATGGCGCGGACGCCACCACGGCGGCCGGTGCTGCCGGTGGTGCCGGTGGACAGGGCGGTGTCGGTGGTGACGGTGGTGCCGGTGGCACGGCTGCGGCCGGCACGGCCGGTGCTGACAGTGATGGCGCCGACGGTGGTGCCGGTGGCGATGGCGGTACCGGTAACACCGGCGCTGACGGTCAGGTGGCAACTGATGCGGGCGGGGCCAACCCGGTCGTGAGCATCCCGGACGCCACCGGTCAGGCCGGTGGTGCCGGTGGTGCCGGCGGCGACGGGGGTGCCGGTGGCGCAGGCGGTGGTACCACCGGTGACGGTGGTAACGGCGGTGCGGCCGGTAACGGTGGTAACGGTGCTACCGGCGGTCGCGGCGGTGTGGTGAACGACAACATCGCCGAACCGAACAGCTACGGGCCCGGTGGTGCCGGTGGTGTCGGTGGTGCCGGTGGCAATGGCGGTGCCGCGGGCGCCGGCGCGGTCAACGGTGCTGATGGGCTCCTGGGCGTCGGCGGTAACGGTGGTAACGGCGGTACGGGTGGTTTGGCCTCGCCGTACTCGCACAACAACGCGGCGATCGATCAGGCGGCCGGCGGTCTGGGGGCTATCGGTGGTAACGGCGGTGCTGGGGGTGCCGGTGGTACCGGCTTGCACGCCGGTACTGGTGGTGCCGGCGGTGCCGGCGGCGACGGCTTCGTCGATGGTGAGCCCAGCTCTTCGGGCAGTGGTGGTGCCGGCGGTGCCGGTGGCGCCGGTGGTGATGCCATCGCGGTGGTCGACGGCGGTGACGGGATCGGCGGCAACGGTGGTGTTGGCGGTGCCGGTGGTGCCGGTGGAGTCGGCAACCTCAACGACGGCGTGATCTTCCGCCCGGGCAACAATGTGGTTCCCGGTGGTAACGGTGGTGACGGTGGCGCCGGCGGTAACGGTGGTGCTGGTGCTGGTGGTCATGACGGCAACGGCGGCGACGGCGGAGACGGTGGCACCGGCGGCGACGGCGTCGCCAGTGGTGGCACCTTCGACGATGGCAGCATCAACAACGATGGCGGTGACGCCGGCAGCGGCGGTAGCGGTGGAACCGGCGGAAACGGCTACAACTCCGGTGACGGCGGCAACGCCGGTGCCGGCGGCAACGGCGGTATCGGAGCCGCGGGCACTGTCGACAATCCCAATGGGGGTAACGGCGGCGACGGCGGCAACGGTGGCAATGCCGGTGTGGCGGGCACAGCCAACGGCGGCACTACCGGGGCTGACGGCGCTACTGCCGACGGCGGTGCCGGCGGTGCCGGCGGCGACGGCATGGGCAACGTGACCGGCGTGAGTGGCGGTGGCACCGGCGGTAACGGCGGCGCCGGCGGCGCCGGTGGCGGCGGCACTCACACCGCGGGTAACGGCGGTGCCGGCGGCGCGGCCGGAAACGGCGGCTCCGGGCAGATCGGCGCCGACCCGGTTACCGGCCCCGGTCTGAATCTCAACGGCAGCAACGGCGGTGCCGGCGGTATCGGTGGCGCCGGTGGCGCCGGTGGTACCGCTACCGCGGCCGACGGTATCGGTGGCAATGGGGGTCAGGGCGGCGCGGGCGGCAGCGGTGGCGTCGCTGGTGCTGCCCAGCACAACGATGCCGGGCATGCCTACTCCCAGCACGCTCAAGTCGGCGGCAACGGTGGTGCCGGTGGTGCCGGTGGTGCCGGCGGTGCCGGCGGTGTGAACGGCCATGTGGGTGACGGCGCCGACGGTGGCGCCGGTGGCGATGGCGGCGACGGCTTCACCGCCACGCCCACCGACTACAACGGCGGGCGGGTCGACGTCGCCGGTAGCGCCGGTAGCGGCGGCACCGGTGGTGCCGGCGGCGCCGGTTTCAACCCCGGTGACGGCGGTGCCGGCGGCAACGGCGGCAACGGCAATACAGCCACGGTCAACGGGCCCGGCGGTACCGGACCCACGGGAATCACCGGCAGTGGTGCCCTGCCTGGCGCCGGCGGTGATGGCGGCGCCGGCGGTGACGCCATCGGTGCCGGCACCGGTGGCACCGGGGGTGCCGGCGGCAACGGCGGTATCGCCGGAGGTACGAACGGCAACGTGGCCGCCGCGACCGGTGGAGCCGGTGGTGCCGGTGGCACCGGCGGATCCAGCGACACCGGGGTCGGTGGTACCGGGGGGACCGGAGGCGCCGGCGGTGACAGCGAGACCACGGGCGGCGGTAACGGAGGCTCCGGTGGGGCCGGCGGCCAGGGCGGTGCGTCCGGGGCCACAACCGGCGACCCCGGGGCGGCGGGCGACGCAGCCACGGGAGCCGCGGGCGGCGCCGGCGGTACCGGTGGCGCCGGCGCCCAGCCCGCGCCTTAGGAGTTACCCCCACGCAACGAGCGTGCGGGGCATCGTCGCTGGCCGCGTAGTGCAGTCGGCTAAGGCTGGGCTCGCAGCTCGCGTGTTCACCGGATCCGTGCGGCGCCGGCACCACCTGAGCGCTGCCGCGTGCCACACAGCCGGGAGGCAGGGGCCCGAGCCGTGCGACATCGGCGCGGCGTGTACACCGGCTGCCGTCGTGGTCCGGGCGCGTCGATTTCGGCCAGGTGCGTGACGGTCATCGCCATCAGGTTGCGGTCAGCCGTTCCAGCTGATCCGACAGATCCGAACGGCGGTCACCCATCTCGGGACGTGGCCGTCGTTCTGCATCCCGGCGTTGACGCGGTCGTTTCGTTCCTGTGACCCGGGCCTGACCTATCACAGGACGCCCCACCCACTAACGTGGACGCGTGGATTACCAGAAGAAACTGATGCCCGTCCTCGGCACCGCGCTGGCCGCTGCGCTGTTCGCCGGCGGCTGCAGCAGCACACCGCCCACCGCCGAGCGGGCACCGGATGCCGCCGCAGCCGCGGAGTTCGCCAAGACTCTGAGCGACAAGGTCACCATCGACGCGATGATGGGGCACCTGCAGAAGCTGCAGGACATCGCCAACGCGAACAAGGACACCCGCGCCATCGGTACTCCGGGTTACGACGCCAGTGTCGACTACGTGGCCAACACGTTGCGCGAGCGCGGTTTCGACGTGGAGACTCCGGAGTTCATCGCCCGGGTGTTCAAAGCCGAGACGGGCTCGGTGCGCCTCGGCGACAAGACCGTCGAGGCCCGGGCCCTGCAGTACAGCCTCGGGACCCCGCCCGAGGGTGTCACCGGGCCACTGGTCGCCGCGCCGGCCGACGACAGCCCCGGCTGCAGCGCCGAGGACTACGACGGGCTGACCGTCAAGGACGCCGTGGTGCTGGTGGACCGCGGAACCTGCCCGTTCAAGGAGAAGATGGCCATCGCCGTCGAGCAGGGTGCGGTGGCGATGGTGGTCGCCGACAGCGTCGACGAAGAGAAGATGGGCGGGACACTGGGGGAGAAGACTGAGGTCAAGATCCCCGTCGTGAGCGTGACGAAGGCCGACGGCGCGATGCTGCGCGGCGGCCACGGCACCATGACCGTCAAACTCGACGCCCACACCGACGACATCCCGGCCCGCAACGTGATCGCCCAGACCAAGACCGGATCGACCGAGAATGTGGTGATGCTCGGCGCCCACCTGGACAGCGTCCCCGAGGGACCCGGTATCAACGACAACGGCTCGGGGGTGGCCGCGGTGCTGGAAACCGCGCTGCAACTGGGGGATTCACCTGAGGTGAACAATGCGGTGCGGTTCGGGTTCTGGGGCGCCGAAGAGCTGGGCCTGATCGGCTCGCGCAAGTACATCGAGTCGCTCGACGTCGAGCAGCTCAAGAACATCGCGCTGTACCTGAACTTCGACATGCTCGGCTCGCCGAATCCGGGCTACTTCACCTACGACGGCGACCAGTCGCTGGACCCGACCAAGCGCGGCCAACCGGTGGTGCCGGAAGGCTCGGCCGGCATCGAGCGGACCCTGGTGGCCTATCTCAAGTCCGCCGGCAAGGAACCGCGCGACACCTCCTTCGACGGTCGCTCCGACTACGACGGATTCACCCAGGCCGGCATCCCCTCCGGCGGGCTGTTCTCCGGTGCCGAAGTGAAGAAGTCGCCCGAAGAGGCGAAGCTGTGGGGCGGTGCCGCCGATGAGCCGTTCGACCCGAACTATCACCAGAAGGGCGACACCATCGACAACATCGACCGCGATGAGTTGGCGGTCAATGGCCGGGGCGTTCCCTACGCGGTCGGGATCTATGCCCAGGATCTCAGCGGCCGCAACGGAGTTCCGGTACGGGACGACCGCACCCGTCACGTCGTCACCACGCCGTGATCTGCCGGGCGGCCGCCCTGCTGGCGGGTGCCGGCCGTGCCTTGACGCCGGCACGGACCACCCGCGGTCGATAGCGGTCCCCGGAGGGGGTTCGGCTCCAGTCGCCGAGGGCGGGCGGACACGCGCCCGGAACCTCTTGCCGCGCCGTTCACCTAGGTGTGTTAATAATGCTCTGAAAGTGACGGAGCTGGCCGGAGTTGTTAAGAGGTGGTTATCACGCTCGGTGCTACGAATGGCCCGGCCGGACGCACGGGTGGCCACATCAGACGGCGCCCGAAAGACCGCAAAGCCCAGATCACGCGTGCGGCTGCGGAGGCGTTCAGTGCACAGGGTTACCACGCGACCAGCATGGAGGCGATTGCCACCAAGGTTGGAATCTCGGCGCCGGCGCTGTACCGGCATTACCCGAGCAAGTACCAGATGTTCGCCGTCGTCGTTGGCGCGCTCGGTCAACAGCTGGAGGACCGTACCGCGTTCATCGACGAGATTCCCGACGCGGAATTGGAACAGGATCCCGGGGCGGTCCTGGACCAGATCATCAACACGCTCATCTCGTCAGCGCTCGACAACCGCGAGGCCGGCGGGCTCTACCGGTGGCAGGGCCGCTACCTGCAGCCTGCCGACAAGGCCACGCTGACGGCGCACATCCACCAGGTCAACCGGCGGGTGCAACGCCCGCTCAACGTGCTGCGTCCGGGATTGACCTCCATCGAGCGGTGGACCCTGTCCGCGGGCCTGCTCAGTATCGCGGGCAGCGTCGTCGGGCACCGGTTGCCGATCTCGGACGACGAGATCAGGCCGCTGATGCTGGACACCGCGCGGGCGCTGGCCGGCGCCGAACTGCCCCAACAGGGTGACGTCGGGGTCAATCGCCCATCGGTGTGGCGCATTTTCACGCCGGACGCCGGGCCGTACGAGGCGTTGCTGCATTCGGCGATCCTGCTGTTCGGTACCAAGGGCTACGCCGAGACCAGCGTCACCGAGATCGCCGACGCCGTGGGGGTCCCCGCCTCCGGCGTCTATCGGTACTTCTCGAGCAAGAGCGACATCTTGACCACGGGTCTACAGCGTGCCGTCGACCGGATCGGCGGGGAGATGTCGGCGATCGCGGGCGTCTTCGATGACCCGCGCGAGGTACTGGCCCGCCTGGTCGAGGCGTTCGTGGCCACCATCTTCGCCAATCCCGAACTGGCGGCGGTCTACGACACCGAGCGGGTCAATCTGGGGCCCGCGGAGCGGGACCTGTTGCGCGATTCGGAGCGCGCCTTCATCGACACCTGGGTGGGGCCACTGACGGCGGTGCGGCCGGAGCTGGACGTCCTGCACGCGAGGTTCCTGGTGCACGCCTTGGCCGCGCTGGTGGACGACCTGGGCAGGCTGGACCGGGAAGGGCGGTCGTACGGTGACGCAACAGCCACCGCGGCACCGGGTTACGCGCAGGCCGCGCTGCGCAAACTCATGGAGGCCGTCGCGATCGGCGACAACTGACGGGTCTGGAGCCGGATCAGCTTCCGGCTCAGGCGATCTGGTAGTCCTCCAGCGGGAATCGGGAGCCATCCCGCACCGCGTGGCGCACCGTGGTGGGCCGCAGCAAGGTTGCTTCGCCGCTCGGGTTGAAGTAGTAGGAGCGTGACCCTGTGCAGCTACCGGCGTAGAACACCGAGCGGTCCAACCGCTTGGTCATGTCGTCGAGGAAGCGGGTATTGGCAGCCTCGGTGACCTCGAAGGTCGTCGCGCCGCGGCGCTGCAGTTCGCCGAACAACCGGCCCATGTGGCGCATCTGGTACTCCATCGTGTTGAAGAACGACAGGCCGCAGAACGCGTACGGGCTGGCCAGGCTCAGGAAGTTCGGAAAGGCCGGAATCGACACGCCCTGGTAGGCCTGGAACCGGTTCTCCCGCCACCACTTTCCCAGGTTGCGGCCGTCGCGTCCGACGATCTCGATCGCCGGGAAGTTGGCCTCCCACAGGTCGAAGCCGGTCGCCAGCACCAGCGTGTCGATCTCGCTCTTGCGGCCGTCGACGGTGACGATCCCGTCCGGCTCGATCCGTTCGATGCCGGCCGTCTCCAGGTGTACGTGCGGTTTGTTGAAGCTGCGGTAGTAGTCGTTGGACCAACTGGGCCGTTTACAGCCGATGTCGTAGCTCGGGGTCAGTTTGGCCCGCAGTTCCTTGTCGCGGATCGAGATGAAGCGGTGGATCTTGCACAGATCCATCGCGGCGATCGACAGTCGGCGGAAGAAGGGGAAGTTGAGCACCCCGACGAAAGTCATGAAACCCAGCAGGCTGTCGGTCACCCACCGCAGCGCCCGCTGGGCCAGCGGGACCCGCGCGAACAGTCGCTGCACGACTGGGGAGAACCCGAAGTCCAGTTTGGGTGCCACCCAGATCGGGGTGCGCTGGTAGACCGTGAGGTCGCCGACCGTCTTGGCCAGCTCCGGGATGAGCTGCACCGCGGTGGCGCCGGTGCCGATCAAGCCGACCCGCCGACCGTTGAAGTCGTGGTGAGCGTCCCACGCGGTGGTGTGCACCACCTTGCCGGCGAAATCGGCGATGCCCGGGATGTCCGGGGTGTGCGGCTGCGACAGGAAACCGGTCGCGGTGATCAGGTAGCGGGCGCTCAGCGTGGCACCGTCGGCCAGGCTCACCTGCCAGCGCTGGGCTTCCTCATCCCAGCGGGCGCCCTCGACGGTGGTGTTGAACCGCATGTGGCGGCGCACGTCGTACTTGTCGGCGACGTGCTCGGCGTAGCGCTTGAGCTCTGAACCGGTGGCGAACAGCCGCGTCCAGTGCGGGTTGGGCTCGAACCAGTACGAGTAGGTGGTCGAGGGGATGTCGACGGCCAGGCCGGGGTACCGGTTGACGTGCCAGGTTCCGCCCAGATCGTCCTCGCGCTCCAGCAGGACCATGTTGTCGTAGCCGAGCTTTTTCAGCTCGATCGCCGCGCCCATCCCGCCGAAACCCGCGCCCACGATGACGACGTCGACCAGCTCGCTACTCATGAAAATCACGGTACCTGACTCACCGGTAACCAGCGAGGCTGACCGGCGGCTCTCAGCTGAGCAGTCGCAGGGCGGCGTCGACGGCCAGCGCCGGCACGTCTACGGCCTTGGCGGCCAGGTCATGGCGGGCGCCGCTGATCTCGACGACTTCGTGCCGGGCCGGGATCAACGCGGCCGCGGCGTGAATCTCCGGCAGCGTCCCGAACGGATCCGAGCCGCCATGGGTGAACACGGTGGGCACGCCGATGCCGGACAGGTGTTCGGTACGGCGGCGCTCCGGCTTACCGGGCGGATGCAGCGGGTAGGAGAACAACGCCAGTAGGTCTACCGGCACGCCCCCGCCGGCCACCACCATCGAGGTTTGCCGCCCGCCGTAGGAGTGGCCGCCGGCGATCAGCGGACCGCCGGCCATGCCGCGCGCGTATCCGATCGCCGCGACGATGCCGTCCCGGTCGCCGGCCCCCGACCCCGACGGCGGACCCTTGGGGCGGCGCCGTCGAAACGGCAGGTCGTAGCGGATCGCCAGGAAGCCGCGCTGCGCCCACTCGTCGCAAAGCCGCTGCAGCATGGGCGAATCCCGGTTACCGCCGGCGCCGTGTGCCAGCAGCACCACCCCGCTCGGCGTGCCGGCGGGTTTGTGAGCGACGCCGGCGATCTCGTCGAGGATCACCGCGACAACCGGAACAGCGGTGAGACCGGGCCGTGTCCGTGCCCCAGCGGGTAGGCGGCGCGCAGGCACTCGGTGACCCAGTCCTTGGCGAACGCCACCGCGGCGGGAACGGTGTACCCGTGCGCCAGTGCGCAGGCGGTGGCCGCGGCCAGCGTGTCACCGGCGCCGTGGTCGTCGGAGGTGGCTACGCGCGGCCCGGGGAACTCCTGGAAGGCGGTGCCGTCGAAAAGCAGGTCGGGGCTGTGCTGCTCCGACGGCAGGTGTCCGCCTTTGACCAGTACCCACTGCGGACCGAGGGCGTGCAGCGCCCGGGCGGCCGTCCGCTGGGTCTCGGCGTCGACCACCTCGACGCCGACCAGCAGTCGCACCTCGTGCAGGTTGGGCGTCACCAGTGTCGCCAGCGGAAACAGATTGTTGCGCATCGCATCCAGCGCTGACGACGCCAGCAGCGCATCACCGTGCATGGATGCCGACACCGGATCGACCACCAGCGGTACGGTCAGCCCCAGTTCCCGCCAGGTCTCCGACACTCCCGTGATGATCTGAGCCGACGCCAGCATCCCGGTCTTGGCGGCCTGGATCCCGATGTCGGGCACCACCGCTTCGATCTGGGCGGCGACGGTGGCGGCGGGAACCTCGTGAAAGCTCTTGACGCCGACGGTGTTCTGCACCGTCACCGCCGTCACCGCGACGCACGCGTGGACACCGAGCATCGCGCAGGTGCGCATGTCGGCCTGAATGCCGGCGCCGCCGCCGGAATCCGACCCGGCGATGGTCAATACCCGCGCCGGGGTGGATCCGGACGGTGCCCGCGGCAGGAACTCCACTGTGCTGGATGAGTGGCGACCCGCTTCGCCCGGCTCCGCCGCGCTTGCGATCACCACTGGGTCGGATGAGTGGCGACCCGCTTCGCCCGGCTCCGCCGCGCTTGCGATCACCACTGGGTCGGATGAGTGGCGACCCGCTTCGCCCGGCTCCGCCGCGCTTGCGATCACCACTAGGTGGAGATCGGAAGGTACACCCGGTTGCCGTGCTCGGCGAACTCGGCTGACTTCTCCTCCATGCCCCTGGCGATGGCGGCGTCGATGTCCTCCTGGGTCTGTAACCCGTGCTCGTCCGCGTAATCGCGAACGTCCTGGCTGATCCGCATCGAGCAGAACTTCGGACCGCACATCGAGCAGAAGTGCGCGGACTTGGCCGGCTCGGCGGGCAGCGTCTCATCGTGGTACTCGCGCGCGGTGTCCGGGTCCAGCGACAACGCAAACTGGTCATACCAGCGGAACTCGAAGCGCGCCTTGGACAATGCGTTGTCGCGGTCCTGCGCATGCGGGTGGCCCTTGGCCAGGTCCGCAGCGTGCGCGGCGATCTTGTAGGCGATCACCCCGTCCTTGACGTCCTTGCGGTCCGGCAGCCCGAGGTGCTCCTTGGGTGTCACGTAGCACAGCATTGCGGTACCGGCCTGGGCGATGATCGCCGCGCCGATCGCGGAGGTGATGTGGTCATAAGCCGGTGCGATGTCAGTGGCCAGCGGTCCGAGTGTGTAGAACGGCGCCTCGTCGCACCACTCCTCCTCCAGTCGCACGTTCTCCACGATCTTGTGCATGGGGACGTGCCCCGGGCCTTCGATCATCACTTGGGCGCCACGGGATTTGGCGATCTTGGTCAACTCACCCAGGGTGCGCAACTCGGCGAACTGCGCCTCGTCATTGGCGTCGGCGATAGAACCGGGCCGCAGCCCGTCGCCGAGGGAGAAGGTCACGTCGTAGCTGGCCAGAATGTCGGCGAGCTCTTCGAAGTTGGTGTAGAGGAACGACTCCTGGTGCCGCGACAGGCACCACGACGCCATGATCGAGCCCCCGCGGGACACGATCCCGGTGACCCGCTTGGCGGTCAGCGGCACATAGCGCAACAGCACCCCGGCGTGCACGGTCATGTAGTCCACACCCTGCTCGCACTGTTCGATCACGGTGTCGCGGTACAACTCCCAGCTCAGCTTGGTCGGGTCGCCGTTGACCTTCTCCAGCGCCTGGTAAATCGGCACCGTACCGACCGGCACCGGGGAGTTGCGCAGGATCCACTCCCGGGTCTCGTGGATGTCCTTGCCGGTGGACAGGTCCATGATGTTGTCGGCACCCCAGCGGGTGGCCCACACCATCTTGTCGACCTCTTCGCCGATCGAGCTGGTCACCGCGGAGTTGCCGATGTTGGCGTTGATCTTCACTTTGAACGCCTTGCCGATGATCATCGGCTCCAGCTCGGGATGGTTGTGGTTGGCGGGGATCACCGCGCGGCCGCGGGCCACCTCGTCGCGCACCAGCTCGGCGGGGAAACCTTCGCGGGCGGCGATGAAGGCCATTTCGGCGGTGATCTCACCGGCCTGCGCACGCTGCAACTGGGTGCCGCGGTCGCGCACCACGCCCGGCCGGGCCGGCAGGCCGCGGTGCAGGTCGATCACCGCGTCGGCGTCGGTGTACGGGCCGGAGGTGTCATAGAGGTCGAAGTGCTCGCCGTTGGTCAGGTTGACCCGGCGGAACGGCACCTTCATCACCGCGCCACCGGGGGCTTCGATCTCGCGGTAGATCTTCTCGCTGTAGGGGATCGGCCCGGTGGTCACCTGGGGCTCGATACGGACGTTCGCGACGTCGGTCATGTAAATGTCCTCTCCCTCGCCGGAATTACCCGGTCAGGTTCGTACGGTCGACGGCCCCGGCCGTCCTCTCAGCGCACAGGTTGCGCTCCCGCGGTGTGGATTTTCTGTACTGCGATCACTGCACTGCCACGCTATCGCAGTGTGATGCCCGGCGTAAGGCGCCGACCAGGGTGTCGACGCCGGGGATTAGGCATCCGATCCTTTGCATAGCTAATATATGCGCTTTGGGTCGGAGAATCGCGGGAGAGACGATGACGGCGCACGTCGAGAGGGTGACCGCCGACTCCGGGGCTGGCGCACCCGGCGGCCGCCGGTTGCGCTACGGCCGCGATCACCCGCGCTACAAGTGGATAGCACTGTCCAACACCACGCTGGGCGTGCTGCTGGCCACCATCAACGGCTCGATCGTGCTGATCTCATTGCCGGCGATCTTCCGCGGCATCGGGCTGAACCCGCTGGATCCGGCGAACGTGAGCTACCTGCTGTGGATGCTGATGGGCTACCTGTTGGTGTCGGCGGTGCTGGTGGTGTTCTTCGGCCGGCTCGGCGACATGTTCGGCCGGGTGCGCATCTACAACGCCGGCTTCGTGGTGTTCACGGTGGCGGCGATCGCGCTGTCGATCGATCCGTTCGACCTCGGCGCCGGCGCCCGGTGGCTGATCGGCTGGCGGGTGGTGCAGGGCGTCGGCGGGGCGATGCTGTTCGCGTCGTCGGCGGCGATCATCACCGACGCCTTCCCGGCCAATCAACGTGGTATGGCGCTGGGGGTCAACCAGGTGGCGGCGGTCGCCGGATCCTTCGTCGGCCTGCTGATCGGCGGGCTGCTGTCGGAGTGGGATTGGCGGGCGGTGTTCTGGGTCGGGGTGCCGATCGGGGTGCTGGGCACCGTCTGGTCGATGCGGTCGCTGCACGAACTCGGCGAGCGCGCACCGGCCAAGCTGGACTGGGCGGGAACGGTGACGTTGGGGCTGGGGCTGACCGTGGTGCTGACCGCCATCACCTACAGCATTCAGCCGCATGGTGATTCGCCGACCAGCTGGACAAGTCCGGTGGTGCTGGGTTCGCTGGCGCTGGGAGTGGCGCTGCTGGTGCTGTTCTGCGTCATCGAACTGCGGGTCGCCGCGCCGCTGCTCGATGTGCGGCTGTTCCGGATCCCGGCGTTCGGAATGGCCAACGTGGCCGGCCTGTTGGCGGCGATCGGGCGCGGCGGTATGCAGTTCATGCTGATCATCTGGCTGCAGGGCATCTGGTTGCCGCTGCACGGCTACAGCTTCGAATCCACCCCGCTGTGGTCAGGCATCTACCTGCTGCCGATGACGGTGGGCTTCCTGTTGGCCGGGCCGGTGGCCGGGTCACTGTCCGACCGGCACGGCGCCCGCCCCTTCGCCGTCGGTGGGATGGCGCTGATGGCGGTGACGTTCGTGGCGCTGGTGCTGCTTCCCGTCGACTTCGACTATCGGGTCTTCGCGGCGCTGGTCTTCCTCAACGGGCTCGGCGGCGGGATCTTCACCGCGCCCAACACCGCTGTGGTCATGTCCAGTGTCCCGGCCGCCCAGCGCGGTGCCGCCTCGGGTGTGCGGGCCACGTTCTTCAACGCCGGCACGTCGTTGTCGATCGGTATCTTCTTCTCCCTCATGGTGATCGGCCTGGCGAACACACTGCCGGAGGCGATGGGTGCGGGGTTAGAGCACCGGGGAGTGCCCGCCGAGGTCGCACAACAGGTGGCCCACACCCCGCCGGTGGGCAGCCTGTTCGCGGCGTTTCTGGGTTATAACCCGATCGGCGAACTGCTGGGGCCCTCCGGTGCGCTGGAGCATCCCGGTGTCGACGCCCAGATGTTGACCGGGCACAGCTTCTTCCCGCAACTGATCTCCGGGCCATTCCACACCGGGTTGGCGGTGGTGTTCGCCGCCGCGGCGGTGATGATGGTGCTCGGGGCGCTGACGTCGTGGGCGGCGCCGGGGCGTTACGCCGGCGAGCCGGTGAACCGGTCCGACAGCACCCCGGGCGCCGTGTGACGGTGCACTTCGACGATGCCGCCGGGTCGTGACCGAACCGTGTGGAAACCGGTGGGTGAGTTGAATTGACCCGGGCGCATTCCTGATGCACTATGGACCGTGCAAGCACCTCGTTAGGTGAGGCGTCTGCACGGACACAGGCCACTGACCCCGAACGTCGAAAGACGCCCCGGGTCAGGACAGCTCCTCCCGGCTTAAGGGTTGAGCCCAAGTGGCTTCCGATCTACGGACACGCCGTGCAGTGTCGAAGCTCTGACGAGTGGGGTGCGGTCTTCCGACGGTCGTCGGAGCTGCCTCCAATGCCTGCGGTGAAACCGGCACGCCCACGCGTGCCCGCGACCGAGAGGAGGTGAGGGACGCATGAGTTCCGGTGATAGTCCGAGCCGATATCTGACTTCTGTTCCGTCCCCATCCGAACGGTCGCATACCGCCTCCAGCTGAGCTCCGATTCCGGCCTCCAGCTGAGCGCGTAGCGGCGTTACGCGACTAGGAGGCCATCATCATGGTTGCAATCGCCTACACCGACATCCAGGCGCCGGCTCCGCGTGCCAACAGCACGGCGAAGAAGGTGGACACCCGCCGGGGTGCACCGGCCGCGCCCGCCTCAGACCCGGTGGTCGACATGGCCACCCGGCTGCTCAGTGGTCCCCTGCACCAGATGTATGCACTCTTGTGGCGCGTCGGGGTGCTGACCGTCGACCACTGAGTCGACCGAGGCCAGCTCGGGCGTCTGCTAGGCGTCCTCTAGGGCCTCGCCGAGTTGCTCGAGTACCTCGCTGCGGTGGTTGTTGGCCAGAATGTGGCCGGCGGCCACCGCAGCGGCTACCGGCCAGTCGATGATCTCGAACGCGGCCAGCAGCGCCAGCCCACCGTAGTAGGCCAGCTGCTCGGGTCGCGGCACCGTCACCTTGCCGAACAGCGGCAATTCGACCGCGAAGCCCTCGGCAGCCCGGATGTGGGCCACCGCTTCCCGCTGGGATGCGCTGCGCCGCGTGCTGTCCGCCATCATGAGCCTCCTGGTGGCGACGGGTCGCCGGATGATCGGGCCGCGGCCGTTCCGCGACGAGAGCCGGTGTCCCCATTGTGCACAAGCCGCAGCCGTGGCGCGGAGTGGCCGTCGGAGGTCGGGGTGCCGTCCGGCTGCCGCGGCGTGGGCACCATGAACTGGGTGGGTTTGTCCGCGGACTCGTGCAGGCCGGACAGCAGCTTGGGCACCACGGCCGCGCCGGCGGTGGCCACCGTCGCTGACCCCAGCGCCTGAGCCCAGCCCAACGGACCCAGCGGGGTGCAGCCCAGCAGCTGGCTGACGCCCGGAATGGAGATCAACGTCCCCATCGCGGCGAGCGAGCCGACCGCGGTCGCCACCACCAGCGGGTCATGGGAGTCCAGCAGCGTCTGGCCCAGCTGGGCGGCGACCAGCGACACCAGCGCGACCGTGGAGGCCCGCTGTTGGCGCCCGGTCATCGAGGCCAGCGCCCATGCGCCCACCGCGGCCGACGCGGTCGTCACCCCGCGCACCGCCACCGCGCGCCACAGCGCGTCGGGGTCCGGGCCACGCGCCGTGGAGGCCGCCGAGTCGTTCAGTTCACTGACCGCCAGCGCGGTCGCCGGCAGCGCGTCGGTGAGCATGTTCACCAGCAGCAGCTGGCGGGCGTTGAGCGGTGAGCGCCCGGTGAGCGCGCTGCCGATGATCGCGAACGCCACCTCGCCGGCGTTGCCGCCCAGCAGCACCCCGACCGCTGCCTGCACCCGCTGCCACAGTTCCCGGCCCTCGTCCAACGCGTCGAGCAGGGTGTGGATCCGGCCATCGAGCAATACCACGTCGGCGGCGGTGCTGGCGGCCTCGCTGCCGTGGGCGACGACCGCGATCCCGACGGTGGCGGCGCGGATGGCCGCGGCATCGTTGGCGCCGTCACCGACCATCGCCGACACCTTGCCGGTGCGCTCCAGCGTCTGCACGATCTGCACCTTGTTCTCCGGTGACATCCGGGCGAACACCACCCGCTCGGCTACCGCGACCTCCTGTCCCTTGCGGGACAACGCATCCCACTCCGCGCCGCTGATTACCTGATCGGCGCTGATCTCCAGGCCGAGCTCCCGGGCGATCGCGGTGGCGGTGACCGGGTGGTCGCCGGTGATGAGCCGCACCGGGATCTGCCAGCGGTCCAGCTCGGCCAGCAGGCCGGCGGCCTCCGGCCGGGGGGTGTCGGCGATACCGATCAACCCGACGAACGTCAGCGCATCGCCACAGAACTGGCCGATGTCCTCCGGATCCGGGTCCTCACCCAGTGCGGCGACCTGCGCTGCGGAGAGTTCCCGCCGGGCAACGGCGATCACCCGCAGCCCCTGCCCGGCCATACCCAGCACCGTCTTGCGGATCGCCGGGTCGCCGCCGCAGGCGGGCCCGACGACCTCCGGCGCACCCTTGACGGTCAACTCGGCGCCGACGATCGACGCCGAGTAGCTGCGGCCGGACCGGAACGGCAGATGGGCGACCTCGCCGCGATCGGGATCCACCACGCCGGCAGCCGTCGCGGCGTCGATGATCGCGGCATCGGTGGCGTGCACCTGCCGGCCGTTGGTGGTCGGGGCGGCCTGCGCCGCGAACGCCAGCACCTCATCGGTGGTGTACCCCGGCGCCGGTGTCAGCTGTGTCACCCGCAGCCGGTTCTGGCTCAGCGTCCCGGTCTTGTCGAAGCACACCACGTCGACGCGGCCGAGCGCCTCCACCGAGCGCGGTACCCGAACCAGCACACCGGATTTGGTCAGCCGCCTGGCGGACGCCTGCTGTGCCAAAGTGGCCACCAGCGGCAGACCCTCGGGGATCGCCGCGACGGCGATGGCGATGCCGGAGGCCACCGACTGTCGCAACCCGATACGCCGGAGGACGCCCAAACCGGTCACCAGGGTGCCCCCGGCCAGGCTGATCCGCCAGGCTTTGCTGGTCAGCAGGCTCAGCTGGTGCTGCAATCCGACCGCCGACTGCTCGCCGGCGACCAGGTCGGCGGCGCGGCGACTGTAGGTGTCGGCACCCACCGCGGTAACCAGCGCCAGGGCGGTACCGGTGATAACCGTGGTGCCCGCATAGATCATGCATTCGCGCTCGGCCAGGTCCGCTCCCGGCGTCGCCTCGACCTGCTTGACCACCGACAGCGACTCGCCGGTCAGCGACGACTCGTCGACCTCGAGGTCGTCGGCGTCGATCAAGCGCCCGTCGGCGGGCACCACTTCGTGCGGCCGCACCTCGATCACGTCTCCGAGACGCAACTCCTCGGCGGGGACCTCACAGTAGCCGCCATCGGGCAGCAGCCGGCGTGCCGGCGGAACCTGTTCGTTCAACAGCACATTGAGCCGCCGCTCGGCCACCAGGCGCTGCGCGGCGGCCAGCATCGCGTTGCCGCCCAGCACCGAGCCGACCAACACCGCGTCGACCGGTGATCCGAGCACCGCGCTGGCGGCGGCTCCCAGCGCCAGCACCGGCGTGATGGGGTCGGACAGCTCGCTGCGGACTGCCTGCGCGAACTGCCAGATCATCCGCGGCGGTGCGCTGCGCTGGGCGCCGCGACGGGCCAGGTCGACCGCCGCCAGCGCGGCCGCCGCAGCAGGGGCGTGTTGGTCCCCGGCCGGGATCTCCGGCTCGGGCGGCGGCAGCATCGCGCGCACCTGGTCCACCGACATGGCATGCCACTCGTGCACCGCCGCCGGGCGTGGCATCGAGGCGTCCACCGCGCGCCTGGCCAGCCAGTAGCCGGACAGTGCGCCGGCGGCCGCGCCGGTGGTCACCGGACCCGGTCCCTGGCCACGTACTCCCGGCAGCATCAACAGTGCGCCCAGTGTCGACGCACCCGTGGCGATCTCGACGCCACGGCGGCTGGCGGATCTGGCCGCCGGCAACGCGTGCAATATCCGCCACGCCGCGGCCAGGTCGCTCAGCAACACATCGGCGCACCACGGCGGGGCGCCCTGCTCCGGCAGCATGCCCAGCGCCACGTCGGCCGCGGCCAGGGCCCCGACGGCCGCCGCGGACAACACCGCGACGTCGTGACCGTCGGCCTGGTAGGCGGTCACCGCCGCGGTCAGCGCCTCGTCCACCGCCGCACCGTCGAGCGGGCGGATGTCGTCGAAGATCGGCCGCAACTCGCCGAGCGCCTCGGCTTCGACGGTGACCACCTCGACATCGGCGTGTCGGGCCTCGGTCACCACTGCGGCGGCCAGCGGCAGCAGTGCGGGCTGGAACGAGGCCTGCACCCCGGGACGCTGACCGATCCGGTGCCAGCCCGGTTCGAGTCCGGCGTCATCCAGCCGGGACTGGGCCTGTGCCCACACCGCCCGAAGCTCGTCGTCGTCGGCGCCGCGCACCTGCATCACCCGCAGGGTTTTGCCGCACAGCACCCGCGGGTCGATGACCACGGTGTCTACCCGGTCGAGCTCGCGCAGACTGCTCGGGCGCAGCACCACCGCGCCGTGCTGGTTGGCCAGTCCGCGGCCGAAGGTGGCGGCGAACGACTCGCGTGCGGCGCGGGTGCCCTTGGGCGCTGCCACCGCCGCGGCGGTGCCGGCGAGGTCGGGGCTGCCGGTCGCGGCGCCGATCACCCCTGCTCCGATCGCCTGCATCACGGCGCTGCGGTTCAGGTGGCGTTCGACCGGACCCGGCGGCCGGGGAACCGGCCGTGGCGGAATGGGCACCGGCGGATGGTCGGCGTAGTCGGCGAGCTCGGGTTCCCGGCGGCGCCAGGCGCGCTCGGCGGCACGTTCTTCCCCGGCACGCATCGCCTCCATCGACAGGTCCACCGCCAGCGCGGTGGGTGCCTGGTTGAGCGTGTGCACGCCCGCGCCGGCCAGCGACAACAAAGCATCGGTCGCCTGCTTGCCGATGTTGTCCTCGAGCAGTCGCCGCAGCCGCGGCTGGTAGTCGACGACGACGACGCCGGCCTCCAAGCCCAGCGGCAGCACCGGCAACCGCAACAGCCGGCCGACCGTCGCCATGCCCAGGCCGGCGACGTGGGCGCCGAGGCTGAGAGCGCGCAGCGCCTGCGTCATGCCATCGCCGGGCAGGGTGGCCGGTGGGCGCCGGCGGTCGGTCGGCCGGCGGTTCAGCGAGGCTCGACGAAGGAGAGGTGAAGCTGGGACCGCCGCATGAACCCGACGGTGCTGGGCCTCGGTGTCGCCGACCACGCGGCACAGCTCACGCAACGAGACGACGTCGCCGCCGGCGTCGGAGTCGAGTCCGACCACCAGCCGCGACAGCGGGTGATTCAGGCGGACCGAGGTGACCCCGGGCAACGCTCGGGCCGCGCCCAGCACGGCAGTAGCCAGCTCGTCCCCGGCCGGCCCATCGAGCCCGCGCACCTCGACCCAGGCCCGGGCCTCGCCGCGGAAACACCGCCGGGACAACACCCAGCCGTCATCGCTACTCGGGAGGACAGCGCCCGCGATGCCGGTCGCGGTCTGTACAGACGCGTCGACCAATGCGGAGGTGAGCTGGACACCGAAGTTTGCCGCGCGCAGCGGAAGAGAGTGCCTGACGGCACGGCCTAAATCCACGCGGGCCCGTTCAGTGGCGCGCGCGAGCGCTGCTGCTGCCGCTGCGGGCCGGTCGCGCTGCCGCCTTCTTCGGCTGCGAGCTGCGCCGCGTGGTCGACGAACCCGAGGGCTTCGTCGACTTGGCCGATTTCACCGACTTCAACGGCCGGGCCGTCGCGGTCGAAGCGGCCGGCGCCTTCGCCGACGACTTCGCCGAAGGCTGCGCCGGCGGCGCGCCGTTATCGGAGCGGTTCAGCTGCTTGAGCACCAGGGCGGTGCCGCCCACCGCCACCAGCAGTGGCCACTCGACCAATCCGGTGACGCCGAGGGCGCCCAGGGTCAGCGCGGCCGCGGGGGTCGAGTGGCTGCCGGTGCTCAGGCCGCGCTGGGCACCGCTCGCCGCCCCCTTCAAGCCACCGATTACCCCGTTGAGTGCGGCCCCGCCGACTGCGCCAGCCGCCTCAGTTGTCATGGTCGCCGCGCGAGTCGCCGCTCCGGCCACCTTCCGTACCGTCCCTGCGACGGCGTTCATGGGTATTCCCTGCCCTTCAAACGAGGCAATTTGGTTAACCCGATCCATCCTATGCGAATTTCGGGTGAACCCGCGGAATCCACAACGAATTCATATAACCCGAGCTTTCGGAGCCGGCTGGATGTCCACCAGCACCGGCGCGTGATCGCTGGGCGACTTGCCCTTGCGTTCCTCCCGGACGATCTCGGCGTGCGAGACGCGGGTGGCCAGCGCGGGCGAGCCCAGGATGAAGTCGATTCGCATGCCCTGCTTCTTGGGGAACCGTAGTTGGGTGTAGTCCCAATAGGTGTAGACACCGGGGCCCGGCGTGAACGGTCGCACCACGTCGAGGTACTGCGCCTCGGTCAGCGCGTGAAACGCCCGGCGCTCGGGCTCCGAGACGTGGGTCGCGCCGTCGAAGAACTCCATGCTCCACACGTCGTCGTCCTGGGGTGCGATATTCCAGTCGCCCGTCAACGCGATCGGCGCCGAGGGATCGTCACGCAGCCAGCCTTCGGCGGTATCGCGCAACGCGGCAAGCCATTCCAGCTTGTAGGTGTAGTGCGGGTCGTTCAGGGCGCGTCCGTTGGGCACATACAGACTCCACACCCGGACTCCGCCGCAGCTGGCGCCCAGCGCGCGAGCCTCGACCGTCGGGTCGGCGTCCGCCTTGGCCCAGGTGGGTTGCCCGGGAAACCCGATCTCGACGGCGTCCAGACCGACCCGGGAGGCGATCGCCACGCCGTTCCACTGGTTGTGGCCGACATGTGCCACCTCGTAGCCGAGTTCGTGAAACGGCAGGGTGGGGAACTGCGCGTCGGTGCACTTGGTCTCCTGCATCGCCAGCACATCGACGTCGGCGCGGGCCAGCCAGTCGGTGACACGGCCCACGCGAGTGCGGATGGAGTTGACGTTCCAGGTGGCCAGTCGCAGCGCAGTCACGCAGTCACCCTAGATCGGCGACCCACGCCGCTACCGCAGCAGCCGGGCGTCCAGGTAGCGGGTGCGGTGCTGACCGGCGAATCCGAGCGCCTCGCAGAACTCGAACGCGCCGGCGTCATCGCTGCGTACCTGCGCGTAACCGCGGGCGGCCCCCCGCTCGGCGCCCCAGGCATGCAGTGCGGTGCAGATCGCCCGCCCGTGGCCCTGCCGGCGGCGGTCCTCGGCCACCCACAGGGCGGTCACCCCCAGCCAGCGGGCGCCGTCCGGGGCCTGGGTGACCGCGCCGCGCCCGATGGCCACCCCGGCTATCGAGGCGAACACCAGCTCACCGTTGACCACCGCGGTCAGCGGCCCCACCGGGTCGTCGGCGGGCCAGTCCGGGCCGGGCCGGTCGGTCAGCGTCACCTGCTCGGGCGCGGACCCGGCGGTCAACTCGCCCACCAGGGTGCGGATCTCCAACCGTGCGGGAATGTCTTCCGGCAGTCGCAGCAGCCGCTCCGGGACCGCCAGGGTCGGGGCCAGATCCCGTCGGGCATACCAGTCGATGATCGCCGGGATGGTGCTGGTGTGGGCGAACATGTCCAGGGGCACAGCCGAATTCGTCGCCAATGCGGTACCGGGCCCGGCCCGCAGCAACCAGCCGTCGAGCCACTGGTGTTCGCTGCCCGGCCAGGCCAGCGCGGCAGCGTGCTCCACGGCGCGGATCGCTGAGTTCTTCACCGGCCGATCGGTGAGCCGGCGCACGTACAGCACGTCGGCGTGCCGGCAATCGTGGACCACCCCGTCCGACGAGCGGACCCGCACCACCGTCCCGGCCGCCTCCAGATGCCCCACCACGTCGCCCATCGGCGGCTCCGAACCGGGCGGCCGCAGGTAGCGCAGGCTCACCCGGGTGCCGATGGGGGGCAGTTCGACAGGTGGCCGGTTCATCACCGGACCCTCAGTGACCGAACGGATCGGGCACGTCGCCCGGCATCCACGACAGGCCCGGCACGCCCCAGCCGTTGGACTTCACCGTCCGCTTCGCCGCTCGGGCGTGACGGCCCACCAGCATGTCCAGATACAGCAGGCCGTCCAGATGCCCGGTCTCGTGCTGCAGCATCCTTGCGAACAACCCGGTGCCCTCCAGTGTGACCGGGTTGCCGTCGGCGTCCAGGCCGGTGACGCGGGCCCATTCCGCGCGGCCGGTCGGGAACGACTCACCGGGCACCGACAGACAGCCCTCGTCGTCGTCATCGGGGTCGGGCATGGTCTCGGGCCGTTCGGAGGTCTCCAACACCGGGTTGACCACCACGCCGCGGCGCCGCGTGGTCGAGCGGCGGTCGTCGGCGCAGTCGTAGACGAAGACCCGCAGCCCCACACCGATCTGATTGGCGGCCAAGCCGACCCCGTTGGCGGCGTCCATCGTGTCGTACATCGTGGTGATCAACTCGGCCAGGTCGGCCGGCAGCGAGCCGTCATCGGCGACGGGGACCGGGCTGGTCGGGGTGTGCAGGACGGGATCGCCGACAATGCGGATGGGTACGACGGCCATGACCGAAAAGCTTAAGTGCCCGCCGCCGGCACAGTGCAGCGGCCACGGCGACTCGCGGGGCCGGCTCCCGGTTCAACACCGCGTGCCGTGATTGAATATTCGCTCAGGACAGGCCGCCGAAAAACGCAACGAACGTTCGACCAAAGAACTTTCCGGAAGGGTCCAGGAAACGATATGGACGGCGCCATGGCGCAAGCGAATCGATCAGGGGACGATTCGGAACCCACTGACGGCCTGAGCCGTCGCGAACACGACATCCTGTCCTTCGAGCGGGACTGGTGGAAGTACGCCGGCGCCAAGGAAGAGGCCATCAAGGAGCGGTTCTCGCTGTCGGCAACCCGCTACTACCAGGTGCTCAACGCTCTCGTCGACCGGCCTGAGGCGCTGGCCGCCGACCCGATGCTGGTCAAACGGCTGCGCAGGCTGCGATCGAGTCGGCAGAAGGCGCGCGCCGCGCGGCGTCTCGGGTTCGATATCACTTGAGTCGCCCGGAACCCCTGATTGCTGGGGGTTTAGAGGTCGAGGCCTGCTCGTCGATACAGTGGGCGCAATGAGCGACCACGTTCCCGACTCCTCCAGACTCCCGCTGCGGGCCATGGTGATGGTGCTGCTGTTTTTGGGCACCATCTTCCTGCTGGTCGGATTTCAGGCGCTCGGATCGTCCGGCAACGACGACGACACCGGCCACTCGCCGGCGTCGAAACCCGTGACCACCACCTCCGCGGCGGCCACCACCGACCGCCCCGCCCACCGGTCCGAGGTGCGCGTCTACAACATCTCCGAGCAGGCGGGCCTGGCCGGGCACACCGCGGAAGTGCTGCGGGAAGCCGGTTGGAATGTGACCGACGTCGGCAACCTCGAGCTGCCCGAGGTCACCGAGACCACCGTCTACTTCGGTGACGGCCCGGGTGAGCACGACTCGGCCAATGCCGTGGCCGAGGTGCTGCACGCTGCCGCACAGCCACGCATCCCCGACGTGGCCGAGCAGCCACCGGGCGTCATCGTGGTGGTCGCGGGTTAAGCTCCTCGCATGGTCAAAGGTCACCGCAGAGTTGTTGCCGCCGCTGTCTTCGCCGCCCCGGTTGTGCTGTTGGCGGCGTGCAGCCCCAACGAGCCGCCCTCCGACGTGCCGGGCACCACGCCGGCCATCTGGACCGGGTCCCCGGCGCCGTCCGGCGCGGCGAGCGAGCCGGGCGAGTCGGGCGGTTCCGACAACCTGGTGGCGCGCCTGACGACCGTCGACGGCGGCCAGGTCGCAACCGCGAAGTTCGAGTTCAGCAAGGCCGGCGGGAAAGAATTCGCCACGATCACCGTGGAGACCACCAGCACCGGCGTGCTGACGCCGGGCTTCCACGGCATGCACATCCACAGCGTGGGTAAGTGCGAAGCCGACTCGGTCGCTCCCGGCGGCGGCGCGCCCGGCGCCTTCCTGTCGGCCGGTGGGCACTTCCAGGCGCCCGGCCACAACGAGCACCCGCAGAGTGGCGACCTGACCTCGCTGCAGGTCCGCTCCGACGGCAGCGCGCTGCTGGTGACCACCACCGACGCGTTCACCCGGCAGGAATTGCTGGACGGCGAGGGGACGGCGTTGATCATCCACGCCGACGACGACAATTTCGCCAACATCCCGGCGGACCGCTACACCCAGGTCAACGGCACGCCAGGCCCGGACCAGATCACACTGACCACCGGAGACGCCGGCAAACGAGTTGCGTGTGGTGTCATCGGCGCCGGATAGCCTGCCGAACAACAGGGCTTCATCCAACGCCCGAATCGAGTTCGCCCACTGTGCCCGACCCACCCTCGGTGTGGAGTGGGAGTTCGCACTGGTCGACGCGGCGACCCGCGACCTGAGCAACGAAGCCAGCGCGGTGCTGGCAGAACTCGGCGAAAACCCGCGCGTGCACAACGAATTGCTGCGCAACACCGTCGAACTCGTCACCGGCATCTGTGACAGCACCGGCGAGGCGATCGAGGATCTGCGCCAAACGCTGGCGGCTACCCGGCCCATCGTGCACAGCCGGGGCATGGAACTGTTCGGCGCCGGCACTCATCCGTTCGCGCAGTGGTCGGCGCAGAAACTGACCGACGCGCCGCGCTACGCCGAGCTGATCAAGCGCACCCAGTGGTGGGGCCGGCAGATGATGATCTGGGGAGTGCACGTCCACGTCGGAATCTCCTCGGCCTACAAGGTCATGCCAATTATCTCGTCGCTGCTGCTGTATTACCCGCACCTGCTGGCGTTGTCGGCGTCGTCGCCGTGGTGGGCCGGCGAGGACACCGGCTACGCCAGCAACCGGGCGATGATGTTTCAGCAGCTGCCCACCGCCGGATTGCCGTTCCAGTTCCAGACCTGGTCGGAGTTCGAGGGCTTCGTCTACGACCAGAAGAAGACCGGGATCATCGACCACATCAACGAGATTCGTTGGGACATCAGGCCATCCCCGCACCTGGGCACCATCGAGGTACGAGTCTGCGACGGGGTGTCCAACCTGCGCGAGCTGGGCTCGCTGGTCGCGCTGACCCACTGCCTGATCGTCGACCTGGACCGGCGGCTGGACGCCGACCAATCGCTGCCCACCATGCCGCCGTGGCACGTGCAGGAGAACAAGTGGCGCGCGGCGCGCTACGGGCTGGACGCCGAGATCATCCTCGACGCCGACAGCAACGAGCGCCTGGTCACCGAGGACCTCGACGAGCTGCTCAACCGGCTGGAGCCGATCGCGGCGCGACTGCACTGTGCCGACGAACTGGCGGGCGTCGCCGACATTTATCGAACCGGCGCCTCCTACCAGCGCCAGCGCCGCGTCGCCGAGGAGCACGACGGCGATCTGCGCGCTGTCGTCGACGCGCTGGTCGCCGAACTGGACATCGAGTGATGGAACTGCCGATGTTCCCGCTGGAGTGGGTGCTGCTGCCCGGCGAGGAACTGTCGCTGCGGATCTTCGAGAGGCGCTACACCGTGCTGGTCGGGGACCTGATGCACAGCGGCGATCCGCGGTTCGGGGTGGTGCTCATCGCCCGCGGCCGCGAAGTGGGCGGTGGCGAGCAGCGCAACGACATCGGCGCAATGGCGGCCATCACCGACTGCACCGAACTCGGCGGCGGCCGCTATGCGCTGCGATGCCTGACCGGCGAGCGGATCCGGGTCAGCCAGTGGCTCCCCGACGACCCCTATCCGCGGGCAGACATCGAGGTATGGCCCGACGAGCCGGGGGAACCGGTGAGCGACAGGCAGTTCGGGGAGTTGGAAGAACGCATCGTCGCGCTGCACAAGCGGATGGCGGTGGCCCGCCGGCGGTGGGTGACGGCCGGGCGCGACGCCATGCTGGGTGGCCGCCGGTTGCGCTCGCTGGACCCGGTGCAACGGCTGTACTCGCTGGCCTGCCGGGTCCCGATGGGCGAGGCCGACCGCTACGCGGTGCTGGCGGCGCCGTCGTTGTCCGACCGGTTGACGGCGCTGTACGAGGCGATCGAGACCGTATCGGCGCGAGTGGAATTCGATATTCCTCGTTGATCCTCCCCTGGCGCGAGCGTGCGTGTTTGCACACGACACGCCGCTTCCTGACGTGCAACTGCGCACGCTCGCGACCAGAGGGCCGGCGCTATTTCAGGCAGCTGCCCGCATCGACGGTGAGCGGAAGACCGGTGACGTAACGGGATTCGTCTGAGGCCAGGAACAACACCGCGTTGCTGATATCGACCGGGTCCACCCAGCCGATCGGCAGCACGTGCATCAGCTGCGCCACCACGGCCATGTCGTCGGGCCCGGGGCTCTCCAGGTCGGGGCGGAACAGCTTCATGGTGCCCTCGTTCATGAACAGCGGGGTGTTCACATTGGTGGGGTGCACCGAGTTGACCCGGATGAAGTGCTGGCCGAGTTCGACGGCGAAGGTGCGCATCAACCCGACCACGCCGTGCTTGGCCGCGATGTAGTGACCGGTGTGCGGGTAGGCCTTGAGGCCGCCCACTGAGCTGGTCAAGATGATGGACCCGCCGTTTCCCCCGGCGATCAGATGCGGCACACCGGCTTTGACGGTCTTCCAGACACCGGACAGGTTGACGTCGATCATGTCCTGCCAGTCAGCCTCGCTGGTCTTGTCCAAGGTGTCGCCGCCGTTGCCGATTCCGGCGTTGGCCGCGATGATGTCCAGTCGGCCCAACTGCTCGACACCACTGTCGACCGCGGCCTTGAGCGCGTCGAAGTCCCGCACGTCGACCTGTGCCGTCACGATACGGCGGTCCAGTCCCTTGACCAGGTCGGCGGTCTCGGCGAGGTCGTCGGGGGTGGCTGCGGGGATCTCCTTGCTACTGCTGATCCGGGCGCACACATCTACGGCGATGATGTCGGCACCTTCCTGCGCCAGTCGCACCGCGTGGCTGCGGCCCTGTCCGCGGGCCGCGCCGGTGATGAGCGCGACCTTTCCTTCGACTCGTCCAGCCATGTCTGCACCTCCGTCTGTTGTTGGTCGATCGATCAGCAAGGCTGGCACCAAGCCGCGACGTTGTCAACAGTGGGTGCAGCGGGTGGGCGCCGGCGGCTCAGGCGGGATCGGTCAGCCGGCCGAGCTGTCGCTCGACGAGGGCGCGCAGCTCGTGGTGGCCGTAGGTGACGTCGACGGCCTCCTCGTTGCACAGGCTGCGTGCGGTCTGCGCGATCAGCATGGCTATCGCGACAGGTGGATACTCGTCGAGGTCGACACCCTTGGCGCGCAGTGCCACCGTGACCGCGGCGGTCTCGATGTCGCGGACCCGCTCGGCGTAGGCCTTGAGTTCGGTCCGGATCGCCTTGCGATGGTTGGCCAACGCCATGAACTCGGTATTCAGGCTGGTCACGCGGGCATCGCTATTGATGGCCCATAGCGTCTGGAGCGGATCGTCATCGGTGAGTGCGGCGCGCATCCGATCAAGTGCGACGTCGGCGCCGGCGCGCAGCACCTCGACGAAAAGGTCGTCCATGGTGGGGAAGTAGTAGTAGACCAGGGCCTGTTTCACCCCGGCCTCGGCGGCCACCCGCCGGGACGTCGCAGCGGCATAGCCCTCGTTTCGCATGATGCGGGCGGTCGCTTCGATCAGCCGTCGCCGGGTGGCGCCATCGGTCGATTTCGCCTTGCGCGGGGCCGCCATTCACCGCGTCCCGAGGTGGTGATCGCTTGACCGCCCGTCGTCGCACGTGGTAGGCATGGGACATTCTAGCAATTTGATCGATCGATCAGCGCGACGAGGTCGTGATACGAGCGAAAGGGCGCATCGCGTGATGACGGATCTCGCGGCGGTGGACTACTTCTCCGACGAAGGCGTAACTCAGGATCCCTATCCCTATTACGAATACCTCCGCTCGAACGGGCCCGTCTTCGCCGAGCCGCATCACGGCGTCGTCGCCGTCACCGGCTACGAGGAGGTGCACGCCGCGTTCAAGGACCACGACTCCTTCTCGGCCGTCAACGCGATCGGTGGGCCCTTCCCGCCGCTGCCGTTCGAACCCGAGGGCGACGACATCACCGAGCAGATCGAGGCGCATCGGCATCTGTTTCCGATCTTCGAGCACGTGGTCGTCCAGGATCCGCCGGCCCATGAGCGGACCCGCGCGCTGCTGGGCCGGATCCTGACCCCGGTCCGGCTCAAGGAGAACGAGGACTTCATCTGGCGGCTGGCCGACCTACAGCTCGATGAGTTCATCGCCACCGGCCGCTGCGAGTTCCTGATGGACTACGCCAAACCCTTTGCCACGCTGGCGATCGCCGATCTGCTCGGGGTCCCCGACGACGACCGTGCCGAGTTCCGCCGGGCGTTGGGCGCCGGCGAACGCCCGGGTGCCCGCGTCGGCGCCCTCGATGGCGAGCCGGTGGGCCTGAACCCATTGGACTACCTCGACGACAAGTTCAACGGCTACATCTCCGACCGGCGGCGCAACCCCCGGGCCGATGTGCTGACGATGCTCGCGGAGGCCACCTACCCCGACGGGGCGATACCGGAGGTGATGGAGGTGGTGCGACCGGCGACCTTCCTGTTCGGCGCCGGGCAGGAGACCGTCACCAAACTGCTCGGGACGATGGTGCAGGTGCTCGGCGAGCAGCCCGAGCTGCAGCAGCGGCTGCGCGAGAACCGCGATCTGATCCCGCGGTTCATCGAGGAATCGCTGCGCATCCAGAGCCCGACCAAGATCGACTTCCGGCTGACGCGTAAGACCACCACGCTGGCCGGCGTGCCGATCAAGGCCGGCACCGTGCTGATGTTGTGCCTGGGGGCGGCCAACCGGGACCCGCGGAAGTTCGAGAACCCGGATGAATTCAACTTGGACCGCAAGAACGTTCGCGAGCACATCGCCTTCGGCCGCGGCATTCACACCTGCCCCGGCGCGCCGCTGGTCCGGGTCGAGGGGCGGATCACCGCCAACCGGATGCTGGACCGGATGCGCGACATCAGGATCAGCGAGGAGCACCACGGCCCGGCCGGCGACCGGCACTACCGCTACGAGCCCACGTTCCTGCTGCGCGGGCTGACCGCGCTGCACATCGAGTTCGACCCGGTCGAACAGTAGGCCGTCCTCGCCGCAACGCGTCATCGGAAAGGTCAGCAATGACTCTCAGCTCTGTGTTGGATGAAGTGCGTCTGCGTCCCGGCGCGGGCGAGGTGATCCCGATCGTCGATCCGGCAACCGAGGAGCAGATCGGCGAATTCAACGACGGCGGCGCCGAGGCCGTCAACGACGCGGTTGCTAGGGCCCGGGCCTCCTTTGATTCGGGTGTCTGGAGCGCGATGCCGGCCCGCGACCGCGCCAAGATCCTGTGGCGCATCGCGGATCTGATCGATGAACATGCCGATGAGCTGGCCCAGATCGATTCGATCAACACCGGGATGCCGCTGATGCAGGCGCAGATGATCGTGCCAACCTGCGCCGAGATCTTCCGCTACTACGCCGGCTGGTGCACCAAACTCAACGGTGAGGCGCACCAGGTGCAGATGAGCGGTGGCATCTCCGGCGCGCATGCCGACCTGCACGCCTACACCCTCAAGGAGCCCTACGGGGTGGTCGGCCTGATCTTCCCCTGGAACGGCCCGGTCTTCAACGCCTGTACCAAGCTGGCGCCGGCGCTGGCCGCCGGGTGTAGCAGTGTGGCCAAACCTGCTGAGGAGACGCCACTTTCTGCGCTGGTCCTGGTACGGCTGCTCAGCGAGGCCGGGGTTCCCGACGGCGTCGTCAACCTGGTCACCGGTTACGGGCACACCGCGGGAGCAGCGCTGGTCGATCACCCCGGCGTGCAGAAGATCGCGTTCACCGGTTCCACCGAGGTCGGCAAGCGGATCGTGGCGGCGTCGGCCGGAAACCTCAAGCGGGTCAGCCTCGAGCTGGGCGGCAAGTCACCGGTGCTGATCTATGACGACGCGGACCTGGACACCGCCATCACGATGGCCGCAATGGGCATCTTCATCCACTCCGGGCAGGGGTGCATCTGCGGGTCACGAATTTTCGTGCAGCGCGGTGTCTACGACCAGGTGGTCGACGGTATTGCCATGGTGGCCAACAACCTTCAGCTGGGTGGTCCGCGAGATGAGGGCGCCATGATCGGCCCGCTGATCAGCGAGAAGCAGCTCAACCGGGTGATGGGATTCATCGAGGAGGGCAAGCGCGACCACGTCGACGTCATCACCGGTGGGCACCGGCTGGATCGCCGTGGCTATTTCGTGCACCCGACCGTGCTGGCCAATGTGGATCCCGGGATGCGGCTCTACCAGCAGGAGATCTTCGGGCCGGTGGTCACGGTGCTGCCCTTCGACGACGACGACGAAGCCGTCGCGCTGGCGAACGACTCCGAGTACGGCCTGGCCGCCACCGCCTGGACCCGCGACCTGAGCCGCGCCCACCGGCTGGCCAAGCGGCTGGAGGCCGGAACCGTCTCGCTGAACTGCCAGATGGTCTTCGACCACTCGGTGCCGTTCGGCGGCTACAAACAGTCCGGCTGGGGTCACGAGTGGGGCCGAGACGGCGTTGAGAGCTTCCTGCAGACCAAGTCGGTGTACACGCAGCTGTGAGTGTTGCCCGAGCCCCTGCCCACCCCGTGAGTGAACTCGGTGGGCAGGACTTCAGTTCATACCGATGCGAATGTTTTTGATCTGCAGAAACTCGTGGAGCCCGTCGGCGCCTCCGGTGCGCCCGAATCCACTCTGCTTGTAACCGCCGTAGGGGCCCTGCGGTGAGATACTGCTGATGGTATTGATCCAGACCGAGCCGGCTTCCAGCTGCCGGGAGATCCGGTGGGCGCGCAGCAGATCGCGGGTGTGGACGAACGCGTTGAGTCCGTAGCGGGTGCCGTTGGCCAGTGCGACGGCTTCGGCGTCGTCGCGGAACCTCATCACGGACACGACGGGACCAAACGTTTCGGTCTGGGCCAGCGGCGAGGAGTTGTCGACGCCGCCGAATACCGTCGGCTCGATGTAGTAGCCCGATGAGAGCTCACCACCGAGCCGCCGGCCGCCGGCAAGAAGTTCCCCACTGCCATCAGTGGCTGCCCGCCCGATCACATCCAGGATGCGGTCGGTGGCGGCCTGGCTGATCACCGGACCGAACATCACCGTGGGATCGAGCGGATCGCCCACCTTGGCACGGCCCACCGCGGCCAGGAACTTCTCGACGAAGGTGTCGTAGACCGACTCGTGCACCAGCACTCGGCTGGCGCAGGCGCAGCTCTGGCCGGACTGCATCAAGGGACCCTGATGCGCGGCAAGCTGTGCCGCAGCGTCGAGGTCGGCGTCGGCGAAGACGATACTGGCCGACTTGCCGCCGAGTTCGGTGACGACCGGGGTGAGGTTGACGGCGGCGGCCTGCAGCACGCTGCGGGCGGTGTTTTCGCCTCCCGTGAAATGGATCTTGCGAATGCCGGGATGGCGCACCAGCGCATCACCGCCCGCTGCGGCGGCGGGCATCACGCTGACCAGCCCCGGCGGCATGCCCGCCTCCAGACACAGTTCACCGAAGCGCAGCGCGGCTAGCGGCGCGAGCTCGGAGGGCTTGAACACCACCGCGTTGCCTGCTGCAAGCGCGGGTGCAACGCACGATCCGGCGACCACCAGCGCGCCGTTCCAAGGGGCGATAACACCCACCACACCGTACGGTTCGCGTTCGATCAGGTTGACGTCGAAGGATTCGCTCACCGGCGTGCTGGAGCCGTGCGGCTTATCGGCGTAGCCCGCGAAGTGGCGTAGGAATCGCTCGAGCAGAATTGCGTTCCCGGCGAACGAGATCGGTACCGCATAGTCTTGGACGTTCAGCGCGGCCAATTCGCCGAGATGCTGGTGCACCACGTCGGCCAAGTCGATCAGCAGGTCGCGGCGTCGGTCGACGGTCAGCGCAATCCATTCTCGCTGCGCCTCTTGCGCTGCGGCCACGGCCTGGTGAATCTCCGCTGCGCCGGCCAGTGTCACAGTGGCGTTCGGTCGGCCGGTGGCCGGATAGATGTGGTCGTGCGTGACGGGCAGCGTCATGCATTGCCTTCCTCAGCCCACTCCTGCGTGACGCGCTGCTTCTGCTCCTCGATCACGTCGAGCAGTCGCGACGCCTTGGGCCAGCCGTAGTAGGCACCGAACTGCAAGGCGGCCTCATCGATTTCGTCGAAGGACACGTCGCGGCTCTTCAGGGCGGCGTAGACGTGACTGAGGATCGGGTAGGGGGCATCCTGAAACGCCACGCACGCCACGGTCACCAGCCGCCGCTGCTTCATGCCCAGCCCGGGCCGCAGCCACATCTCGCCGAAGACAAAGTTCAAGATCCCCGCGCCCGAGTACGGGTCGTCGCGGGCCGGCACGTAGGGCAGGCAGTTGACGTCCCGGAAGGCCTGCTCGCCGACGAGCAGGCGAGCTTCGGGGTCGCTCGGGGTGGACAGCGGCAGCAGTGGTGTCGGCGGCGGTACCGGTTCACCGCGCTCGGTGTGGATGCGCGCCCATTGTTCGTCGACGGTCATGTTGAACAGGGACGCCTTCGGCCAGCCGGCGTACACGGCGAAATGCAATACGGCTTCCCGCATTTCGTCGATGGTGACGTCGCCGCTGTGCAATGCCGCGTAGATGTGTTCGCGTAGCGGCTGCTCGGTGTCGGCTGCGGCCAGGCAGGGCAGCGCGATGAACCATCGGTCGCGGCGACGCAATCCCGGACGCTGCCAGATCTCGCCGAACACGAAGTCGAGCAGGGTTGCGGCGGGGGCGGCGGTGTCTGGGATCGGGAGGGCCATCAACTCGGCGAATGCGCGCGCTCCACGCCCCGCCTCACCGGAGGGTGGCACCGGCATCCACCTTGAACTCCAGCCCGGTCACATGCCGGGACTCGTCGGAGACCAGGAACAGCACCGCGTTGCTGACGTCGCGGGCCTCGGTCATGATGATCGGCAACGCGTTCTGGAAGATCGGGCCGAGGTCGGCGCGCTCGCCGTGCAGCAGGGCGTGCAGCGCATCCGGCCGCATCCCGGTCTCCACCCCGGTGGGATGCACCGTGTTGACCCGGACATTCACCGCTGCAAGCTCATTGGCCAATGCACGGCTCATGCCCACCACCCCGTGTTTGGACGCGGTGTAGGGCGTGTGCAGCGGGCTGCCCTTCAGCCCGGCCACCGAACTGACGTTGATCAGGCTGCCGCCGTGGGAGACCAGGTGCGGCAACGCTGCCGCGCAGGTGTTCCACGCGCCGATCAGATTGACGTCGACCACGGTGCGCCACTGCTCGGAGGTGGTGGTATCCCAGGTCCCACCGGTGATCACCCCGGCGTTGGCGACCGAGGCGTCTAGACCGCCGAGCTGGGCGACGCCGTCGTCGACCGCGGTCCGCAGCGCGGCGGCATCGCGGACGTCCACCACACGGGTGACAGCACGGCGACCCTGTTCTTCGACCAGCCGGGCGGTCTGCTCGAGGTCTTCGGCCGCGGCCAGCGGATAGTCGATCTCCGGCAGCGACGCGCAGATGTCCACCAGGATGAGGTCGGCACCCTCCTCGGCCAGCCGCACGGCGTGGCTGCGACCCATGCCCCGGGCGGCGCCGGTGACCAGCACCCGCTTGCCCGCCACCCGCTGACTCATAGCTTGTTGCAGAAGCCGGCGTCGACGGGGAAGGTCACCCCGGTGACGTAGCGGGCAGCGTCGGAGACCAGGTAGGCGATCGCGGCGCTGATGTCTTCGGGTTCGAGCATGCCGACTGGCATCGGATTCTGCAGATGCGGGCCGCCGTCGGGGTAGTGCTCCAGGAACGATGTCATGGCCGGGTTCACCGCCATCATGGTGTTGACCGCGGTCGGGTGCACGGTGTTGACCCGGATGCTCTGCGGGGCAAGGGCGTTGGCCAGTGTTCGCATTAAACCGACGATGCCGTGCTTGGACGCCGCGTAGCCCAGACCGCCGCCCTGCAGCCCGCCGAAACCCTTGAGCCCGGCCGTCGAGCTGGTGAACACGATCGACCCGCCCCGGCCGCCGGCGATCAGGTGCGGAATGGCGGCTTTGGCGGTGTGGAATGAGCCGACCAGGTTGACGTCGAGCACGTCGGTCCACATCTGCAGGTCTTCCTCGTCGGTCAGCTCGCGAAACGCCATGGCGGCGATGCCGGCGTTGGCGCAGACGATGTCGAGCCGGCCGAAGTGCTCGACACCGGCGTCTAGTGCCGCCTTCAGCGCTGCGAAGTCGCGGACGTCGGCGACCGAGCCGATCATCTTGCCGCCCTGCGCCTCCACCAAGGCGACCGTCTCGTCCAGCTCGTCGCGGGAGCCCATCGGGTAGCCGTTGGAGGCGATGTCGGCGCAGATGTCCACGCCGATGATGTCGGCGCCGTCGGCGGCCAGGCGCACCGCGTGGCTGCGCCCCTGCCCGCGCGCCGCCCCGGTGATGAATGCGACTTTTCCATCCAGAGAACCCATGCCCGTACGGTAACCTGGTTACTCAACGACGGCAAGGGGGTGAATCGATGTCCGGTCCGGACGATCGGATCCTCGGCATCGTGGTCGAGATCCTGGAAACACAGGGCTACGACGCGGTTCAACTCCGCGAGGTCGCCCGGCGCGCCCGGGTGTCGCTGGCCACCATCTACAAGCGGTATGTCACCCGCGATGAACTCATCCTGGCCGCGCTGGACGCCTGGATGGTGGAGAACCGTTACTCCGGCGTGGTCTCGCATTCGCCGGAGCCCGGGGAGTCGCTATATGCCGCGCTGATGAGCCTGTACCGCACCCTCTTCGAGCCGTGGGAGCGCCACCCCGCGATGCTGACGGCTTACGTTCGGGCCCGCTCGGCGCCCGGCGGTGAGAAGTTGGTCCGTCGAGGCCTCGACGTGGTGGGCCCCGCGATGCGGGCGGCGCTCTCCGACGTCGACGAAACCTTCATCGCCGACCTGGATGTCATCATCTCGAACCTGATCTATGGGCTGTCCGCCCGCTTCGCCGCCGGCGAGATCGCGATCACCGACATCCTGCCCAGCCTGGACCGAGCGGTCTACCGGCTCACCAGTGGATACGAGGCCAGCCGGGGCGGTTAGCGCCGGCCGCGACGTCGCCGCACCGGCCGATGGCTCCTGACGTCAGCGATCGGCGTGCGTAAAACCGGTGATTTGTGCGGTGTGTCGGCCGGGGACACGCACGCTCGCGCAGGGGATGGGCTAGCGGTTGTCGGCGAAGGATCGCAGCGCGTCGATCTGGGCGGGATCCAGTGAGGGTCGGACGGTTTCGCGCGCAGCGTTGATATCGGCCATCGTCACGTCGGCGGCGTCGATGGAGCGCCGCATCGCGGTCAGGGCCGCTTCGCGCAGCAGCGCCACGCAGTCCGCGGCGCTGTAGCCGTCGAGGTCGGCGGCCAGCGCGTCGAGGTCGACGTCGTCATGCAACGGCACGGACTTTCCGGCCACCCGCAGAATCTGGCGGCGGGCGTCGGCGTCGGGGGGCTCGACAAACACCAGCTTCTCCAACCGGCCCGGCCGGGTCAGGGCCGGGTCGATCAGCTCCGGCCGGTTGGTGGCGCCGACCACGACCACATCACGCAGCGGGTTGACGCCGTCGAGCTCGGTCAGCAGCGCGGCCACCACCCGGTCGGTCACCCCGGAGTCGAAGCTCTGCCCCCGCCGCGGCGCCAGCGCGTCGATCTCATCGAGGAACACCAGCGACGGCGCGGAATCACGCGCGCGCTGAAACAGATCCCGCACCGCCCGCTCGCTGCTGCCCACCCACTTGTCCATCAGCTCGGCGCCCTTGACCGCGTGCACGCTGACCCTCCCGGAACCGGCCAGGGCGCGCACCACGAACGTCTTGCCGCACCCCGGCGGGCCGTAGAGCAGCACGCCGTGCGGGGGATCGACGCCCAGGCGGGTAAAGGTGTCCGGGTGCTGCAGCGGCCACAGGATCGCCTCGGTCAGCGCCTGTTTGGTGGCTTCCATATCCCCGACGTCATCGAGGGTGACCGAACCGACCGAGACCTCCGCGGCCGCCGAACGCGACAGCGGACGGATCACACTGAGCGCCCCGATCAGGTCCTCCTGGGTGAGCGTGGGTGCCTCGTTGCTCTCACTGGCCCTTGACGCCGCCCGCAGCGCCGCCTCGCGCACCAGTGCGGCAAGGTCAGCGGCCACGAAACCCGGTGTGCGGTCGGCGATCTCACCCAGCGTCAGGTCTGCGGTGGGAACCGAGATGAGCAGGGTGGCCAGCAGTGCGGCCCGGGTCGCGCCGTCGGGCAAGCTCAGCCGGATCTCCCGGTCGCACAACTCCGGTGCCCGCAGCCGCGGGTCGACCCGGTCGGGCAGCGCCGAGGTGGCGATGAACGCCACCCCCTCGGTGGCCACGGCGGTGCGCAGTTCGGCCAGGATCAACGTCGCGACCGGCTCCGGCGGCTCGGGCAGCAGGGTGTCTACGTCGGCGATCAGCAGCACGCCGCCACCGTCGCGGACCTTCGCCACCGCCGAGCGCACCGCGGCCAGCCGGTCATCGGCGGCCAGCGCCCCGATCTCGGGCCCGTCGAGCTCGAGCAGCCGCCGGCCCTCGCACACCGCCCGCACCAGCGTCGTCTTGCCGACCCCGGCCGGCCCCGACACCAGCACCCCGAGGTTGGTTCCGGCGTTGAGCGTCTTGAGCAGCTGCGGCTCGTCGAGGGCCAGCTTGAGCCATTCGGCGAGTTTGGCGGCCTGGGCCTCGCAGCCCTTGAGCTCGTCGATGGCGATCCGGGCCGGACGTACCTGCGCGGCGGCCGACGGCTTCGCCGTGACGGTGCCGCCGTTGCCCCAGGTAACCAGGGAATTTGGTTGCACACTCACCGGTCCGGCGGGATCCACCCCGGTCACCGTCAACAGCTCCGAGGTCCAGCTGATCCCTACCGCGGACGCGAGTGCGGTGGTGGCCGCCGAGGTCGAGGTGCCCGGACCCAGATCGCGCGGCAGTAGCGACACCGCGTCACCGACGGTGAGTACCTTGCCCAGCAGTGCTTGACGCAAAGTGGCCGGCGAGACCGACTGCGAGGCCAGCTTCGACCCGCTCAGCGTCACCGAGCGGGCGCCGTAGACGGTGGCTGCGGCTACCACCACCTCGGTGCCGTCACGCAGACCGGCGTTGGACAGCGTGACGTCGTCGAGCAGCACCACGCCGGCCGGCGAGCCTGCCGTAGCCAATCCGGCCACCGCTGCCGTGGTGCGCGAACCGGTCAGCGACACCGCATCCCATTCCCGGATGCCCAGGGCGGCAACGGCTTCGGGGTGCAACCGGACCACACCGCGGCGGGAATCGACAGCCGAGGTGTTCAGCCGGGCGATCAGCGTGAGGTGGCGGGGGGAGGTCCGGGAGGCATCGCCGTCCCGATGCTCTTCAATAGAACCCATGCGGCCATTATCGGCATACCACCGCTCGTTGCTGTCGGCGATCGGCGCGGTCACGCTGCTGGCGATAGCGGTGCCGTCTCACGCCGACCCGGCGAACCCACTGGCCGAACTGGTTGACGCCGCCGCCGGGCGGCTCCAGGTCGCCGATGACGTGGCGGCGGTCAAATGGCGGACCGGCGGAGCCATCGAGGACCCGGCCCGGGTGCAGCAGCAACTGGCGAAACTGGCCGACGATGCCGCCCGCGACGACCTCGACCCCGACTACGTGCAGCGGATCTTCGGCGATCAGATCGCGGCCACCGAAGCCGTCGAGCACCACCGGTTCGCGCAGTGGAAACTGGACCCGGCCACCGCGCCGGCGAGCGCCCCCGAGCTGGCGGAATCACGGGCCCGCATCGACGGATTCAACCGCGAGATGCTCAGCCAGATCGGGCTGCGATGGCAGCAGCTGCATTCGCCGGAGTGCGCCGCCCGGCTCAACGAGGCGGTGCGGGAGGTCAGCGCCGCGCGCCGACTCGCCGAGTTCGAACACGGCGCACTGACGTCGGCGACCCGCGAGTACTGCTCCGGATAGCTCAGCGGCCGGGCTTGCGCAACCGCAGCCGGGCCATCGATTGCCCGCTGGGCCGGCGGATGCCCAACGGGCGGCGTCCCGGCTGCGACCGGCGGATCTCCCGGCGCGCGGCCCGGCGTTCCCGGGGAGCGTGCTCCCACGCCTCCGGGTGCGCGGCCACCCAGCGCTGGCTGCGGACCGAGAACGGAATGGTGCACAGGTAGGCCACGATCAGCACCAGCACCAGCACATACGGGAACAGGAACGCCGCGGCGGCCACCAGCGCCAGCACCGCCAGCAGCACCGCCGCCAGATGCGGCGGCACCGAGACGGCATGCATCTTGCGCATCGGGATCCGGCTGACCAGCAGCATCGACGTGCCTACCACCCAGGCGCAGGTGAACCACTGCGACGTCCACCAGCCGTCGCCGAACTGCAGTTTCGCGGCCAGCAGGCCCATCAGCGTGATCGCTCCGGCCGGGGCGGGCATGCCGACGAAGAACTCGCGGGTATAGGCCGGCAGAGTGGCGTCGTCGAGCAACGCGTTGAACCGGGCCAGCCGCAGCACCACGCACACCGCATACAGCAGCACCACGATCCAGCCCGCCGGCTGCGTCGACAGCAGCGACACGTAAATCACCACCGCCGGCGCCACCCCGAAGTCGACCGCGTCGGCCAGCGAATCGATCTCGGCGCCCATCCGGGATTGGGCGTCGAGGATGCGGGCCACCCGGCCGTCCAGACCGTCGAGGATGGCGGCCGCCGCGATCAGCGCCATCGCCACGTGCGGCTGGCCGTCCAGCGCGTACTTGATCGACGTCAGGCCGGCACAGATGGCCAGCACCGTCATCGAGCTGGGCAGGATGTGCAGGCCGACCGGGCCCCGGGTGCGGGTCGTCGGGTGGACCGGGTGGGCGGAACTCGTCATGGCAGCTGGGCCAGCACCGTCTCACCGGCGACCATGCGCTGCCCCACGCCGACCAGCGGCTGCGTCCCGACCGGCAGATAGACGTCGAGTCGGGAACCGAACCGGATCAAGCCGTAGGTATCGCCGATCGCGACATGGTCACCGGGCCGGATTTCGCAGAGGATGCGCCTTGCAACCAGGCCGGCGACCTGCACGGCGATCACCTCGGCGCCCTCAGCGGTGCGGATCCGCACGCTGTTGCGCTCGTTGTCCTCGCTGGCCTCGGTGCGGTCCGCCGACCCGAACCGGCCGGCCCGGTGCAGCACGTCGAGCACCTCACCGCCGACCGGAGCCCGCTGCACGTGCGCGTCGAACACCGACATGAAGATGCTGACCCGCGGCAGCGGAGTGTCGGGCAGGTCCAGTTCGGGCGGCGGGGTGGCGCTGTCGACCAGGCAGACCATGCCGTCGGCGGGGGCCACCACCACACCGGGGCGGGTCGGCGGTACCCGGCGGGGATGCCGGAAGAATCCGGCGCTGGCACCCGCGGCCAGTAGCCCGGCTCCGCGCACCCAGCGCTGCTTGCGGCCCAACGCCGCCACGCCCAGACCGCCGGCGACGAACGGCAAGCCGGCGGGGTGCATCGGCGGCACCGTCGAGCGCACGAGATCGATCAGGTGTCGCAGACCGCCGGGATCATCTGCTGCGCGGGGTCGTCTGGCCATCCGGCCATCTTAGAAGCTGCCGGCGGTTCACCCGGTGAGGTCCCAAACCTCCACCGGGGTGCCGATCGCCAGTTCGGTCACCTCGTCGGCGATGTCGAGCAGGCAGTTGGCCGACGCCAGGTAGCGCAGATGGTGGGAGGCCGGCGGGCCGTAGTTGGTGACCGTCCCGGTTTCGTGGTCGAGCAGGCCGCGCCGGAACTGCCGCCGGCCCGCCGGTGAGGTCAGTTTCTCGCTGAGCACGGCGGTGCGGCGCAGCCGATCCGGGGCGGGCAGGTCCATCGCGCGGCGCAACACCGGGCGGACGAACACCTCGAAGGACACCTGCGCGCTGACCGGATTGCCGGGCAGCGTGATGATGGCAGCCTCGCCGACTCGGCCGATCCCCTGCGGCATGCCCGGCTGCATCGCGACCTTGACGAAATCCACCCCCTGGTCGCCGTCGCGGCCGAAGACGTCCTTGACCACCTCGTAGGCGCCCGCGCTGACCCCGCCGCTGGTGATGATCAGATCCACCGCGCCTTCTCGCACGCCGTACCGGTCGAGCACCGCGGTGAACTCGGCGGTGTCGTCGGCGACGGTGACCGCGGCCACCACCTCGGCCCCGGCCTCGCGCACCGCGGCGGCCAGCATCACTCCGTTGGACTCATAGATCTGTCCGGGTTCCAGCGGGCTGCCCGGTTTGATCAGTTCACTACCGGTGGAGATCACCAGCACTCGTTGGCGGGGCCGCACCGTCAACTCGGCCAAGCCCAGTGCCGCGGCCAAACCCACCGCCGGTGGAGTGACGACCTGCCCGGCCCACAGCACGGTCGCGCCCTGCGCGACGTCCCCGCCGGCGCGGCGGATGTGACGTCCCCGGGCGGTCGCGGCACTGATCGCCACCACGTCGACGCCGCCGTCGGTGGCCTCGACGGGAACCACCGCGTCGGCGCCGAACGGAACGGGCGCACCGGTCATGATGCGGTGGGCGGTACCGGGTTCCAGCGTGGGCACGTCGGTGCGGCCGGCCGGAATGTCTTCGGCCACCGGCAACCGCACCGGGCTGTCCGGTGTTGCCGCGGCCACGTCGTCGGCAAGTACGGCGTAGCCGTCCATGCCGGAGTTGTCGAAAACCGGCAACGAGATCGGCGCGGTCACCTCGGCGGCCAGCACCAGCCCCTCGGCGTCGGCGAGCGCAACGGCGCCCGGCGGGCGGGCCCGGATCAGCTCGGCGACGGCCCGCTGGTGCTCCTCGACAGATCGCATGACGACAGTCTGACTCAGGCCGCGACGGTGATTCCTGTCAGTTCCTCGGAGACCGCCCACAGCCGCTGCTGCAGTTCGGGGTGTCGGACAGCTCCCGTGCCGGCGTCGGCAGCGCGGAGCGGTTCTGCCCGCGGAGGTGACAGCGCCGCGGCGCTGGGTCATTCTCTGTTGCATGGCGCCCAACGCAGACCGTCCCGCGGAGATCACCATGGTCGACCCCGCCAACCCGCCCAGTCCCCGCGCGCCGTTGGTGTGGGCGCTGGTCGGCGCGGTTCCCTGGCTGGTGCTGGCAGTGCTGCAACTGGGGTGGGCGGTCGCCGACGAGCGGCTGGCCTGGTTGCACGCCGCCGCCTTGGCGGTCACCGTGCTGGGGCTGCTGGTGTCGGCGGGCGTGGCACCGCTGTGGCGCTATCGCGTACATCGGTGGGACATCAGCGATCAGGCGGTCTACACCCGCACCGGCTGGCTGGTGCAGGAGCGCCGGATCGCGCCGATCTCCCGGATCCAGACCGTCGACACCTACCGCGGGCCGCTGGACCGGTTGCTCGGACTGGCCAATGTCCGGGTCACCACCGCCTCGTCGGCCGGGGCGGTGCACATTGTGGCGCTCGACGCTCCCGTCGCCGACCGCGTGGTGGCACAGCTGACCGATATCGCCGCGCTGGGTGCCGGGGACGCCACGTGAGTCGCGAGCCGGCCTGGCAGCGGCTGAGTCCGCGGATGCTGCTGGTGCATCCGCTGCACGAAGCGTTGCGCGAACTACCGCTGCTGATCGCGGTGGTGGTGTTCGGCTCGGCGACCGACAACTCCGGCTGGGTGCTCGCCGTGGTGGGAGTGATCGCGGTGGTCGGGGTGACGCGCTGGTTCACCACCACCTACCGAATCGAGCCCGACCCCGAAGCCGGCCGGGTCCAGCTGCGCTCCGGGTTGTTACGCCGGAAGGTACTTTCGGTGCCGCGCAACAGAATCCGCTCAGTGGAGACCGATGCTCGACTGCTGCACCGGCTGCTCGGGTTGACGGTACTTCGGGTCAGCACCGGCCAGCAGGCCGCCGGGGACACCATGTTCGAGCTGGACGCTGTCGAGAGCAAGCAAGTGCCGCAGCTGCGTCGAATCCTGCTGGCGCACACCGGTCAGCCGGCTCGAACCGCCGCCGGGCCGGTTGCCGCCCGCACCACGGTGTTGGCCCGGTGGAGCCCGTCGTGGCTGCGTTACAGCGCATTGAGTCTCTCCGGGCTGGTGACGATCGGCGCCGCGGTGGGCGCGCTGTATCAGAGCGGCGCCGGGGAGGCACTGCGCGATTCGGCGCTGCACCGGTCCTGGCTGGCGGCCGCCGAGCGGTTCGGGGCGCAACAGACGGCCGCGGCGATCGCCGCTCTGGTGCTGCTGGCGGCGATCCTGCTAGCGGTGCTGCGCTCGGCGCTGACCTACGGAAACCTGGTGTTGTCCCGCAGGTCCGGGGCGGCCGGAGATGTGCTGGAGCTGAGCCACGGATTGCTGCGGGTGCGGCAGCACAGCTACGACATGCGCCGGCTGCGCGGCGGCACGTTGCGGCGGCCCCTGCTGGTGCGGCTGCTCGGGGGCGCCCGGCTGGACGCGGCGATGACCGGTGTCACCGGTGCCGGCGAATCCTCCGTCCTGCTGCCCCCCTGCCCCCGAGCGACCGCTGAGCAGGTGCTGACCGGGCTGGTCGGCGACCCGGTGGTGGTGACCGGGCCGCTGCGCAGGCACGGGCCGGCGGCGGTCCGCCGGCGCTGGACACGGGCGATGATGCTGCCGCTGGTTGCCGGCGCGGCGTTGGCCGCTGCGGCGGCGGTCGACGGTGTTCCGGTGTGGTACTGGACGGTGTGGGGGGCACTGACGCTGGGCGCGGCGCTGCTGGCCGCCGATCGGGCCCGCGCGCTGGGGCATCGCGTCGACCCGCAGTGGCTTTCGGCCCGCACCGGCAGCTGGGAGCAGCGTCGTTACTGCATCGCCACCGCCGGCATCATCGGCTGGACCGTGCACCAGAGCTGGTTTCAGCGTCGCGCCGGGGTGGCCACCCTGATCGCGGCCACCGCCGCCGGCGTCAAGGCCTATCGGGTGATCGACGTGCCCGAGGCGTTGGCGTGGTCGGTGGCCGCGCAGGCTTCGCCCTGGGTGGCGCACAGCAAGTGGGCGCGCTGACCCGACTCGTTCACCTCGGATTGGGAGGTGCCGGGGTCGGGCGATGCCGCTGACCTGGCGCAGCTGTGGGACACCTACTTCTACATGCCGTTGCACGACAGTTTGCCGGCCTGGATCAACTCGGATTTCGGTGTGACGTTCGCCGAGCGTGTAACTGCTGCGAAATTTCGCCGGATTTCTCGCAGTCAGTACACGCTCGGCGAAGCGGTGTCAGCGGTGTCAGCGGTGTCAGAGCTACAACTGCCGGATGGCCTCGATCCGCGCCCGCAGCTGATCCGACGTCGCCGCCGCCACCGGCGGGCCGCCGCAGATCCGGCGCAGCTCGTTGTGAATCCAGCCGTGCGGCTTGCCGAGCCGGTGATGCGCCGCCGACACCAGCGCGTTGAGCTCATGGCGCAGCGCCCGTAGCTGACCGTGCGTGGTCACCGGCACCGGAGCAACCCCGCCGGCCACCTTGCTGCGCCGGTCCAGCTGCTCTTCTTGCCTGCGCCGTAACAGGTCTCGCATCTGGTCGGCATCCAGCAGCCCGGGGATGCCCAGATAGTCGGCCTCTTCCTCACTGCCGGCCGGAGTGGCGGTGCCGAACGAGGCACCGTCGAAGATCACCTGATCCAGTTCGGCGTCGGCCCCCAGCGACTCGAAGCTGTTCTCCAGCTCCGAGGGCTCGTCGCGCCGGCGCTCGGCCTCGGCGAACTCGTCGCGTTCGGACTCCCGGTGCGGTTTGCCCAGCACATGGTTGCGCTGCGCCTCCAGCTCACTGGCCAGCTGCAGCAGCGACGGCACCGACGGCAAGAAGATGCTGGCGGTCTCGCCCGGCCGCCGCGACCGCACGAACCGGCCGATCGCCTGCGCGAAGAACAGCGGGGTGGACGCGCTGGTGGCGTACACCCCGACCGCCAGCCGCGGCACGTCGACACCTTCGGAGACCATCCGCACCGCCACCAGCCAGCGACTGGTGTCCGCTGCGAACCGGGCGATCTTGTCCGAGGCGCCCGCGTCGTCGGAGAGCACCACGGTGGGGGCCTCACCGGTGAGCGTGGTCAACAGCGCGGCGTAGGCGCGCGCCGTCTTCTGATCCGAGGCGATCACCATGCCACCGGCGTCGGCCATACCGCCGTCGCGCAGCTGGCGCAGCCGCTTGTCGGCGGCGGTGATGACCGCCGGCATCCACTCCCCGCCCGGGTCCAGCGCGGTGCGCCAGGCCCGCGCGGTGTGTTCGGCGGTCAGCGGTTCGCCGAGCCGGGCCGAGTACTCCTCGCCGGCGCTGTCTCGCCAGCGGGCCTCGCCGGAGTAGGCCATGAACACCACCGGGCGCACCACGCCGTCGGCGAGTGCCTCGGGGTAGCCGTAGCTGTCGTCGGCTACCGAGCGCAGGTGGCCGGCGCCATCGGGCTCGTAGGTGACGAACGGGATGGGGCTGTCGTCGCTGCGGAACGGGGTTCCGGTCAGTGCCAGCCGGCGGGTGGCGTCGGAGAACGCCTCGCGGATGCCGTCGCCCCAGCTTTTGGCGTCGCCGCCGTGGTGGATCTCATCGAAGATCACCAGGGTTTTCGCGGCCTCGGTGCGAACCCGGTGCCGGGTGGGGTGGCTGGCGACCTGGGCGTAGGTGACGACGACGCCGTGATACTCCGAGCTGGTCTGCGCATCGGAGTTGCTGAATCGCGGATCCAGCGCGATGCCGTGTTCGGCGGCGGCGGTCGCCCACTGCACCTTGAGGTGATCGGTGGGCACCACGATCGTGATGCGCTCGACGGTGCGGTCGGCCAGCAGCTCGGCGACGATCCGCAGCGCGAACGTCGTCTTACCGGCGCCGGGGGTGGCCACCATCAGAAAATCGCGCGGCTTGGCGGTCAGGTAGCGCACCAGAGCCCGCCGTTGCCAGCCCCGCAAAGCCCGGGTGCTGGGCGCTGCGTCAGCCCGCACCCGGTCTCCTATCTGATCGAGATGCAGTCTAGGGCGATCGCAAGCGCGGCGCTTGCGCCGGGTGCAGCGGGTCGCCCTTGGATCTGAGGGCGATCGCAAGCGCGGCGCTTGCGCCGGGTGCAGCGGGTCGCCCTTGGATCTGAGCCAAGCCGATAGCATCGCTGACGTGTCCAGCCCGGGTGAGCCGGAATCCGTCCGCGTCGAGCGGTTACTCGACGCGCAGACCAAAGCCGCCGCGCTGTTCGACGAAATCGCGCGCCGCAATCTGGTCCGCCCGGGCGTCGGCGAGCGGCAACTCTCCGATGAGATCCGGGACCTGGCCGCTGACATGTTCGGGGTGACGCGGCACTGGCATAAGCGGGTGGTGCGCGCCGGGGAGAACACCCTGCAACCGTTCCACGCCGACCCGCCGGATCGGCTGCTGGCCGACGACGACATCGTCTACCTCGATCTGGGCCCGATCTTCGAAGCGTGGGAGGCCGACTTCGGTCGCACCTTCGTGCTCGGCGCTGATCCGGACAAGCTGGCGTTGCGCGACGCGCTGCCCGGGGTGTGGCAGGCCGGGCGGGCGTTCTTCGAGGCTCATCCCGACATCACCGGCGCCCAGCTCTACGACCATGTCGTCGGATTGGCCGCCGAGCGCGGCTTCGAGTTCGGCGCCCCGATCGCCGGGCATCTGGTGGGAGAGTTCCCGCACAAGAAAATCTCCGGTGACGACACCCGGTTCTACATCACGCACGGATCCGATGAGCCGATGCGCCGTACCGACCGCACCGGTCGGGTCTGCCACTGGATCCTCGAGGTACACCTGGTGAACCGGGCCCGCGGGTTCGGCGGTTTCTACGAGGAACTGCTGGACGTGCGGTGAGGTCCGGGTCAGACCGGATAGACCACCCCGGTCAGCTCCTCGGAAACGGCCCACAGCCGCCGCTGGAGCTCGACATCGTGAGACTTGCGGCTCGACGCCACCACCTTGGGGTGACCGCGGCCCTGGGTGAGGCCATCCGGACCGAAGTACTGCCCACCGAGCGCCTGCGGGTCGGTGGCCGCGCGCAGCGTCGGCAGCGCGCCCATGTCTGCGCCCTGAAACATCGGCTTGATCAGCGGGTAGGCGACCGCGGCCCAGCGCGGCAGGTGCCGCATCAGCTCGGTGTTGGAGCCGCCCGGGTGCGCGGCCAGCGCGATCGTCGTCGCATGCGGGGCGAGCCGTCGCTGCAGTTCATAGGTGAACAGCAGGTTGGCGAGCTTGGACTGCCCGTAGGCCTCGACCCGGTTGTAACGGCGTTCCCACTGCAGGTCATCGAAGTGGATGTCGGCGCGCAACCGGTGCCCGATGCTGCTGACGGTCACCACCCGGGAGCCGGCGACCGGCAACAGCCGGTCCAGCAGTAAGCCGGTGAAGGCGAAGTGGCCCAGGTGGTTGGTGCCGAACTGCAGCTCGAAGCCGTCCTTGGTCGTCGACTTGGGCGGGTACATCACCCCGGCGTTGTTGATCAGCAGATCGATGCGGTCGTGGTCGGACCGCAACTGCTCGGCGGCGGCGCGGATGGAGTCCAACGAGCTGAGGTCGAGTTCCTGCAACGTAACGCTGGCACCCGGGCTGCGCTGCCGGATGAGGGTCTCGGCGTCCCTGCCCTTGTCGAGGTTGCGCACCGCCAGAACCACTTGAGCACCCCGCGCTGCCAGGCCAGCGGCGGTCTCGAAGCCGAGACCGGTGTTGGCCCCGGTGACGACGGCGACGCGACCGGCCTGGTCAGGGATGTCGGCGGTTGTCCACTTGGCCACGAGGCCCTCCTGAGCTGCGGTAAGGTAAACGGGGCGGACGCTCCGGTTGGTTGCAACTATACGGAGCGGACGCCCCGCTTTGTCAACCGATGAGGATCTCAAGTGGCCCAACCCGCACGCCCGTTGCGAGCCGACGCGGCCCGCAACCGCGCTCGCGTGCTGGAGGTCGCCTATGAGACCTTTGCGGCTGAAGGGCTGTCGGTGGCGGTCGATGAGATCGCCCGCCGCGCCGGAGTCGGGCCCGGGACCGTCTACCGGCATTTCCCGACCAAGGAGGAGCTGTTTCGGGCGGTCGTCAACGACCGTATGCAGCACGTCGTCGACGAAGGGCGGGCCCTGCTGGAATCCGATGATCCCGGCATAGCGATCTTCACGTTCCTGCGCTCGATCGTGCTGCAGTGGGGCGCGACGGATCGTGGCCTGGCCGAGGCGCTGGCCGGTGTGGGCATCGAGATCGGACAAGCTGCGCCCGAGTCGGAGGAAGCCTTCCTGGCGGTACTCGAAGCGTTGTTGCGCGCAGGACAGCTGGCGGGCACGGTGCGACACGACCTCGGGGTGCGCGAGGTCAAGGCGATCCTGGTCGGATGCCAGGCCATGCAGTCCTACAGCTCCGCAGTGGCCGAGCGCGTCACCGACGTTGTCATGGACGGTCTACGGGCGCCGCGATAGTCGGCCGCCGTGCCTGATTGCCGGGCCCCGCAGCTCCTTGCACTCTCAAAGGGCGAGTGCTAAGAATGACGTTGGCACTCGCGACCGGCGAGTGCTAGGTCGGGACGGTGAGGTACGGGGCCGCACCTGCGGAGCACACCCAACGCCGTCCGTCGCGGGCACTGACCCGACCGACAAGACGTGCACCCCCTAACCGGAGGAATCACTTCGCAATGGCTAAGCAAATTGCGTATGACGAAGAGGCCCGTCGCGGCCTCGAGCGGGGCCTCAACGCCCTCGCTGACGCGGTCAAGGTGACGCTGGGTCCCAAGGGCCGCAACGTCGTCCTGGAGAAGAAGTGGGGCGCCCCCACGATCACCAACGATGGTGTGTCCATCGCCAAGGAGATCGAGCTGGAGGACCCCTACGAGAAGATCGGCGCCGAGCTGGTCAAAGAGGTCGCTAAGAAGACCGACGATGTCGCCGGTGACGGCACCACCACCGCCACCGTGCTGGCCCAGGCGCTGGTCAAGGAAGGCCTGCGCAACGTGGCCGCCGGCGCCAACCCGCTGGCCCTCAAGCGCGGCATCGAGAAGGCCGTCGAGAAGGTCTCCGAGACCCTGCTGAAGGACGCCAAGGAGGTCGAGACCAAGGAGCAGATCGCGGCGACCGCCGGGATCTCCGCGGGTGACCAGTCCATCGGTGACCTGATCGCCGAGGCGATGGACAAGGTCGGCAACGAGGGTGTCATCACCGTCGAGGAGGCGCAGACCTTCGGCCTGAGCCTGGAGCTGACCGAGGGCATGCGCTTCGACAAGGGCTACATCTCGGGCTACTTCGTCACCGACGCCGACCGTCAGGAAGCGGTCCTGGAGGACCCCTACATCCTGCTGGTCAGCTCCAAGGTGTCGACCGTCAAGGACCTGCTGCCCCTGCTGGAGAAGGTCATCCAGGGCGGCAAGCCGCTGCTGATCATCGCCGAGGACGTTGAGGGTGAGGCGCTTTCCACCCTGGTCGTCAACAAGATCCGCGGCACCTTCAAGTCGGTGGCCGTCAAGGCCCCGGGCTTCGGTGACCGCCGCAAGGCGATGCTGCAGGACATGGCGATCCTCACCGGTGGCCAGGTCATCAGCGAAGAGGTCGGTCTGTCGCTGGAGACCGCCGACATCTCGCTGCTGGGCAAGGCCCGCAAGGTCGTGGTGACCAAGGACGAGACCACCATCGTCGAGGGCGCCGGTGACTCCGACGCCATCGCCGGTCGGGTTTCGCAGATCCGCGCCGAGATCGAGAACAGCGACTCCGACTACGACCGGGAGAAGCTGCAGGAGCGGCTGGCCAAGCTGGCCGGCGGTGTTGCGGTCATCAAGGCCGGGGCAGCCACCGAGGTGGAGCTCAAGGAGCGCAAGCACCGCATCGAGGACGCGGTGCGTAACGCCAAGGCCGCCGTGGAGGAGGGCATCGTCGCCGGTGGTGGCGTGACCCTGCTGCAGGTGGCACCGTCGCTGGACGAGCTGAAGCTCGCCGGTGACGAGGCGACCGGCGCCAACATCGTCAAGGTGGCGCTGGAAGCTCCGCTCAAGCAGATCGCCTTCAACGCCGGCCTGGAGCCGGGCGTGGTGGCCGAGAAGGTGCGCAACTCGCCCGCCGGTACCGGCCTCAACGCCGCCACCGGCGAGTACGAGGACCTGCTGAAGGCCGGCGTTGCCGACCCGGTGAAGGTGACCCGTTCGGCGCTGCAGAACGCAGCCTCGATCGCGGCGCTGTTCCTGACCACCGAGGCCGTTGTCGCCGACAAGCCGGAGAAGGCGGCCGCACCCGCGGGCGACCCGACCGGTGGCATGGGCGGCATGGACTTCTAAGTCTGGTTGCACGACGAGGCCCGGTCCCCTTCGGGAGGCCGGGCCTTCGTCCATGTTGACGCTGCGCTCATGGCGCAAAAGTGCGAGTGAGGTGCGCCCTGAGCTCAGCGTCAGCGAGGATGGCGAGATGGAAATCCTGCTGCTGGGCACCGGCAGCGCCGACGGCTGGCCGAATCCGTTCTGCCGCTGCGCCTCCTGTCGATCGGCGACCGTGGTTCGTGGGCAGACCGCCGCGCTGGTCGACGACGTCTTGCTGCTGGACTGCGGGCCGGAGGCGCCGCGGGCCGCCGCCCGCTTGGGCCGATCGCTGGCTTCGGTGCGCCACATCCTGTTCACCCACGGCCACTGGGACCACGTCGGGCCGATGGCGCTGTTGATGCGGCACTGGACGGGGACGGATGCGCCCCTGGACGTGGTCGGACCGGCCAGTGCCCTCGAGCAGTGCCGGGACTGGGTGGGCCCCGACGACCCGGTCCGCTTCGTCGAGGTGGCACCGGGTGACGACGTGGATCTCGGGGACTATCGGGTTCGGGTGCTGGCCGCCGCGCACGGGACTGACCTCGGCGGCGACGCGGTGCTCTACGACCTGGAATCCGTTGGCGGTCGGATCTTCTGGTCCTCCGACACCGGCCCGCTGCCGGCCAAGACACAGGCCGCAGTCACCGGCGCTGCCTTTGATGCGGTCTTCCTGGAGCAGACGTTCGGTCACCACACCGCGCACGGCACCGAACACCACGATCTGCCCGCGTTCGCGGCCACCATCCGCCAGCTGCGGGACTCCGGCGCGATCACCGACACCACCGACGTGATCGCCGTGCACCTGAGCCACCACAATCCGATCGAGCTGGAACTGACCGCGGTACTGTCGAATTCCGGCGCGCGACCGGGACGCGATGGTGAGGTGGTGCGAGTGGGTGCAGCCGGTTCCTCGTCGCGCATCCTGGTGTTGGGCGGGGCGCGGTCGGGTAAGTCCGCCCACGCCGAGGCGCTGTTGGCCGCCGAGCCGGCGGTGACCTACCTGGCCACCGGTGGGGTGCGAGAAGGTGATCCCGAGTGGGCGGAACGGGTTCGGCTGCACCGGTCCCGGCGGCCGGCATCCTGGCAGACGGTGGAGACCAGTGATGTCGCCGAGGCGCTGCGCACCGCCGAAACCCCTTTACTGCTGGACTGTTTGGGCACCTGGCTGACCGCCCGGATGGACCTGCACCGAGCCTGGGACTCCGGCGTGCTCGACGGCGTACACGCCGATATCGACGAGCTGGTGACCGCCTGGCGGGCCTGCCCGGTGCGGGCGGTGGCGGTCAGCAACGAGGTCGGCAGCGGCGTGGTGCCGGCCACCGCCTCGGGGCGGTTGTTCCGCGACCTGCTGGGGGTGCTCAATGCGCGGATCGCCGCCGAAGCCGACGACGTGGTGCTGATGGTGGCCGGCCGGCCGCTCAGGCTCCCTGCGCAGTGAGCTTCAAGTCGACACAGTCGCTGTAGCAAGGGGTTTCGCCCGGGGATTGCGGAGTCGCGACCCGAATCAGCACCGCCCGGCTGGGGGTGATCGCTACACTGGCCAGCTCGCCGGCATCGGAGACCTCGGCAGTGCCGTCGACGATCACGGTGTAGCCGCCCGGGGCCGGCGGTGGCCACATCACCGTCACGTCGCTGCTGCGCGCCAGGTTCGCCCGGCTGCGCCGGCCGCCGAGTGCGCCGATGCGCACGGTCTCGCCGTCAAGCGTCGGCATCACCGGTACCGGGTGTGGGCGGTTCTCGGTGTCGACAGTGATCAGATAGGCGTAGTCGTAGCCCACCAGTTTCTCGGCGAGCCGGTCGAAATCCACGTTGGAGGTCATGAATTACCAGCCTAGTCTGCTTTGAGCTGCACGCAGTCGTGGACGGTGCCGACCGCCCGGCCGTTCTCGAACACCGGCCGGTGCAGCAGGGCCTTGGTCGGTGTCACCAGCACCGGACCGGCCGGATCGTCGGGCACCTCGGCCTGGCCGTCGACGACTAGCGAGTACTCGCCGACCTGGCGCGCCGGCCAGACCAGGGTGACCGCGTCCCGGGCCGCCATGTTCTCCCGGCCGTGGCGGCCAACCGGGCCGACAGCCACCCGGGCGCCATCAAAGGTCGGGGTGATCGTGGTGGTGCGCACCCGGTAGTCGTCGCCGACGGTGACCAGGAACGCGTAGCGGTAGCCGGGCAGCAATTCGCCGAGGCGGGCGAGGTCGACGGGCTTGGCCATGGTGTCGAGCATAGGGCGCTGCGCAGATTCGACGGCTCCCGAAAGCGGTTGGAGTCCGCGGCAGCGACTACCAACTCAGCCGGGGTTGGGTAGTCGCCACCCCGCCCGGGTAGTCGGAACCCTCAAGCCGCCCCGGAATCGGTAGTCGTCCCAGGGATGCTGCGTGTCGCCCGGCCGGACACAGTGGACGGGACCGAACCGGGATCGGATGAAGGGAGGGCAGGCATGGCCCCGCGAGGGTCAAGCGATTCGACCAGGCGTCAGTGCCGTCCGGCTGATTGTCGATCCGGCGGCAGACAATCCGGGTGATCTCGGCCAAGATGACGGTATGGAATTTCGCTACCTGGGCAACTCCGGCCTGCAGATCTCCGAGATCACCTACGGCAACTGGCTCACCCACGGCTCGCAAGTCGAGAACGATGTCGCCACCGCGTGTGTGCATGCCGCGCTGGATGCCGGCATCACCACCTTCGACACCGCCGACGTCTACGCCAACGGCCGTGCCGAAGAAGTACTCGGCGCGGCACTGAAAGGCCGTCGGCGTGAATCGCTGGAGATCTTCACCAAGGTCTACTGGCCGGTCGGCCAAGCGCCACTGGGCAAGAACGACACCGGACTGTCCCGTAAACACATGATGGAGGCCATCGACGGATCGCTGCGCCGGCTGGGCACCGACTACGTCGACCTGTATCAGGCGCACCGCTATGACTCCTTCACACCGTTGGAGGAGACGATGCAGGCGTTCGCCGACATCGTGCGGGCCGGCAAGGCGCTCTACGTCGGGGTCAGTGAGTGGACACCCGACCAGATCCGCCAAGCCCACGGGCTGGCCCGCCAGCTCGGGATCTCACTGATCTCCAGCCAGCCGCAGTACTCCATGCTGTGGCGGATCATCGAGCCCGAGGTGGTTCCGGTCTGCCGGGAGCTGGGCCTGAGCCAGATCGTCTGGTCGCCGATGGCCCAGGGCGTGTTGTCGGGCAAGTACCTGCCCGGTCAGCCCCCGCCGGCCGGTTCACGCGCCACCGACGAGAAGGGTGGGGCGGACTTCGTCAAACGCTTCATGACCGAGGACGTGCTGACCCGGGTACAGCAGTTGCGTCCGATCGCCGAGGAACTGAACCTAACGACGGCGCAGTTGGCGATCGCCTGGGTGCTGCAGAACGACAACGTCGCCGCGGCGCTGGTCGGGGCGTCGCGCCCGGAGCAGGTGACCGAGAACGTCAAGGCGTCCGGGGTGCGGATTCCCGCCGAGCTGCTGTCCCGCGTCGACGAGGTGCTCGGCGACGCGGTGACCAGCGACCCGGCGCTGGTGGTCAAGTCCACCCCGACACAACGACTGCTCTGAGTCGTCACACCCGACACAGAATCTGGCTGTGCGGGATCGTCAGCCAGCCGTCCGGGTGGCCGGCCCAGTCCCGCCATGCCCGCGAAATCGCCTGCAGCTTGGCCTGATCGGCGGCACCACTGTTCAGCAGCTGCTCGGCGATGGCGGAGTGCAGGATCCGATCGGCCCACATGCCGCCCCAATGCTGCCGCTCGGCCGGGGTGGCATAACAGGTGGCGCTGGCCGACGGGGTGACGTCGCTGAATCCGGCCGCGTGCGCCCAGGCCAGCAGGCGCCGGCCGGCGTCGGGCTCGCCGCCGTTGGCCCGCGCGGCATCACGGTAGAGCCGCAGCCAGTCGTCCAACTCCGCTGACGCCGGATACCAGGTGAACGCCGCGTAGTCGCTGTCGCGCGCGGCCACCATCCCGCCGGGCTTGCAGACCCGGCGCATCTCGGTCAGCGCGGTCACCGGGTCGGCGACGTGTTGCAGCACCTGATGGGCATGCACCACATCAAAGCTGTTGTCGCCGAACTGCAACGCGTGCACGTCGGCGACCACGAAGTCGATATTGTGCTGCCCCCGCTCTCGAGCGCAGGTGCGGGCCAGCTCCAGCGCCTCGGGCACCGGCTCGATGGCCGTCACCCGGCCCGGCGCCACGATGCCGGCCAGATCCGCCGTGATGGTGCCCGGGCCGCAGCCCACATCCAGCAACCGCAGGCCCGGCATCAGCGATCCCAACAGATAGGCCGCGGAGTTCTGCGCCGTGCGGGCACGGTGGGCGCGCAGCACCGACTCATGGTGGCCGTGAGTGTATTTGGGCTCCGGGTGCTCCGTCACATCCGACAACGCTACGCCGGCGCCGGCTGACGGCCGCGCACCAGCCTGCCGGGCCGGGCCGCAGTGGGCTTGCCGTGTTCGGCGATGATCTCACCGGCGACGATCGTCGCCACGTAGCCGTCGGCGGTCTGGTCGAGCCGACGTCCGCCGGCGGGCAGGTCGTAGGTGATGACCGGCTTGTGCAGCCGTAGGTTCTGGTGATCGATCACGTTGAGGTCCGCCTTGTAGCCCACTGCGATCCGCCCCCGGTCCCCGAGACCGGCGATGCGGGCCGGCGTCGACGTCAGTTCGCGGATGGCCGCTTCGATGCTGAGCCGACCGGCCGCGCGATCACGTGCCCAATGGGTCAACACATAGGTGGGAAAGCTTGAGTCGCAAATCATTCCGTAGTGTGCGCCACCGTCGCCCAGCCCCAGCACCACGTCCTCGCGATGCATCAGGGCGCCCACGGTGTCCAGCGAGTTGTCCCGAAAGTTCGCCAGCGCGTCCAGCAGGATCGCGTGCCCGTCGTCGTCAAGCAACCGGTCGTAGGCCTCCTCGACCGGGGAGACGCCGCGGGCGCGCGCCCGTGCCGCGATGCTCTTCGAGGGATCCGGTTCGTAATCGGCGTCATCGCCGAGCGGGTACGTCCACTCCCACGACTGGGCGAGGTAGGCGATCGGGTTCGCCGGCACGATGCTGGCCCGATCGGCCAGAATCCGCTGCCGGACATCTGGTTTGCGCATCTGAGCGACCCGCTCCGGCAACGGCAGCCCGGCGATCTCCCGGTAGCTGGGGTACAGCACGAACGGGTTGATGCTCAAATCGAGTCCGACCATGAGTCCGATCGGTCGCGGGAAGACCTGCGCGGTGATCTCAGCGCCGGAACCGTTGGCCTTCTCCACCATGGTGAGGGCGTCCTGCCAGACCGGTTCACCGGCGTTGCCGATCAACAGTGTGAAGGTGACCGGCAGACCCGCATCGGTCGCCGCGTCGAAAACCTGCTGCAGCACCGGCTGATACGCGCCATCGGGCAGGTCGGGGACGAACTGGATCAGGCCGCCGCCGCCATCGGCGATGCCGCGGCCGATCTCCAGGATCTCGTCGTAAGCGGCGTCGTAGCTGGGGATCTGGGAGCCGGTCCGGGTGCGATGGGTGACCAGCCGCGACGACGAGAATCCCAGCGCCCCCGCCTCGGCGGCCTCTTGCGCGAGTTCGCGCATCCGCGCCAGATCCGCCGGTGTGGCCGGTTCGCGGTCGACGCCGCGCTGTCCCATCACGTAGACCCGCAGCGGCGAATGGGGCAGAAACGCCGCCACATCGATGTCCCGCTGCCGCGAATCGACGGCATCCATGAACTGCGGGAAGGTCTCCCACGTCCACGGCAGACCGTCGGTCATCACCACGCCGGGGATGTCCTCGACGCCGGCCATCACGTCGACCAGCACCTCGTGGTCGGCGATCCGGCACGGCGCGAAACCCACCCCGCAGTTACCCATCAGCGCCGTCGTCACGCCGTGTGACGACGAGGGATTGAGCCGATCCGACCAGATCGACTGCCCGTCGTAGTGGGTGTGCAGGTCGACGAAACCCGGTGTCACCAGCAGCCCGGCCGCATCGATCACGTGCTCGGTGTCGCCGCTGACGGTGCCGACCTCGACGATGAGTCCGTCGCGGACCGCAACGTCGCCGACGTACGTCGGGCCGCCCAGCCCGTCGACGATCGTGCCGTTGCGGATGACGAGATCAGCGACGTGCGTCATCTACACAATCTACGACCGTTTCGGTACCTCATGCCAGGGCATTTGCGTGATCGGTCGGCAAAACGGACCGGGTCTGCGGCCTTGGCGCGTGGCTATAGTGAGTGGTTGGAGCAACCCTGAAGCCTGCAAGGGATATGGAGGGGCAAACCGATGGTCGCCATGGAGCGTCTCGACTCGGACGGTATCCGGGAGCTGTCCCAGCGGACCGACAAACTCGGTGTGCTGTCGGTCAGCGTGAACGCGGATCCGAGCGGTGATCCGAACCTGCAAGCCGCCGCCATCGATCTGAAGAACCGTTTCCGGGAATTGCAGCGCCGGGTGGCCGCGGAGTCCAATGACAGCGGCCAGACCGGCGCGGCGTTGGAACGAATCTGGCCGCGAATTGCCGAGCTGGCCGACCCATCGGGCGCTGGCCGAAGCCGAATCCTGTTCGCCGGACTGGGAGATGACTGGGTGGTGCAACTGCACAGCGCACTGCCGATAGCCAGTCGCGTGGTGTTGGACGACCGCCCGTTCATCCATCCGCTGCTCGAGGTGATCGATGAAGGCCGGCCGGCGGGTGTGGTCCTGGTATCGGCCGAGGAGGCTCGACTGCTCGAGTGGCGCGTCGGGACTCTTGAGCTGCTGAGCCAGATCGAGCAGCAGTACATCCAGGCGCCGCACGAGCGTGCCGGGCAGATCGGTGGCGGCCCGCACGGGCAGTTCAACACGCCGATGCGAGAACAGCGGCAATCGCGCGAGCAGGACCGCGCACACCGTTTCCTGGATCAGGTGACGACGGTGGCTGCCCGGCTGGCCGCCGAGCGGGGCTGGGAGAGAATCCTCGTCAGCGGTGGGGACCGCTGGAGTGAGCCGGCCGTCGCGAAGTTTCCGCAAGCGCTGCACGACCGGATATTCGTCGATTCCCGAGTTCTGGGTGGACTCGATGCCGCTGCGTTGCAGACCGCGGTGACCGATTGGGCCCACGAGCAGCACGGCGAGCGTGAACGACAACTGCTGGACAGTGTCGCCGAGGGCGCTGCAGCCGGACATGCGGTGGCGCTGGGGCTGTCGGAGGTGGCCGCGGCATTGAACGCCGGTCGAGTCGCACACCTGATCTATGACCCGGAAGTCCGTTACACCGGCAGGGTGGGCGCCAACGGGGTTCTCTACGGTGGCGACGAGGTCGGCCCGGACGGACCGGGAGAACCGGAGCCCCGGTTGACCGAGCGGCTGGTGGAGCGAGCATTGCAGACTGGGGCCCGGGTCAACCCCATCGAAGGAGCAGCCGACGGGCAGCTGCGCGATGCTGCGGGCATTGCCGCGCTACTGCGCTGGTGATGCCGGCAAGGTCTGGCAATGCCGGGGAGGATCGATGGACCCGACGACACCCCGGAGGCTGCCATGACCGATGCCGCGTTACAGGGTCTGCTGCGCGACGCGTTCACCCGGCTGGTCGAACACGCCGATGAACTCACCGACGGGCTCACCGATACGGTGGCCACCTACCAGCCGACCCCGCAGGCCAACAGCATCGCCTGGTTGCTCTGGCACAGCGCGCGGGTGCAGGACATCCAGGTCGCCCAGGTCGCCGGCGTCGAACAGGTGTGGACCCGGGACGGTTGGGTGGACCGGTTCGGACTGGATCTGCCGCGCGACGACAGCGGGTACGGCCACAGTGCGGCCGACGTCGCCAAGGTCCGCGCCCCGGCGCAGCTGCTGGCGGGCTACTACCGCGCGGTGCATGAGCTGACCCTGCGCTACGTCGACGGCGTCACTGCCGACGAGCTGGCCCGGGTCGTCGATACGCACTGGGACCCGCCGGTGACCGCCGGGGTGCGGTTGGTCAGCGTCCTCGATGACTGCGCCCAGCACCTGGGGCAGGCGGCCTACTTGCGGGGCTTGCAAGAGCCCGCACCGGGCTGGACTTGACACCTGTCGAGGCGGGTGCGACCCGGATCACAACCGGGACTAGCATGGCGTCATGACCGCCACCACGCCCGCCCCCGCCCTGTCCGGCACCGACACTGTGCTCAACCCCGCCACCGGGGAGGCTGCCGGTGAGGTCCGCTGGACCGATCCGTCCGACGTCGAAGCGATCGCCGCCGGACTGCGTACCGCCCAGCGCGAATGGGAGGGACGCGGCGCCAAGGGCCGGGCCAAAGTGCTGGCCCGGTACGCGGTGTGGCTCGGCGAGCACCGGGACGAGATCGAGAAGATGCTGATCGCCGAGACCGGCAAGTCCAGCACCGACGCCGCACAAGAGGTGCCGCTGCTGATCATGATCCTGTCCTACGTCATCAAGGTCATGGACAAGGCGATGGCCCCGGAGTCCCGGCCGGCAGCGCTGCCGCTGATGGCGATCAAGAAGATCGCGGTGCACTACCGGCCGCGCCCGGTGGTCGGGGTGATCGCGCCGTGGAACTACCCGGTCGCCAACGCGTTGATGGATGCGATCGGTGCACTGGCGGCCGGTTGCGCGGTGCTGCTCAAGCCGTCCGAGCAGACCCCGCTCACCGCCGAGTTGCTGCGCGAGGGCTGGCAGCAGGCCGGCGGCCCCGACGTGTTCGCGGTGGTCCAGGGCGCGCGCGAAGTGGCCGAAGCGGTCATCGACAACTCCGACTACGTGCAGTTCACCGGTTCGACGGCCACCGGGCGCAAGGTGGCCGAGCGGGCCGCGCAGCGCCTGGTGCCGTTCAGCCTCGAGCTGGGTGGCAAAGACCCGATGATCGTGTGCGAGGACGCCGACATCGACCTAGCCGCACACGCCGCGGTGTGGGGGGCGATGTTCAACGCGGGACAGACCTGCGTCTCGGTCGAGCGGGTGTATGTGCTCGAACCGGTCTACGACAAGTTCGTCGCCGCGGTCGTCCGCGACGTGCAGGCGCTGCAGTTGGGCGCCGGTGAGGGCACCCACTTCGGGGCCCTGATCAACGATCAGCAATTGGCAGTCACCGAACGCCACGTCAAAGAGGCACTCGCCGCGGGAGCGCGCGCACTGACCGGCGGTGAACGCGCAGCCGGCGCGGGCAGTTTCTACCCGCCCACCGTGTTGGTCGACGTCGACCACTCGATGGCCTGCATGACCGAGGAGACCTTCGGGCCGACGCTGCCGATCATGAAGGTCGGCAGCGTCGAGGAGGCCATCCGGCTTGCCAACGACAGCCCCTACGGGCTGAGTGCCTCGGTGTTCTCCGACGATGTGTCACGGGCCAAAGACATTGCCCTCCAGTTGGATTGCGGGGCGGTGAACATCAACGACGTGATCGCCAACCTGATGTGCACGACGGCGCCGATGGGCGGCTGGAAGACCTCGGGTATCGGTGCGCGGTTCGGCGGCCTCGACGGGATCCGCAAGTTCTGCCGGCAGGAGGCGGTCGTGTCGCCGCGCACCAGCGTCGGTGCGGGCGGGAACTACTACCACAATTCGCTCAAGGCGCTGGCCCGGATGAACGCGTTGATGACCCGGATGGCGCTGGCGCGCCCGCGCCGCACGGCCAAATAGTGCGCTTCCTGACGGCCGCCCTGTTCTGGTTGCTGACCACGGTGACATTGGCGGTGACGCTGCCGACGGCCTGGGCGCAGTGCAACCTCGTCGACGCCGACGGCTACGCGCGGCTGGCGCAGCGGGCCGCGGCCCAACCGGCCCTGCAAGATGCGGTCGCCGCCGAACTCAGCTCCCAGGCGGTTCGACTGATCCGTGCGCAAGGCTTCCCCATCAACCCCGCCCCGGTGCGAGAGGCGGCCGCCGAATACACCGCCGGCCGGTCGTTCCCGGCACAGTTCGTGAAGCTCAACCGCGACGGGCACGATTGGCTGCTCAGCGGCGATGACACCGGCCCGTGGGAGATCGACGTGGTGCCGATGTTGCGGGACAAGGCGTTTGCGCAGCTGTTGGACGACTACAACGTCGCGCTGCCGGCGTCGATGACCGTGCCGCTGACGCCGACGTCCACCGAGGTGACGCGGCCCGGCGGATTACACCGGTTCGCGGTGTGGGGGCCGTCGCTGAGTTTGGTGCTGGTGGCGCTGACCGGGTTGTGTGCGGCCTTGACGATCGCCGCGGCGCGGCATCGCGGCAGGGCGGTGGCGAGCCTGGGCGTGTCGGGGCTGCTGGTGGGCGCGGCGGGCTGGTCGGGGCTCGAGGTGGCGCGGCGCTACCTGAACCAGGTGCTCAACCAGGCGACCGGCGACATCCGCCGCATCGCCGACGCGGTGGCCGATGTGGCCGAAGCCAGCCTGCACCAGTGGCTCAATGTGTCGTTGGCCGCCGGCGCGGTCATGGTGCTGGTCGGGGTGGCTGTTGCGCTCGCGGGCGGGCTGCGCAAGTCGTCCTGAGTTCACCGTCCGTCGAGCATCCGCCACAGGAACGAGAAGCTCAGCGCCGACTTGAACGCCGCCTGCGCGTTGTCGGCCGCCCCGCCGTGACCGCCCTCGATGTTCTCGTAGTACCAGACCTTTTTGCCGAGCTTCTCCAGCGCCGCGGTCATCTTGCGGGCATGACCGGGATGCACCCGGTCATCGCGGGTGGAGGTGGTGATCAGCACCGGGGGATAGCTCGGTTCTGCCGAAATGTTCTGGTACGGCGAGTATTCGCCGATGAACGCCCAGTCGTCCGGGTTATCCGGGTCGCCGTACTCGGCCATCCAGGAGGCGCCGGCCAGCAGCAGGTGGTAGCGGCGCATATCCAGCAGCGGCACCTGGCAGACCAGCGCCCCGAACTGCTGCGGATAGGCGGTGAGCATGATACCCATCAGTAGTCCGCCGTTGCTGCCGCCGACCGCGCCGAGCTGCGCCACCGTGGTGATGCCGCGGTCCACCAGATCGGCTGCCACCGCGGCGAAGTCCTCGGCCACCAGGTGCCGGCCCTCCCGCATCGCCTGGGTGTGCCAGCCCGGCCCGTATTCGCCGCCGCCGCGGATGTTGGCCAGCACGTAGGTGCCGCCGCGGGCCAGCCACAGCCGGCCCAGCACCCCGTCGTAGCCGGGGGTGCGGGCCACCTCGAAACCGCCGTAGCCGGCCAGCAGTGTCGGGCCCGTCGCGTCCTGCGGGCGGACTACGAAATACGGGATCGCGGTGCCGTCCTTCGACGTGGCGAAGTGCTGACTGACCTCCAGTCCCCCGGCATCGAAAAAGGCCGGAGCGGACTTGATCTCGGTCAGCGGCCCGTCCGCCGGGCCGTGCAGCAACCGCGACGGGTGAACGAATCCGCTCGAGTCCAAAAAGATCTCGTCACCGGTGTCGTCGGCGGCCGCGATCACCGTGTTGGTGTTGGCCGGTACCTCGGCAACCGGGCGGCGCTGCCAATCAACCGGGCTGACCACCTCCACCCGGCTGGCCACATCGTGCAGCGTGACCAGCACCAGTCGGTCACGGGTCCAGGCGTAGTGGTGCAGCGCGGTGTGCGCGTCGGGCTCGAAGACCACACTCAACTGTGCTGTGCCCGCCAAGAATTGGTCGTAGTCGGCCGCCAGCAACGAGCCCGCGGCATACGAGGCGGTGCCGGTGTCCCAGTCGGTGCGCAGCTCAATGAGGATCCACTGTCGATGCACCGATAGCGACGCGTCGGTGGGCGCGTCGATGCGGATCAGCTCTTGACCGCCGGGGACGCCGCGTAGCTCGTAGACCTCGTCGTTGAAGAAGTCGATGGCCCGCGAGACCAGGGTCCGCTCGAACCCCGGCGTGCGATCGCGTCCGGCGCCCACCACCACATCGGTCGCCTCGCCGGCGAACAGCGTCTCGGCGTCGGCAAGCGGCTGGCCGCGACGCCACCGCTTGACGATCCGCGGATATCCGGAGTCGGTTAGCGAATCCGCACCGAAGTCGGTACCCACCAGCACGGTGTCCTCGTCCTCCCAGCCGATCCGCGACTTGGCCTCGGGCAGCTCAAATCCGCCAGCAGCAGGGGGGACGAATTCCCTGGCGGCCATGTCGAATTCCCGCACTACCGCCGCATCCGAACCGCCGGGGGACAGCGAGACCAGCGCCCGGGTGAGTTCGGGCTCGATGACGTTGGCGCCGCCCCACACCCAGTTCCGGCCGTCGACTCGACTCAACTCGTCGACGTCGATGATGACCTCCCACTCCGGTGCGCTGCTGCGGTAGCTGTCCAGCGTGGTGCGCCGCCACAGTCCGCGCGGATTGGCGGCATCACGCCAGAAGTTGTAGAGGTGATCGCCGCGCCGCCGCACGTACGGGATGCGGGCATCGGTGTCGAGCACCTCCAGCGCCGCCGTGCGCATCGCCTCGAAATCGTCCCCCGCGAACTCGTCGACGGTCGGGGCGTTGTGGGCGCGCACCCAGTCCAGCGCATCGTCACCGGTGACGTCTTCGAGCCACAGGTACGGGTCGGTCGTCGCGTCGTCAGCCATGACCGCCATTGTGACCGCGGCGGTAATGTGAGGTGCACAACACCGTCAAGGCAGAGGGAAGTACTGATGACCGTCTATGCACGTCCGGGCAGCGCGGCGGCGCTGATGAGCTTTGAGTCCCGCTACGGCAACTTCATCGGCGGGCAGTGGGTGGCGCCGGTCGGTGGTGAGTATTTCGAGAACATCACCCCGGTCACCGGTCAGGTGTTCTGCGAGGTCCCGCGCTCGACTGCGGCCGACATCGAGCTGGCCTTGGATGCGGCGCATGCGGCGGCGCCGGCGTGGGGCAAGACGTCCCCGACCGAGCGGGCCGCGGTGCTCAACGCGATCGCCGACCGCATCGACGCGCACCGCGAACAGCTCGCGGTCGCCGAGGTGTGGGACAACGGCAAGCCGATCCGGGAGGCGCTGGCCGCCGACATCCCGCTGGCCGCCGATCATTTCCGCTACTTCGCATCGGCGATCCGCACCCAGGAGGGCGCGCTGAGCCAGCTCGACGACGACACCGTGGCCTATCACTTCCGCGAGCCGCTGGGGGTGGTGGGCCAGATCATCCCGTGGAACTTCCCGTTGTTGATGGCCGCCTGGAAACTGGCCCCGGCACTGGCGGCCGGCAACGCCGTGGTGCTCAAACCGGCCGAGCAGACTCCGGCGTCGATCCTGTACCTGCTGAGCCTGATCGGTGAGCTGCTGCCGGCCGGGGTGCTCAACGTGGTCAACGGTTTCGGGGTCGAAGCGGGCAAGCCGCTGGCATCGAGCAACCGGATCGCCAAGATCGGCTTCACCGGCGAGACCACCACCGGGCGGCTGATCATGCAGTACGCCAGCCACAACATCATCCCGGTCACCTTGGAGCTGGGCGGCAAGAGCCCCAACATCTTCTTCGCCGACGTGCTGGCCGCCGCCGACGACTTCCAGGACAAGGCGCTGGAGGGATTCGCCGGGTTCGCCCTCAACCAGGGCGAGGTGTGCACCTGTCCGTCGCGGTCGCTGATTCAGGCCGAGATCTACGACGAGTTCCTGGAGTTGGCCGCGATCCGCACCAAAGCGATCCGGCAGGGCGACCCGCTGGATCCGGCCACCATGGTCGGCGCGCAGGCCTCCAATGACCAGCTGGAGAAGATCCTGTCCTACATCGAGATCGGCAAGGGTGAGGGCGCCAAGGTCATCACCGGCGGGGAACGCGCCGAGCTGGGCGGGGAACTGTCCGGCGGTTACTACGTGCAGCCCACGATCTTCGCCGGCCACAACAAGATGCGGATCTTCCAGGAGGAGATCTTCGGCCCGGTGGTCTCGGTGGGCTCGTTCAGCGACTATGACGACGCCATCGCCCAGGCCAACGACACCCTCTACGGGCTGGCGGCCGGGGTGTGGAGCCGCGACGGTAACACCGCCTACCGGGCCGGCCGTGACATTCAGGCCGGCCGGGTCTGGGTCAACTGCTACCACGCCTACCCCGCGCACGCCGCCTTCGGCGGCTACAAGCAGTCCGGGATCGGCCGGGAGAACCACAAGATGGTGCTCGATCACTACCAGCAGACCAAGAACCTGCTGGTGTCCTACTCGGAGAAGGCGCAGGGTCTTTTTTGATGGGCCCGTACTGATGGAGGCACCGGCCTGATGGGCGCACCGGAGCGGGTGCGGATCACCGAGGCGGCAGCCGCACTGCTGGCACGGCTGGTGGCCCGGCACGGTCCGGTGATGTTCCATCAGTCCGGCGGCTGCTGCGACGGCTCGGCGCCGATGTGTTACCCCGACGGCGACTTCATCGTCGGTGACCATGACGTGCTGCTCGGTGTGCTCGACGTCGCCGGCGGCGAGGTGCCGGTGTGGATCTCCGGGCCGCAATTCGGGGCCTGGAAGCACACCCAGCTGATCATCGACGTGGTGCCCGGCCGCGGCGCCGGCTTCAGCCTGGAGGCGCCGGAGGGGCTGCGGTTCCTGTCCCGGGCGCGCGCCTTCACCGACGACGAGAACGCCGCGCTGGAGGAAGTCCCGGTGATCACCGGGTCGCTACCGCGCTGAGCGGGATTGCGGTCGTAGAATCTGCTGGTGTGATTCCGCTGCCGCGCCCCTGGTTGTTGAGCAGCATCATGCTGGTCGGAGCCACCGCCGGTGCGCTGGCCGGGATCGGGGCGACATTGCTGGTCACCGCGCCGCTGCGCCCGGACGTCGTGATCGCGCTGGTGCTCATCGCGCCCACCGTCGCCGGGCTGGTCCTGGTGTTCGCCGCGTCGCGCCGCTGGGTAACCGGACTGGGTGCGTTTCTCCTCGCGCTGGGCCTCGGCTGGTTCGGGGCGCTGGCGGCGATCCAGGCGGTCTCGGGTGTCTGAGACCACCGACACCGGGGCGCTGCCGATGACCGAGCCGCACATGGCGCCGATTTTCGACACCGGCCCGCATCCGGCGCCGCTGCCCGGGGCGTCCGGCGAGCTCGAACCACAACCGGGGCTCGAAGCCCGGCCGGAACCGGAGCCGAACGAGCCCGAGCCGAAGGCCGGCCCGGCCAAACCGCCCAAGCCGGTCGTGGTCGAGGGGCAGTACCGCTTTCTCAAGTGGTGGCAGTTCGCGCTGGTGCTGGTGGGCGTCTGGATCCCGGCGGCCGGCATCGGGCTGGGGCTGTTCTCGTGGTGGTATGCGCTGGCCGACAAGACCCCCGCGGTGTTCGTCGTGGTGGTCTATGCGGCCGGGTGCGTGGTGGCCGGGCTGATCGTGGCGATGGTGGGGGAGAAGCCGCTGTTGTCGGCGGTCGCGCTCGCGCTGATGACGGCGGTGTTCGCCTCGGCCGTCGCCGCGGCCCCGCTGTACGGCCATCACTTCTGCCAGCACGTGGAGCGCTGCGTCGGCGGAATCATCCCGTACTGAACGGATTGGCCGGCCGACGATAGGGTGAGCGGGTGACCCACTATGACGTCGTAGTCCTCGGAGCCGGCCCCGGTGGTTATGTCGCGGCCATTCGCGCCGCCCAGCTGGGCTTGAACACCGCCATCGTCGAACCCAAATACTGGGGCGGGGTCTGTCTGAACGTCGGTTGTATCCCGTCGAAAGCGCTGCTGCGCAACGCCGAACTGGCACACATCTTCAACCGCGAGGCCAAGACCTTCGGGATCAGCGGCGAGGCCACCTTCGACTACGGCGCGGCGTTCGACCGCAGCCGCAAGGTCGCCGAGGGCAGGGTAGCCGGGGTGCACTTCTTGATGAAGAAGAACAAGATCACCGAGATTCACGGCTACGGCCGGTTCACCGACGCCAACACCCTGGCCGTCGAGCTCAACGAGGGCGGAACCGAGAACGTCACCTTCGACAACGCGATCATCGCCACCGGGTCCAGCACGCGACTGGTGCCGGGCACCTCGCTGTCGGCCAACGTGGTCACCTACGAGGAGTTGATCTTAAGCCGGGAGCTGCCGGGCTCGATCATCATCGCCGGGTGCGGGGCTATCGGCATGGAGTTCTCCTACATCCTGGCCAACTACGGCGTGGACGTCACCGTGGTGGAGTTCCTGGCCCGAGCGCTGCCCAACGAGGACGCCGACGTCTCCAAGGAGGTCGAGAAGCAGTTCAAGAAGCTGGGCGTGAAGATCCGCACCGGCACCAAGGTCGAGTCCATCAACGATGACGGTTCCGCCGTGACCGTCACCGTCAGCAAGGACGGCCAGAGCGAGGAGCTCAGGGCCGACAAGGTGTTGCAGGCCATCGGTTTTGCGCCCAACGTCGACGGCTACGGGCTGGAGGCCGCCGGGGTGGCGCTGACTGAGCGGCGCGCCATCGGCGTCGGGGAGTACATGCAGACCTCGGTGCCGCACATCTACGCCATCGGCGACGTCACCGGCCTGTTGCAGCTCGCGCACGTCGCTGAGGCGCAAGGCGTGGTGGCCGCCGAAACCATCGGCGGCGCCGAGACGATGTCGCTGGGTGACTACCGGATGATGCCGCGCGCCACCTTCTGCCAGCCGCAGGTGGCCAGCTTCGGCCTCACCGAGGAGCAGGCTCGCGCCGAGGGCTATGACGTGAAAGTGGCCAAGTTCCCCTTCACCGCCAACGGCAAGGCGCACGGGGCGGGTGACCCGAGCGGGTTCGTGAAGCTGATCGCCGACGCCCGCTACGGTGAACTGCTCGGCGGGCATCTGGTCGGCCACGACGTCTCCGAGCTGCTGCCGGAGCTCACGCTGGCGCAGAAGTGGGACCTGACCGCCGCCGAGCTGGCGCGCAACGTGCACACCCACCCCACCATGTCCGAGGCGCTGCAGGAGTGCTTCCACGGCCTGACCGGCCACATGATCAACTTCTGAGGTCTTGGTTCCACGTCACCCGTCACCTCGAGGCTGTGGTTGGCGCGGAGCTATCTCGTACTTTTGCGCGCTAACTACAGTCTCGGCGTTTTGAGGTCAGGGCATCAGCGCGAAAACCCCGCACCCGACCAGCATTCCGGTCAGGTTCGCACCGGCGTTGACGACGTCGTTGCCCACCCACCGCCACCCGGCGGACGGCTCGGTGGGGCGCCCGCAGTGCAGCGCGTCCTCCACGGTGGCCCCGCAGGATCCGCAGCGGAAGCGGGTCTGCACGGTGGCGCCGATCACGGTGTCCACCAGCGAGCCGGCGATACCGGCCGCCAACCCGACCGGCACCATCACCGGCCCGCCGAACAGGGCGCCGAACGCGCCCACCAGCAACGCGCCCAGCACCGTTGCGGCCGAACCCAGCGGTGACACCGCGCCGGAGGTGCCCTTGGGAACCCGGCCGCGCGTCCGCAGCGACAGCGGCTCGCGCCCGGAGAACCGCCCGATCTCCGATGCCCACGAATCGGCGATGCCGGCGGCGATACCGCCGATGGACACCGCGTACCACAGCGGGTCGCGGGTGAACGCGAACCCGATCACCGGTACCAGCACCGGAAGACCCGCGTTGACCGCCACCTGACTGATACCGCGCATGCCCGCGGCACGGCCGGGCCGGCGGTAGGCGGTGAGGACGCTGGTCAGCGAGAAGAACACCGCGGCCGGGATGATCCAGGCCCAGCCGCCCAGGCCGACGGCGACGCCGGCGATCAGGCCGCCGCAGAGTGCCCCGGGCAGATCCAGCCAGCGCATCCGGATCATGAACGGCACGATGGCGCAGCCGAATACCACCGCGGCCAGCCAGCGCAGCGCATCATCGGTCGACAGGTCACGCGCGACGTGCAACAGCAGCGCCACCCACGGCGTGATGAGCAGGTTGTCCGCCGCCGGCACCACCAGCAGCTCCACGGCCGCCGTTGACACCGCGACGAACAGCGAAACCGCCACCGCCATAAACGTATTCAGTTCAAGACCCACCCGGCAAAACACCCATGACACGGCGAACGCGATGGCCACGAACGCCACCGAGCCCTCCAGGGAGCGCACCCCGCCACCGGACGCCACCCGGTGTCTGCCGAACCGGTCCCCGACCAGGGCGGCACCCGCATCGGCCAGCCCCAGCACCACCACCCCGGTCGCGATCGCGACCCGATCCGGCCAGAATGCCAGCACCGCGATCAAGGCCCCGCCGGCGAACCCGACCAGCCCGTAGTCGCGGGAGCGGGTGCCGTCGAACACCCCCGGCACCGGAACCAGGCCACGCTCCACGATGAACGCCAACGCCACCGTCGCGGCGGCCAGCACACCTGCCACCACCGCTCCGTTGGTCAGCTCGAACGCGGCCGCGGCGGCGAACAGCCCGCACAACGCGTGCGGGATCTTACGGGTGACCAGCGGTCCAGCGCCCCGCCGCAGCAGCATCCGCCCGACCACGATCAGTACGGCGGCGATCGCCAGCGTTCCGCCCCCGGCGACGGCCAGATCGTGCCAAACGGTATCCGCCACGCAGTGCTACTCGTCGAAGTCCAGCGGCACCCGCAGTGCGCTCAAGGTGGCGGCCAGTGCGTCGTATTGGGATGTCAGCATCACGAATTCGATCAGCCGCGGACGATCCAGATGCTTCGACAACTCCGCCCAGGTGGCATCGGAGAGGGTGCGGGTGCCGACGAGTTCGTCAATCGCGGTCAGCATGGCGCGCTGGCGAGCGGTGAGCTCGTCGACACGGGGGCCGTCGGGGCCTTCGAAGATGCGCGCCTGGGTGTCGTCGTCGAGGCCGGCCGCACGGCCCATTCGGCGATGGTGCTGCAGTTCGTACTGGCTGTCACGCAGGTGGCCGACCCGCAGGATCACGAACTCGGTGTCGCGGGTGGACAGCTTGCCGCCCCGCATCAACATCCCGCCGAACGGCAGCCAGGACCACATCAATCGCCGGTGCTGGCCCAGCGTGGTGAACAGGTGCGCCCTTGGCACTTGCTGACGACGGGCGATGACTTTGCAGACCAGCCAGTTGGCGAGACCGAGGTCGCGCAGGCCGGGGGCTTCGGGGATGCGAGAGTTCACCGCTGTTGCTTTACCAGATACGGCGACACCGTGCTGCGGTGTTCGTTGAGATCAAGGTCACGGCCCAGCGCCGGGAACGCCCGTTGCGGGCAGTTGTCGCGTTCGCAGACCCGGCAGCCCGCCCCGATCGGGGTGGCGTTATCACCGTTGAGATCCAGTCCTTCGGAGTAGACCAGCCGGTGGGCCTGGCGCAGTTCGCAGCCCAGCCCGATAGCGAAGGTCTTGCCCGGTTGGCCCCAGCGCGACGCTCGGCGCTCGACGGTGCGCGCCACCCACAGGTACTTGCGGCCGTCGGGCATCTCCGCGATCTGCACGCCGATCTTGCCCGGGTTGCCGAACGTCTCGTAGACGTTCCACAGCGGGCAGGTACCGCCGCTGGAGGAGAAGTGAAAGCCGGTGGCCGACTGGCGTTTTGACATGTTTCCTGCGCGATCGACGCGGACGAAGGAGAACGGCACGCCGCGCATCGACGGCCGCTGCAGGGTGGAAAGGCGGTGGGCGATGGTCTCGTAGCTGACCCGGTAGAACGCCGACAGTCGCTCGATGTCGTAGCGGAACGTCTCGGCACTGTCGTGGAACTGCCCGTAGGGCAACACGATCGCCGCGGCGAAGTAATTGGCCAGCCCCAGCCTGGCCAGAGTCCGCGAGTCCTTCGAGGTGAACTTGCCCTCGTCGACCATCGCCGAGATCTGGTCGTCGAATTCCAGGTAGGCCAGCTCGGCGGCCATCTTGAAAACCCGCTGGCCCCAGGACAGGTGGGTGGAGATGTCCAGGGTCTTGGTCGTCGCGTCGTAGCGGTGCAGCACCGTGTCGCCCAGATCGATCCGGCGGTTGATGTGCACGCCGTGTACCTCGGTGAGCCGGTTGGCTAACTCGACGGCCAGCTCGCCCTGGTGCCGGCGCATCCGGGTGGCCAGCTGCTCGGCGGCGGTGTCGAGTTCGTGCAGGTAGTTCTGTCGCTGATAGAAGTAGTCGCGGACCTCTTCGTGCGGCATGGTGATCGCGCCGGTGCCGCTGCCGTCGGTGTAGCGCTCTTCGGTGGCCGCGGCGAGTTGGGCGGTGGTGATCCGGTAGCGGCGGTGCAGGTTGACCATCGCGCGGGCCAATTTGGGGTGGGCGCTGACCAATTCGGCCACCTCGGTCAGTGCGACGTCGATGTCCAGGTCGCGGTCCATGGTGACCTCGCGCAACTCGGCGACCAGCCGGGTGTCGTCCTGGGAGGCGAAGAAGGTGGCGTCGACCCCGAAGACCTCGGTAATGCGCAGCAGCACCGCCACCGTCAGCGGCCGGACGTCGTGCTCGATCTGGTTGAGGTAACTCGGTGAGATCTCCAACATCTGCGCCAGTGCGGCCTGACTGAACCCGCGCTCGCTGCGCAGCTGGCGCACCCGGGAACCGACGTAGGTCTTGGCCACGCCGCCGAGGTTACCCGTTGCGAAGGCCGCGTTCGCATTATTGGCATGGCATGATCGCTCAGGGAAATCTACGGGGAGCATCGCGATGCAGCAGACAGACGAGCCGACCGGTTTGGCCAAGGTTTTGATGCCGGTGCCCGACCCGCATCCCGATGTGTTCGACCGGCAGTGGCCGCTGCGAGTCGCCGACATCGACCGGGCCGGCCGGCTCCGGATGGACGCGGCTGCCCGGCACATCCAGGACATCGGCCAGGACCAGTTGCGCGAGGGCGGCTACCAGGAGACCCACCCACTGTGGATCGTGCGCCGCACGATGATGGACCTGATCCGCCCGATCGAGTTCCAGGACATGCTGCGGGTGCGGCGCTGGTGTTCGGGCACCTCCAACCGCTGGTGCGAGATGCGGGTCCGCATCGACGGGAAACGCAGCGGCGGGCTGATCGAATCCGAGGCGTTCTGGATCAACATCAACCGCGAGACGCAGGGCCCATCGCGCATCTCCGACGACTTCCTGGCCGGACTGAAACGCACCACCAGCGTCGACCGGTTGCGCTGGAAGGCCTACCTGAAAGCCGGTGACCGGGAGGACTCGGCCGAGATCCACGAGTACCCGATCCGGTTCACTGACATCGACCTGTTCGACCACGTGAACAACTCGGTGTACTGGAGCGTGGTCGAGGACTACCTGTCGAGTTACCCCGAACTGCTCGCGGCGCCGCTGCGAGTGACGCTGGAACACGACGCTGCCGTGGCGCTGGGCGACAAACTAGAGATCGTCTCGCATATTCACCCGGCTGGATCGACCGATCGCTTCGGCTCCGCACTGGCTGATCGTGCTGTTAGAACGCTCACATACGTCGTCGGCGAAGAGGTGAAAGCGCTCGCCGCGATCTTTCCGCTGTAACACGTTCTAGTCAGTACGGGCGTACTGCTAATACCCCGGTTGACCTGTGCGGATATGTTACCCGCCGGTAGCTTATTGCGTGCGCGCCACGACAGTGTGTCCCATAGATTCTTCGCAAACTTCGCATAACGCTCGTACTGTTTTGCCAAAGTTGGCAACGAAAACCAGTGGACCTGGGCTGATGTGCTGTGCCAAGGTCGCCTTAACACACCAGTGAATCCGTCGGGGTGTTTGGCAAATTCGAGAAGCGCCCGACGATCGCGACCCAGAAGGAGTAGCCATGTCGACCGTTGGCACGCCGAAGAGCCCCGAGCAGATCCAGCACGACTGGGACAACAACCCGCGCTGGAAGGGCGTCACCCGCACCTACTCGGCCGAAGACGTTGTCGCCCTGCAGGGCCACGTCGTCGAGGAGCACACCCTGGCCCGCCGCGGCGCCGAGGTGCTCTGGGAGCAGCTGCACGACCTGGACTACATCAACGCCCTCGGCGCGCTGACCGGCAACATGGCCGTCCAGCAGGTCCGGGCCGGCCTGAAGGCCATCTACCTGTCCGGTTGGCAGGTCGCCGGTGACGCGAACCTGAGCGGCCACACCTACCCCGACCAGAGTCTCTACCCGGCCAACTCGGTGCCGCAGGTGGTGCGCCGGATCAACAACGCGCTGCTGCGCGCCGACGAGATCGCCAAGGTCGAGGGCGACACCTCGGTGGAGAACTGGCTGGCCCCGATCGTGGCCGATGGTGAAGCCGGCTTCGGTGGCGCGCTGAACGTCTACGAGCTGCAGAAGGCGATGATCGCCGCGGGCGTCGCGGGTTCGCACTGGGAGGACCAGCTGGCCTCGGAGAAGAAGTGCGGCCACCTGGGCGGCAAGGTGCTGATCCCCACCCAGCAGCACATCCGCACGCTGACCTCGGCCCGGCTGGCCGCCGACGTGGCCGGCGTGCCGACCGTGGTGATCGCCCGCACCGACGCCGAGGCCGCCACGCTGATCACCTCCGATGTCGATGAGCGCGACCAGCCGTTCATCACCGGTGACCGGACCGCCGAGGGCTTCTACCGGGTGCGCAACGGCCTGGAGCCGTGCATCGCGCGGGCCAAGGCCTACGCCCCTTACGCCGACCTGATCTGGATGGAGACCGGCACGCCGGACCTGGAGCTGGCCCGTAAGTTCGCCGAGGGCGTCAAGGCCGAGTTCCCCGACCAGATGCTGGCCTACAACTGCTCGCCGTCGTTCAACTGGCGCCAGCACCTCGACGACGACACCATCGCCAAGTTCCAGAACGAGCTGGGTGCGATGGGCTTCAAGTTCCAGTTCATCACGCTGGCCGGCTTCCACGCGCTGAACTACTCGATGTTCGATCTGGCCCACGGCTACGCCCGCAACCAGATGAGTGCCTACGTCGAGCTGCAGGAGCGCGAGTTCGCCGCCGAGGAGCGGGGCTACACCGCCACCCGCCACCAGCGCGAGGTCGGTGCCGGCTACTTCGACCGGATCGCCACCACCGTCGACCCGACGTCGTCGACCACGGCGCTGGCCGGCTCCACCGAAGAGGGGCAGTTCCACTAATCTGCCGAGCAGACACGAAAGCCCCTTGGCACCGACGTGTCGAGGGGCTTTTGTGTCTGTTCGCCGTACCAACGCAAGGAGTGCTGTGTCGATCCAACGAGTGGGTGTCATCGGAGCCGGGCAGATGGGCGCCGGCATCGCCGAGGTGTCGGCGCGCGCCGGCGTCGGCGTCAAGGTCTTCGAAACCACCGACGCCCTGGTCACCGCCGGCCGCAACCGGATCGTCAAGTCGCTGGAGCGCGGGGTGAGCGCGGGCAAGATCACCGAACGCGAGCGCGACGACGCCGTGGCCAACCTGACCTTCACCACCGACCTGGGCGAGCTGGCCGACCGGCAGCTGGTCATCGAGGCCGTCATCGAAGACGACGTCGTGAAGTCCAAGATCTTCGCCGAACTGGACCGGGTGATCACCGACCCGGACGCGGTGCTGGCGTCGAACACCTCCTCCATTCCGATCATGAAGATCGCCGCGGCCACGGCTAACCCGCAGCGGGTGCTGGGACTGCACTTCTTCAACCCGGTGCCGGTGCTGCCGCTGGTGGAACTGGTCAGCACGCTGGTCACCGACCCCGCTGCCGCCGACCGCACCGAGCAGTTCGCCAGCGCGGTGCTGGGCAAGCAGGTGGTGCGCTGCTCGGACCGCTCCGGCTTCGTGGTGAACGCCCTGCTGGTGCCCTACCTGCTGTCGGCGGTGCGCATGCTGGAGTCCGGTTTCGCCACCGTCGAGGACATCGACAAGGCCATCGTCGCCGGGCTCTCGCACCCGATGGGCCCGCTGCGGCTGTCCGACCTGGTCGGCCTGGACACCCTCAAGCTGATCGCGGACAAGATGTATGAGGAGTTCAAGGAGCCGCTCTACGCCGCGCCGCCGCTGCTGCTGCGCATGGTCGAGGCCGGCCAGCTCGGCAAGAAGTCCGGGCGGGGTTTTTACACCTACTGAGCCTGGGCGGTCCGCCGCCAGGGCAACATCGGCGACGGGTGCGGCCCGGCCCTGAATTTCTCCAGCGACCCGCCCACTTCGACGATGCCGCACAACGCATTCCAGCTCAGCATCGTCAGGTAGTCGATCAGGTCGTCGGCGCTCATCCGCGGGTCCAGCAGCCACGAGTGGGTGGCCAGCTGCACCCCGCCGACGATCATGTAGGCCCACGGCTCGACCCCCTGGGTGTCCATGCCGACCACATTCATCCGACGGCGCAGCATCACCGCGAGCATCCGGGCGATGATGCGCTCGGAGTCGGCGATCACCTTGCTCTTGGACGCCGAGCTGTTGGCCATCACGAACCGGTACGGCTCGGGCTCGTTGGCCACCGTCTGCACGTACACCCGGATGATCTCGCGGACGAGGTCGAAGCCGTCCAGATTCGCCGACAACGCCGCCGCCATATTGGGGATCAGGGTGGTCTGCGCGAAGCGCATCATCACCGCGGTGGTCAGGTCGTTCTTGTCGACGAAATAGCGGTAGAGCACCGTCTTGGACACCCCGACCTCGGCGGCGATCTCGTCCATGCTCACGTACCGGCCCCGGCGCCGGATCGCCTCGATCGTGCCGTCGATCAGGTCGTTTCGGCGGTCGACCTTGTGCTGGTGCCAACGCCGCTTTCGACCATCGGTCTTGGCGGTGCCGGCCCTAGGCTGCTCTGCCACTATCGCGGATTCCCATTCACTAGACGTATTAGATAATACGGCGCGGTCCAGCAAACTTCGCGAGCCGGTAACAGTTACCGGCGGTTTAGCGAGGCTCGACGCCGAAGCTGGAATCGCCGCATATACCGAGCGGCAAAGATGGCGGATGATGGTGACGTGGTGCATCGAGACAACCGCCCGACGTGGCCGGGTGCTGCACGGACGGTGCAGTCGCTGGCAGAGTCCTTCGCAGACGCCGATCCGGCCGCCGACGCGGTACGGCTGCGCGATCTGCGCCGGATGAAGGTGGTCGCGCTGAGCTTTCTGCTCGGCGCGACCGTCGTCTTCCTGCTGTGCCGGTGGGCGCAGGCAGACGGCACCGCGTCGACCTGGGTGGGTTATGTCGGCGCCGCCGCCGAGGCCGGCATGGTGGGCGCCCTGGCGGACTGGTTCGCGGTCACCGCGCTGTTCAAGCACCCGCTGGGAATTCCGATCCCGCACACCGCAATCATCAAACGCAAGAAGGACCAACTCGGTGAGGGCCTGGGCACCTTCGTGCGGGAGAACTTCCTGTCACCGCCGGTGGTGGAGACCAAGCTGCGCGACGCGCAGGTCGCCGGGCGGCTGGGCAAGTGGCTCTCGGAGCAGGCGCACGCCGAGCGGGTGGCCGCCGAGACCGCGACCGTATTGCGGGTGCTCGTCGAACTGCTGCGAGACGAAGAGGTCGCATACGTCATCGACCGGATGATCGTGCGGCGCATCGCCGAGCCGCAGTGGGGTCCACCGGTCGGCCGGATGCTGGGCACCCTGCTCGCCGAGCATCGGCAGGAGGCGTTGATCCAGTTGCTGGCCGACCGGGCCTTCCAGTGGTCGCTCAACGCCGGCGAAGTCATCCAGCGGGTGGTGGAGCGCGACTCGCCCACCTGGTCGCCGCGGTTCATCGACCATCTGGTCGGCGACCGGATCCACCGCGAGTTGATGGACTTCACCGACAAGGTGCGCCGCAACCCCGACCACGAACTGCGCCGCAACGCGACCCGGTTCCTGTTCGAGTTCGCCAACGACCTGCAGTACGACGCGGCCACCATCGCCAAAGCGGACTCGGTCAAGGACCAGGTGATGGCGCGCAAAGAGATCGCCAAAGCGGCGGCGACGGCGTGGGCGACCCTCAAGCGGTACGTGCTCGAGGGGGTCGACGACCCGACGGGCGCGCTGCGCACCCGCGTCGCCGCCGCGGTGGTGCAGATCGGTGAGTCGCTGCGGGACGACGTCGAGTTGCGCGACAAAGTGGACAACTGGATCGTCCGCGCCGCGCAGCACCTGGTGGCCCAATACGGGGTGGAGATCACCGCGATCATCACCGAAACCATCGAGCGCTGGGACGCCGCGGAGGCCAGCCGGCGCATCGAACTGCACGTCGGGCGTGACCTGCAATTTATCCGGATCAACGGAACCGTGGTGGGTGCGCTGGCGGGGCTGGGGATCTACGCCATAGCTCAACTTATGTTCTGACCTGCGCTAGCAGGTGCTTGCAAAAGTTAGCACTAGGCCGTATCGTGGCATTTGTCAGCAGTCGTAAGTCCACGAAAGGGGTCCCCGGTGTCGCAGGATGAAAACCTCGCCGCCGTCGTCTCCACGGCCGCGGCGGACATCGGCAGCTTCATCCGGGCGCAGCGCGAAGCCGCGCAGGTGTCCATGCGGCAGCTGGCCGACAAGGCCGGGGTCAGCAATCCCTACCTCAGCCAGATCGAGCGCGGGTTGCGCAAGCCCTCCGCTGACGTCCTCAATCAGATCGCCAAGGCCCTGCGGGTCTCCGCCGAGGTGCTCTACATCCGGGCGGGAATCCTGGAACCCGGCGAGAAGAGCGAGGTCCGCGACGCCGTCATTTCGGACGCGGCGATCACGGAACGGCAAAAGCAGGTTCTGCTCGACATCTACAGCTCCTTCGTCCAGCAGAACGAAGCCGACGGTGAGGAGACGACACCTGCCTGATCATCCTTCGTCCTCCTGACCGACAAGCCAGAAACCCAACCGAAAGGAAACAGACATGGCCGAGAACCCGAACATCGACGAACTGAAGGCCCCGCTGCTCGCCGCAATCGGCGCCGCCGACCTGGCCCTGGCCACCATGGCCGACCTCGTTGCCACCCTGCGCGACCGCGCCGGCGATGCCCGCGAGGACGCCACCAGCCGGGTCGAGGAGAGCCGTGCGCGGCTGAACAAGTTGCAGGAGGAGCTGCCCGAGCAGTTCGCCGAGCTGCGCGAGCGCTTCACCGCCGACGAGCTGCGCAGGGCGGCCGAGGGCTACGTGGAGGCCGCCAGCGGCCGGTACGCCGATTTGGTGTCCCGCGGTGAGGCCGCCCTCCAGCGACTGCGCAACCAGTCCGGCCTCGATGACGCCTCGGCGCAGGTTGAGGGTTACGTCGACCAGGCCGTCGAGCTGACCCAGGAGGTGCTGGGCAACGTCGCGACCCAGACCCGCGAGGTCGGCGAGCGCGCCGCCAAGCTGGTCGGCATCGAACTGCCCCAGAAGGAGGAGGCCAAGACGGCTTCCCCGGCGGCTGGAGCCAAGAAGGCTGCCCCGGCTGGTGGCGCCAAGAAGGCTGCCCCGGCCGGCGGGGCCAAGAAGGCTGCCGCCAAGAAGGCCCCGGCCAAGAAGGCTCCGGCCAAGAAGGTCACCCAGAAGTAAACGCAGTTCGACGCCAAGGACGGTATCCGCATAGGCTTGCAGCGTGGTCGCTATGAGCCTGGTGGGTATCGTCCTTGGCGTTTTGCAGCTTGTCGTGTTCGCGACCGCCGTGTACGCGTTCGTCCACGCGGCGATGCAGCGCGCCGATGCTTACACCGCCGCCGACAAGCTCACCAAGCCGGTATGGCTGGTGATCCTCGGGGTGTGCGGCCTGTTGGCGCTGGTGCTGCAGGTGATGGGCATGGCGATCGCCGCCTGCGCGGCCGGGGTCTACCTGGTCGATGTGCGGCCCCGATTGCTCGAGGTTCAAGGCAAGTCTCACTAGCGGCGATGTTGCGTTCGATCCTGTGCGCGGCCCTGGCGGCCGCAGTGGTCGTTGCGGCGCCGGCCGCCGCCGAGACCGTGGCGTTCGTCGACCGCACCGAGTGGGTGAGTTACTCGGGCGGGTCGGGACTGGTCAGCCTGCGGGTGTATCCGACGCCGGCCGGCCGGGCCGCGGCGGCGCGGGTGGACGCCGCGGCCGAGGGGGAGCAGGCCTGGCGCGAAGTGCTCGCCGCCGCCCCCGAGGCCGACACCGTCAGCATGCGCGACCAGTTCCGCTGCCACTGGAACTATGCCGAGTTCGCCCGGCCCGGCAAGACCAGCTGGAACCTGGAGCCGTGGCGGCCCGTCGTCGACGGTGTGGCGATGCTCGAATCCGGCTGTAACCCCGGCGCCGCGGAAGAGGCCTTCTGATGTCTGCTCACCGGTGGGACCGTGCGCGGGTGGCCGCACTTGTCGACCACACCCTGCTCAAGCCCGAAGCCACACCCCAGCAGGTCGTCGCCCTCGTCGCCGAAGCCGCCGAACTCGGTGTCGCCGCGGTGTGCGTCTCGCCGTCGATGGTGGCCGTCGCCGCGGCGGCCAATCCGGCCGGCGTCCGGATCGCCGCGGTCGCGGGCTTCCCGTCCGGCAAGCATCTGCCGGTGGTCAAAGCGCAGGACGCGGCGCTGGCCGTGGCGGCCGGGGCGACCGAGATCGACATGGTCATCGACGTCGGCGCGGCGGCGGCGGGCGACTTCACCGCGGTGGGTGCCGACGTCGGCACGGTGCGGGCCGCCGCGCCCGACGCCGTGCTCAAGGTGATCGTGGAGTCCGCGGCGCTGTTGGAGTTGGCCGGTGAGGACACCCTGGTCGCCGCCTGCCGCGCCGCCGCAGACGCCGGCGCGGATTTCGTCAAGACCTCCACCGGGTTTCACCCGGCCGGCGGGGCGTCGGTGCGCGCGGTGAGGCTGATGGCCGACACCGTCGGCGGCAGCCTCGGCGTCAAGGCCAGCGGGGGCATCCGCAGCGCCGACGATGCGCTGGCGATGCTGGACGCCGGGGCGACCCGGCTGGGACTGTCGGGCACCCGGGCAGTGCTCGACGGGCTGGGCTAGCGTTTACAGCCTCGCGAAGCACTGGCTCGACGACGACGCCGGGATAGTGGCGTTCCGCGTCGAAAACTTCACCACCACACCGGAATCGGTGACCTGCGAGCTGTCGATATGGATCCCCAGCGGCAGGTCGCCGGTCACCTTGCCGGTGAGGTCATCGAGGTTGCGCTGCACGGTCTCGCTGTCCAGGTCCTTGCCCAGCGCCTCAAGCTCCACCACCTCCAGGTGCAAGCCGTTGTCGACGATCTGCGGCTTGACGGTGGCACGGTTGAGCAGGCCCTTGAGCTCGACGGTGCCGGCGTCCGGATCGGTGCTGACCTTGCCGGTGACGATGCTGCCGATCACCGGGACCACATCCTGAATCGACTGCTTGATGCCGTCCGCCGGCCAGGTGATGGTGCCGTCCAGCGACCCGATGGAGCCTTTGGAATCAGCGCTCTTCTGCACGTGGACGTCGCGGATGTCCAGGTCCAGCTGCATGCCCTTGGCTTTGCGGATCTGGTTGCCAGCGGTCTGCACCGAGATGTGCGGATAGTCGCCCCGCAAGTACTGGGCCAGCACCGGCGGATCGGAGGCGAACGACACCGTGGCGCTGTCCTCCGCTTCGCACTGGACCGCGTCTGCGACCAGGCTCTTGGCCCGGTGCGTCGCATAGGCCTGTCCGCCGAACAACGCGACCACCGCCACGACCAGCAGCACTGTCAGTGCCAGCAGCACTGCCGGCAGGCCGGTGAACCGATGCTTGTGATTAGCTGCCCCGGATGTGCTCATCACTGCAGGTTACAGGTGGGCAAAGCAGGGGTCGTCGCTCCGCGGGATGGCGGCGTCCCGGCTGGAGAACCGCGCCACCACGCCGGTGTCGGTGACCTCGATGCTGTCGGCGCGCACGCCGAGCGGGTAACGCTTCGTCAGTTCCCGGGCGAATCGGTCCAGCTCCGGCTGGATCGATTCGCGCGGCAGGGTCAGCGCGCCCAGGCCGGTGAGTTTCTGCACCTGCAGCGACAGGGCACCGTTGACCACCTCGGGCTTGACCACGACGGTGGCCAGGCCGAACGCGCCCTTGAGCTCCACGGTGCCGTCCTGGGCATTGGTCTTCAGATCCGAGACCAGGTTGCCCAGCAGCGGGACCATCGACTGGACGGTCTCCTTGATACCGGCCGACGGCCAGGTCAGGGTGGCGTCCAGCGCGCCGATGGTGCCCTTGGAGTCGCCGGTGCCGTGCAGGTCGACGTCGAAGATGTTGAGGTCGGCCGTCATCTGCTTGGCGTCTTTGACCTGGTTGCCCGCGGTGTGGATGGAGATGTTGGTGTAGTTGCCGGTGAAGTGCTGCCACAGGAACGGCGGCGTCACCCCGAACGACACCGTGGCCTTGTCGTGCACCACGCACTCGGTGGCCTTGGCCACCTTGTTGTCGGCGATCCGGCGGGCGATCAGTTCCGCGCCGATCAAACCGGCCAGTGCCAGTGCGATCACCGTGACGAAGATCAGGACCAGGGCCAGCGGATCGCGCAGCAACCTGGCCGGCCGGTGATCGCCGGCCGGGGTCTTGATGACGGTGGTGGGCGGCTCACCGGCCGGCGGCGGCGAAACCGGCGGTGCGGCCGGCGGCGGGCCCGGTGGCGGCGGCGCGGGCGCGGCGGGCGCGCTGGGAATCCGGGTGGTGGGTTCGTCGCGCTGCCCGCCGACCGGCATCTGCCGGGTCGGTGAGGCGGACGGCTCCGGCGGGGGCGGGGGTTTGCCCTGGCCGGGCTGCTGCTCGGGCTGGCCGCTGGGGCGCGCCCAAGGTGACTGGTCACCGTGGGGAGGTCCGGGCGGATTGCTCACCCGCGCGATTCTGCCTTACCGACCTGAACGAAGTCGGCACGGTTGCTCAACACGGCCAGCGTTCGGCGCGCCGTGGTGACCACGTCGAGGTCGATGTCGCAGACCAGCAGCTGCGGGGCCGCCTCGGCCGACGCCACCGCCTCACCCCACGGGGAGGCGACCAGGCTGTGACCCACCCCGGTCGGTGCGCCGGAGGAATCTGCCGGGCCGTCGGCGCCGGGAAAGGCCTGCCCGACGGCGGCGACGTAGCTGGTGGAGTCCAGCGCGCGGGCGCATGCCAGCAGTTCCCACTGCCGCAGTTTCCCCGGCCCCGCCCCCCAGGACGCGCACACCGCGATCAGCTGCGCACCGCGGTCGGCGAGTTCGGTGTACAGCGCCGGGAACCGGATGTCATAGCAGGTGGACAGGCCGACGCCCACGCCCTCGACGTCGATCACTACCGGATCGAACCCCGGTGCGACCGTGCGCGATTCGGTGAAACCGAACGCGTCGTACAGGTGAATCTTGTGATAGTGCGCGTCGGTTCCGGGCCCGGTGGCCAGCAGCGTGTTTCTGACCCGCCCGTCGTCGGCTGGGGTGAACATCCCCGTGATGACGGTGACGCCGGCCCGGTCGGCGATCTCGCGCACCCGGGTTGCCCAGGGTCCGTCGAGCGGTTCGGCGACCGGGCCCAGCGGCACTCCGAACCGGCACATCGCGGCTTCCGGGAACAGCACCAGCTGCGCGCCCTGTCCGGCGGCGCGCTCGGTGTAGTCGGCCACCAGCTCCAGGTTGGCGGCCGGGTCGGTGCCGCTCAGAAGCTGCGCACACGCAATCCGCATGACGCCAGCTTATTCCGGCCGGGGCGCGCCGCCGTGGCGCAGCCACGTCGAGGTGAACCGTTGCTCGGCGGCCACCAGCTCGGCCAGCTGGGCGCCGATGAAGCTTTCGATCTTGCCGCCCACCAGCGGGATGTCGACCTGCACCGTCGCCGTCAGCGTCAGCTCACAGCCCCCGCCGGCCGGTTCGAGCGCCGCCTCCCCGGACAGCTTGGCCGGTGCGCCGACGATCTTGCCGGTGACCTCCGCGCGCGCCCTGCCGTCACGCACCGGACGCCACCTCTCGTGGCGTGTCACATTCAGGTCGCCGGGGTGGAACTGCGCCGCCAGCGCGGGCAGCTTGTCCCGGTGTATGCCCTGCGTGGTGACCACGTCGACACCGCCGTCGGCGTCGACGGCCATCGAGTCCAGCGCCACCGTGTCGGCGCCGGAATCGGCGAGTCGGGCCAGCCAGTACCGCTCCTCGGCGAATGCGGCATACACCTGTTCGACGCCCGCCGGATAGTGCGCGGAGAGCGTGAATGTACGCGGCATAGCTGGTCAGGCTACCGTTACCGGCCGTGGCGGGTTCTGAGTTCGCGGGCGCGCGTGTCGCCGAGGCGGTGCCGTTGGCGCCGTTGACCACCCTGCGGGTCGGGCCGGTCGCCCGACGCGTCATCCGCTGCGCCGATACCGAGCAGATCGTGGCGACCCTGGGCGCCCTGGACCGCGACGGCGTCCGCCCGCTGCTGCTGTCCGGCGGTTCCAATGTGGTGATCGCCGATGACCTGACCGACCTGACCGTGGTGCTGCTGGCCAGCGACACCATCGAGATCGACGGCAATCTGCTGCGGGCCCAGGCCGGTGCGGCCTGGGACGACGTGGTCGCCGCCGCCGTCGCCGCCGGGCTGGGCGGGCTGGAATGCCTGTCGGGTATCCCCGGATCGGCCGGGGCCACCCCGGTGCAGAACGTCGGGGCTTACGGCGCGGAGGTCGCCGACACCTTGACCCGGGTGCTGTTGCTGGACCGCAGCACCGGCAGCGTGCGCTGGACACCGCCCGCGGAGTTGAACTTCGGGTACCGCACCAGCGTGCTGAAGCACTCGGATGCCGCCGTGGTGCTGGAGGTGGAATTCGAGCTCGACCCCGCCGGGCGCAGCGCGCCGCTGCGCTACGGCGAGCTGGCCACCGCGCTGGGCGCCGGTGACGGCGACCGTGCTGACCCGGCCGAGGTACGTGCCGCGGTGCTCGCGCTGCGGTCCGCCAAAGGCATGGTGCTCGACGCGGCTGACCACGACACCTGGAGTGTGGGCTCGTTCTTCACCAATCCCGTTGTGCCCCATGATTCCTACCGTCAGATCGCTGAATGTCAGGCCGGCCCGGTTCCGCACTGGGACGCGCCCGGCGGGGTGAAGCTGGCGGCCGGCTGGCTGGTGGAGCGCGCCGGATTCGGCAAGGGCTACCCGGGCGAGGGTGCGGTCGCGCGACTGTCCAGCAAGCATGCGCTGGCGCTGACCAACCGGGGCGGGGCGACCACCGGCGACGTGCTGAGCCTGGCGCGCACCGTGCGCGACGGGGTCCACGACACGTTCGGCATCATCTTGCACCCGGAGCCGGTGCTGGTGGGTTGCGCGCTGTAATCAACATCGCAGGTGGTCAGGCGATTCCGGCCGGTATCTTGGGATGGCGTGAACGTGACCCGGCGGAAGGCTCTGGCGGCGCTGGCGGCCGGTGTGCTGGCGCCGCAGGCGCTGGCGGGTTGTTTCGGCCGGGCCGGCAACAGCGCCGACAACGCGCCGCCGGCGGTGCCCGCCCTGTCCTTCGAGCCCCCCGTCGGCCAGACCGACGTGCTGCCGACCGCCGAGGTCACTGTCACGGTCTCCGACGGCTGGTTCCAGCGGGTGGCACTGACCAGCCCGGCCGGCAAGGTGCTCAGCGGAACCTTCAACCGGGACCGCACCCGCTACACCGTCACCGAGCCGTTGGGCTATGACGCCGTCTACACCTGGAGCGGGTCGGTGGTGGGCCACGACGGCAACGCCGTGCCGGTCGCCGGCACGGTCACCACGGTGACCCCGAGTGCGATCATCGACGGCGGCTTCCAGTTGGCCGACGGGCAGACGGTCGGCGTCGCGGCGCCGGTGATCCTGCAGTTCGACGGGCCGATCAGCGACAAGGCGGCCGTCGAGGAAGCCCTGACCATCACCACCGAGCCGCCGGTGGAGGGCAGTTGGGCCTGGTTGCCTGACGAGGTGCAGGGTGCCCGGGTGCACTGGCGCAGCCGCGACTACTTCCCGGCCGGCACCACGGTCAACGTCGACGCCAAGCTCTACGGCCTGGCGTTCGGCGACGGCGCCTACGGCGCCCAGGACATGTCGCTGCAATTCTCGATCGGCCGCCGTCAGGTAGTGAAAGCCGAAGTCTCCTCGCATCGCATCCAGGTGGTGCGCGACGAGGGCGTCATCATGGATTTCCCGTGCAGCTACGGCGAAGGCGACCAGGCCCGCAACGTCACGCGCAACGGCATCCACGTGGTCACCGAGAAATACGCCGACTTCTACATGTCCAACCCGGCCGCCGGCTACCACAACATCCATGAGCGGTGGGCGGTCCGGATCTCCAACAACGGCGAGTTCATTCACGCCAACCCGGCCAGCGCGGGGGCCCAGGGCAACACCAACGTCACCAACGGGTGTATCAACTTGTCGACCGAGGACGCCGAGCAGTACTTCCACAGCGCCATCTACGGCGACCCGGTCGAGGTGACCGGCAGTTCGATCCAGCTGTCCTACTCCGACGGCGACATCTGGGACTGGGCGGTGGACTGGGACACCTGGGTCTCAATGTCCGAGCTGTCGGGCTCGTCGACTTCCGGGCCGCCGCGCACCTCGCTGCCCAGCACCGCACCGGCCACCCCGACCGACGCCCCGACGCTGTCGGGTACCCCCACGACACCGACGACGAGGGCGCCGGCGACTACCCGTCCCGGCGGATAGCCCTGGTTGCAGAGGCCTGGTCGCGCGGGCGGATCACGATCTGGTCCAGGTCGACGTGCGGGGGACGGGAGGCCACGAACCCGATCACGTCGGCGATGTCGGCGGCGGTCAACGGGGTCAAGCCCGCATACACCGCGTCGGCGCGCTCGCGATCACCGTCGAAGCGCACCAGCGAGAACTCCGTTTCCACCATGCCGGGGGCGATCTCGGTGAGCCGCACCGGTTTTCCCAACAGTTCGCCGCGTAGCGTGCGGTGCAGCGCACTCTGGGCGTGTTTGGCGGCGGTGTAACCGGCGCCGCCGTCGTAGATCTCGAAGGCCGCGATCGAGGTGACGGTGATGATCAGGCCGTCGCCGGAGGCGATCAGCCCGGGTAGCAGCGCGCGGGTCACCTGCAGCGTGCCCAACACGTTGGTCTCCCACATCCACCGCCAGTGCTCGAGGTCCGCTTCGCTGACCGGCGCCAGGCCCAGGGCGCCGCCGGCGTTGTTGACCAGCACGTTGATCGAGCCCGAGAGCGAGTCGCAGACCCGGTCGCACTCCTCGGCCAGCGCGGCGACCGCGGCCTGATCGGAGACGTCGGCCACGACCGCGGTGCCGCCGATCTGCTCGGCCAACGCGCTGATCAGGTCAGCGCGACGAGCCACGGCGATCACGTGAAAGCCTTGCCCGGCAAGGGTTCTCGCGGTCGCCTCACCAATCCCCGAGCTGGCCCCGGTGACCACGGCGATTCGTTGCGCGGCTTGCTGATGGGGTTGCGTCATTGCTCCAACTCTAGGAGCCCGCCGGTGATGCTTCACCCCGCTCGACGTGAGCCGGCTCACCCGTTGGTACTAGGGCGCGGCTACCGGCGGAGGACCATGCCCGCCGCTTCCGCCGCTTCCGCCGGCTTCGCCGGCAGCGGGGTGCCCATCGTGCCCCGGCTCGCCGATGCTAATGACGGACGCCAGCGGCACGGACGCGAAATTATCACCGCCGTTACCACCGCGACCGCCGTCGCCGCCCGCACCGGCCGCTCCGCTTCCCGAACCGGCGTCGCCACCGTCGCCACCCCGACCGCCGTCACCGCCGTAGCCACTGGTCGCCGAGGAGTCGGAGCCGGCGGCGCTCGCACCGCCGCGGCCGCCGGAACCTCCGTTGCCGCCGTCACCGTTGTGCAGGGTTCCCGCTCCGCCGTTGCCGCCGTTGCCGCCGTTGCCGCCCTGACCGCCGTCCCCGGCGACGACGGGAGCCGAGCCGGTGACCGAGTTCTCCCCTCCGGTACCGCCTTGGCCGCCGTCCCCGCCGGCACCGCCGGTGATCCCAGCCCCGCCGTGTCCTCCATTGCCCCCGCTCCCGCCGGCGGGCGCGGGTTCGGCACTGCTGGCATCCGGGCCGGGGGCGCCCCTGCCGCCGTGTCCGCCGGCCCCGCCATCACCGTGGCTGCCGCCGTTGCCGCCGTTGCCGCCGTTGCCGCCGGCGTTGCCGCCGCCGGCAGGGCTCCAGCCGTTGCCGCCCTGCCCGCCGTTGCCCACGGTGCCGGCTGGGGCGGAACCGTCGGCGCCGTCAGCCGCCCGGGTGTGGCCATCGCCGCCGATCCCACCGGCACCACCGCCGCCCGTCGCACCGAGATCGCCGCCGTTTCCGCCGTTTCCACCGCCGGGATGCGTGCTGATGCCGGTGGCGCCGTTCCCGCCGTCACCGGGTAGCCCGCTGTTCCCGCCGTTGCCCCCGGCTCCGCCGGCCCCGTCAGCGCCCGCATCGCCGGCTCCGAGAACCTGTCCGGCGGCCCCGCCGTCGCCGCCTGCCCCACCGTTGCCGGCGTCGCCGCCGTTACCACCGTCGCCGCCGCTGCCGTCGGTACCCGCCCCGAACGCGCCCTGGGCACCGGTAGCTCCGGTGCCGCCGTTACCGCCGGCGCCGCCGTTGCCACCGGCTCCGCCGTTACCGGCATTACCGGAGATCGATCCGCTGTCACCACCGGCTCCGCCGTGTCCGCCGGATCCGCCGCCCATGCCGGCGCCACCGTGGACGTCGGCGGCATCGCCGGCCCTACCGTGACTACCGGTGCCGCCGTGCCCGCCGTCACCCCCGTTGCCGCCGTCGCCGTGATCGCCGCCGGTGCCGCCGTGGCCGCCGTTGCCGCCGTCGGCGGCACCGATGCCGTGGCCGCCGTGGCCGCCGTCGCCCCCGTTCCCGGAGGCACCCGCCTGCAGCGACGAGCCGTCCGCACCGGTGTCGCCATCGGTGGCGCCGTCGCCGCCGGCGCCACCGACACCGGCGAGGCTCGCGGCATCCCCGCCGACTCCGCCCGCGCCGCCGTCACCGCCGCCGGCAACGCCGTGACCCCCGTTGCCGCCGGCGCCCCCATGGCCACCTGCCGCGGCGTTCCCGCCGGCACCACCGCTCCCGCCGTCACCGTCGGTACCTGCCGACTGCAGGCCGAAGAATCCGGCCGCTCCGCCCTTGCCGCCGGCACCACCGACCCCGCCGTTGCCACCAGCCCCGCCGTCGGCGCCGTTGCCGCCGGCACCGCCGTTGCCGCCGAGCCCGTCGTTGATGCTCGGGTCGGTGACCGTGAAGCCGGCGCCGCCGGCGCCGCCGCTACCGCCGAGACCGCCGTCGCCGCCGGTTCCACCGCCGCCGCCGTTGCCGCCGTCCCCGGCGGTGCCGAACAACCCGGCTGCCCCGCCGTTGCCGCCGATCCCGCCCTTGCCGCCGACCCCGCCGCTGCCGCCGGCAGTGCCGTGTCCGCCGTTGCCGCCGGCGGCGCTGATGTCGGTTCCGGCGGCACCGGCCTCGCCCATCACCCCGGCGGTGCCGGTCGCGCCGGCGCCACCCGCGCCGCCCGCACCGCCGTCGCCGGCGTCACCGAACAAGAAGCCGGCCGCTCCGCCGGTACCACCCGCACCGCCGTCTCCACCGGACACGCCGGCGGCACCGGCGCCACCGTCACCGCCGTTGCCGATCAACCAGCCACCGGCACCACCGTCGCCACCGGCACCGCCGTCGCCGGCCGCATCCAGCGCGCCCAGCCCGCCCATGCCGCCGTTGCCCAACAGGCCACCGTCCCCGCCGGCGCCCACCGCGTAGCCACCGTCGGTGACCCCGCCGTGGTAGCCCGCACCGCCGTCACCGAACAGCCAACCGCCATCGAAACCATCGAGGTGAGCTGCCGTGCCGTCAGCCCCGTTCGCGATCATCGCCCCCAAGCCCAGCGCCTCACTGAGTTGGTTGAGGCCGGCCAGGATCGGGTCATCGGCGGCGATCCAGGCCTGCATGCCCTCGTGCAGCGGCAGCCAGATGGCCTGAACCCACTGCGAAACCGTCTCCTCGAGGCCGGCCAGCGGGGTCACCGCCATCGCGCCCAGCTCCCAGGAGGCTTCGGCGATGCCCGGGTCGAAACCGAAGACGCCCGCGACACTGTCGAGGACAGTGGCGATGACTTCGTCGAATGGATCGGCCTGCGCGGCCGGCGCGGACCACGGGGACATCCCCAGGGCCAAGAATGCTCCCACCGCCGTGCCGGCAGCCGCTCCGGCGCGTCGGGCCCGCCGGATTCCGGCGTGGCCTGAACGGTTTGTGCACCCGGGGTTGCGGCGACCAGCCATCGTTACCACGCCTCCTTGCGTACAGCTCACGGAAATATGATGTAAATCACATCTGTTCTCAAGGTAGCCCTCGTCGGGCCCGGGTACGGCTGGAATTTGCAAATCCGTCAATACCGGGGCCGTCGGCTCGCCCCCGGTGGTCGTGATACATTTTCCGGCTATGTACCGCAGTGCCCGCTATCTGACGGCGGTCTGTCGCCTCGCCCACGGCGCGTGTTGTCGCCGCGCATGTTGCTGCGCTTGACCCGCTGCGAGTAGCGCTCCTTGAGGAGAGTTCGCCGGGTCTCAGCTGCAGCCAGCCCCCATCGGACTCTGGTAGACAAGGACCACAGCGTGCGCACTTCCCTCACCTCCGTCTCTCATCACCGCCCCCGCTCGCATCCGCGTGTGGTGGCTCCGTCGCTGCAATTGCCGGACAACGCAGGCGCCGCGGTTTTCGCCGCCGTTCGGCAGCGCGGCCCGATCGCACGTGAGGCCATCGCCGGTGCCACCTCACTGAGCGTCGCCACCGTCAATCGACAGGTCAGTGCATTGCTGGAGGCCGGGCTGCTGCTCGAGCGCGCCGACCTGGCGACCTCCGGGGCGATCGGACGACCGCGCCGGCCGGTGGTGGTCAACCACGAGCCGTTCCTGGCGCTGGGTCTGCACATCGGGGCCAAGACCACCAGCATCGTGGCCACCGACCTGCTCGGGCGCACCCTGGACGTCGTCGAGATCCCCACCCCGGCCAACGGTGCGGCGCCGGCGCTGGCGTCACTGGCCGCCAGTGCCCGCCGCTATCTGACCCGCTGGAGCAAGCGGCGCCCGCTGTGGGTCGGGGTGGCGACCGGCGGGGCGGTGGACGGCGCCACCGGCTACGTCGATCACCCGCGGCTGGGCTGGACGGCCGCACCGGTCGGGCCGGTGCTGGCCGAGGAACTGCGCCTGCCGGTGTCGGTGGCCTCTCACGTCGACGCAATGGCCGGCGCCGAACTGTTGCTGGGGGTGCGGCGCCCGGTCGCGGACAGCTCCACCAGCCTCTACGTGTACGCCCGTGAGACGGTCGGCTACGCGCTGGTGATCGGCGGGCGGGTGCACAGTCCGGCCAGTGGTCCGGGGACCATCGCCGGCCTGCCGGTGTCCTCGGAGCTGCTCGGTGGCTCCGGTCAGCTGGAATCCACTGTCAGCGACGAGGCGGTGCTGGCCGCGGCCCGTCGGCTGCAGATCCTGTCCGCCGGAACCGGCGCCGCGTCGGCCGCGGTGACCGGCCTGGTGCGGGAGGCGCGGGCCGGCGACGAGCGGGCGACCGCGCTGCTGACCGAACGGGCCCGGGCGCTCGGCGAGGCCGTCGCGTTGCTGCGCGACGTTCTCAACCCCGACGACCTGGTGGTCGGCGGCCAGGGCTTCACCGAATACCCGGAGGGCATGGTCGAGGTGGAGCGGGCGATTGCGGAGCGCTCGGTGCTGGCCGGCCGCACCATCCGAGTCACCGCGTTCGGCAACCGGGTCCAGGAGGCCGGCGCCGGCACGGTGTCGCTGGGCGGGCTGTACGCCGATCCGGTCGGCGCGATGCGCCGCTCGCGCGGACCCGCCGTAGCGGCGGTCCCGGAAGTGCCCGCCTGAGCAGAACTGCAAAGATGACGGGGTGGGGCGAGGAATCGGAACCGATGTGCGCCGGGTAGCGGTGCTGTCGGTACACACCTCGCCGCTGGCCCAGCCCGGCACGGGTGACGCCGGGGGGATGAACGTCTACGTGCTGCAGAGCGCGCTGCACCTGGCCCGCCGCGGGGTGGCCGTGGAGATCTTCACCCGGGCCACGTCATCGGCCGACCCGCCGGTGGCCCATGTCGCCCCCGGTGTGCTGGTGCGCAACGTGGTGGCCGGCCCGTTCGAAGGCCTGGACAAGAACGACCTGCCCACCCAGCTGTGCGCGTTCGCCGCGGGGGTGCTGCGCGCCGAGGCGGCCCACGAGCCCGGCTACTACGACGTGGTGCACTCGCACTATTGGCTCTCCGGTCAGGTCGGCTGGCTGGCCGCCGACCGCTGGGCGGTGCCGCTGGTGCACACCGCGCACACCCTGGCCGGGGTGAAGAACGCCGCGCTTGCCGTCGGGGACAGCCCCGAACCGCCGTTGCGGGCGGTCGGTGAGCAGCAGGTGGTCGACGAGGCGGACCGGTTGATAGTCAACACCGACGACGAAGCGCAGCAACTCGTCGCGCTGCACCGGGCCGACCCGGACCGAATCGACGTGGCACATCCCGGCGTCGACCTGGAGGTCTTTCGCCCGGGGGACAAGCAGCAGGCCCGCGCCGCGCTGGGACTGTCACCGGGCGAGCCGATCGTGGCGTTCGTCGGGCGCATCCAGCCGCTCAAGGCCCCCGACATTCTGCTGCGGGCGGCAGCCGCGCTGCCCGGGGTGCGCGTGGTGGTGGCCGGTGGCCCGTCGGGCAGCAGCGGGCTGGCCGCACCCGGCGGTCTGGTTCGGCTGGCCGGGGAACTGGGTATCAGCGATCGCGTGACGTTCCTGCCGCCGCAGTCCCGGGAGAATCTTGCCGCGTTGTTCCGGGCCGCCGATCTGGTGGCGGTGCCGAGCTACTCCGAATCATTCGGCCTGGTCGCCCTGGAAGCGCAGGCCTGCGGAACGCCGGTGGTGGCCGCGGCGGTCGGCGGATTGCCGGTGGCGGTGCGCGACGGCGTCACCGGGGCGCTGGTCGCCGGACACGACATCGACCAGTGGTCGAGCGCGATCGGCGGCCTGCTGCGGCTGGGTTCCGGGCCGCGCGGCTGGGCGATGCGCCGGGCCGCGGTCGCCCACGCGGCGACGTTCTCCTGGGAGCGCACCGTGGATGCCCAGCTGGCCAGCTACACCACCGCGATCGAAGAGTTCGCCGCGGCGCGCGGTGAGCGGATGCGGGTGGTCGGGTCGCCGCGGCGGCCCCGGCGCTGGCCGGCGCGACACGGGGCCCGGGCGTGAACCGCAGCAGCGATGTCCGGCAGCTCATCGAGGACACCCTGCAGGGCGCCGAGCTGACCTATTCGGAATTCCCGGGCTCACACGGCGGGCTGCCCGGGCTGGTCGTCGAACTTCCCGGCGAGCGCAAGCTCAAGACCAACACGATCCTCAGCGTCGGGGAGCACTCCGTGCGCGTCGAGGCGTTCGTCTGCCGCAAGCCCGACGAGAACCACGCCGGGGTCTACCGGTATCTGCTCAAGCGCAACCGCCGGCTCTACGGGGTGGCCTACACGCTGGACAACCTCGGCGACATCTACCTGGTCGGCCGGATGGCGCTGGCCACGGTGACCGCCGACGAGATCGACCGGGTGCTCGGGCAGGTGCTCGAAGCCGTCGACTTCGACTTCAACACCTTGCTGGAGTTGGGATTCGCCTCCTCCATCCAGAAGGAGTGGGAGTGGCGGGTCTCCACCGGCCAGTCGCTGAAGAACCTGCGGGCCTTCGAGCATTTGATCGACCAGGACGGCAAGGACGACGACGACTAGGACGACGACGAGTGACCCCGGAGCCCGTGAGACACTGACGCCCATGTCTGACACTGCCACGCTGGTGCTGCTGCGCCACGGCGAGAGCGAATGGAACGCCAGCAACCAGTTCACCGGCTGGATGGACGTCAACCTGACCGACAAGGGCCGCACCGAGGCGGTGCGCGCCGGTCACCTGCTCGTCGAGCACGATCTGCTGCCCGACGTGGTCTACACCTCGCTATTGCGCCGGGCGATCACCACCGCCAACCTGGCACTGGACGCGGCCGACCGGCACTGGATTGGCGTACACCGCACCTGGCGGCTCAACGAACGCCACTACGGCGCGCTGCAGGGCCTGGACAAGGCCGCGACCAAGGCCCGCTACGGCGACGAACAGTTCATGACGTGGCGGCGCAGCTACGACACCCCGCCGCCGCCGATCGAGCCGGGCAGCCGCTACAGCCAGGACACCGACCCCCGCTACGCCGACATCGGCGGCGGCCCGCTGACCGAATGCCTGGCCGACGTGGTGGCGCGTTTCCTGCCCTACTACACCGACGTCATCATCCCGGAGCTGCGCTCGGGCAAGACCGTGCTGATCGCGGCGCACGGCAACTCGTTGCGGGCCCTGGTGAAGTACCTCGACGGCATGTCGGATGAGGCCGTGGTGGGTTTGAACATCCCCACGGGCATCCCGCTGCGTTATGACCTGGACTCCGAGCTGCGTCCGAAGCTGGCCGGCGGCGTCTACCTGGACCCGGAGGCGGCCGCCGCCGGAGCGGCCGCGGTGGCCAGCCAGGGCGCCAAATAGCGGCGTTCCTGCGGCGGTCCCAGCTTCACCTCTCCTGCGTCGAGCCTCGCTGAACCGCCGGCCCGGCTCGTCCAGTGTGAATTCCGGGTGGAAATCCGGTGAAATCTTCGCCCTGAATTCACGTTCGGCGCACGTCATGGTCGATCGCTGGCCAACCGTCGGTCCCGGACTGCGTACGATTTTGCCGTGGCTGCGACTTCGGCGCTGACGCTCGCTGCTGCGTCGGCACTGCCGGCGCTCATCGTGGGCGTCGCGGCCGGTTTTTGGTTATCGCCCCGGTTTGCCGAGCGGCGCCGACGGGTCCACACCGAACGAGCCGGGATCACCGTCTCGCAAATGCTGCAGCAGATCGTGGCGCACGCATCGTTGGGGATCGTCGTCGTCGACAGCCACCGCGATGTCGTCTATCTCAACGAGCGGGCCACCGAATTGGGGCTGGTGCACGGCCGGCTCCTCGATGACGACGCCTGGGCGGCCGCGGAGCTCGCCCTGGACGGTGAGCAGCAGGTCGATTTCGACCTCTCGGGGGCCAAGCGGGCCGCCGGGGCCACCCGATCGGAGTTCTCGGCGGTGCGCGGCTACGCCCGGTTGCTGTCCGAGGAGGATCGCCGGTTCGCGGTGGTGATCGTCGACGACCAATCCGAACAGGCCCGGATGGAAGCCAGCCGGCGCGACTTCGTGGCCAACGTCAGCCATGAGCTCAAAACTCCGGTGGGGGCGATGGGCCTGCTCGCCGAAGCGCTGCTGGCCTCTGCCGACGACCCCGAGGCGGTACGGCCGTTCGCGGAGAAGGTGTTGCTGGAGGCGAACCGGCTGGCCAACATGATCGGCGAGCTGATCGAGCTGTCCCGGCTGCAGGGGGCCGACCCGCTGCCGGACCTGGGCGCCGTCGATGTCGACAGTGTGGTGCACGAGGCGATCTCGCGGCACAAGGTGGCGGCCGACAACGCGGAGATCACCATCACCACCGACGCTCCGAGTGGCTTCCGGGTGCTCGGCAACGAACCGCTACTGGTCACCGCGCTGGCCAACCTGGTGTCCAACGCCATCGCGTACTCCCCGCACGGGGCGCCGGTGTCGATCAGCCGGCGGAGCCACGACGGCTTCATCGAGATCGCCGTCACCGACCGTGGGATCGGCATCGCGCGCAAGGATCAGCAACGGGTCTTCGAACGGTTCTTCCGCGGTGACAAGGCCCGGTCGCGGGCGACCGGCGGCAGCGGGCTCGGTCTGGCGATCGTCAAGCACGTGGCGGCCAACCACAACGGCACCATCTCGCTGTGGAGCCAGCCGGGTACCGGTTCGACGTTCACCTTGGCGATTCCCGCCTACCAGGGCAATGTGGACCATGAGAAGGAGGAACAGTGATCACACCCGTCGTCGGTCACCCAGAGGAGGAGCAGCGGCGATGACACACGTCTTGATCGTTGAGGACGAGGAGTCGCTGGCCGATCCGCTGGCGTTCCTGTTGCGCAAGGAGGGGTTCGAGGCGACCGTGGTCACCGACGGAACGGCGGCGCTGGCCGAGTTCGACCGCTCCGGCGCCGACATCGTGCTGTTGGACCTGATGCTTCCGGGGATGTCGGGCACCGACGTCTGCAAGCAACTGCGGGCCCGCTCCAGCGTGCCGGTGATTATGGTCACTGCCCGCGACAGCGAGATCGACAAGGTCGTCGGTCTGGAACTCGGCGCCGACGACTACGTGACCAAGCCCTATTCGGCCCGCGAGTTGATCGCGCGGATCCGGGCGGTGCTGCGCCGTGGCGGCGACGACGAGGGCGGCGTCGGCGAGGGCGTGCTGGAATCGGGTCCGGTGCGCATGGACGTCGAACGCCATGTCGTCATGGTCAACGGCGAGCAGATCACCTTGCCCCTCAAGGAGTTCGACCTGCTCGAATACCTGATGCGCAACACCGGCCGGGTGCTCACCCGCGGCCAGTTGATCGACCGGGTCTGGGGTGCCGACTACGTCGGCGACACCAAGACCTTGGATGTCCACGTCAAACGACTACGGTCCAAGATCGAGGTCGATCCGGCCAATCCGGTGCACTTGGTTACCGTGCGGGGACTGGGGTACAAGCTGGAGGGCTGAGCTTCGCGCCGTCACCGCGGCTGGGTGATCTAACTTGCTCGTGCGGCTGTCGTCGCCGAAAATCACGAGATTGACGTCCTGCTTCTTAAGGTAACCTTAATCAAGGTTGCCTACGGAACTCTTGGGCCCAATTTTTTTCACCCATCTTCGTTAGCCATACGGGAGACGCGATCGATGAGCGGGCCGGACGACACGGTGCATACCCTCCGCACGCTGGTGGACCTGCTGATGCAGCGCGCCCAGCAGCGGGGAGATGCGCCGGCGTTCAGCTTCTCCCGTGACGGCGACGAGCAGGAGACCAGCCGGGCGTCCTACCGAGACCTGGACCGGCGTGCCCGCCAGATCGCCGCCGACCTGCAGGCTCAGGGAGCCGCCGGGGAACGGGTGCTGGTGCTGTGCCCGCCCGGCCTGGATTTCATCGCCGGCTTCTTCGGGTGCCTCTACGCCGGTGCCATCGCGATCCCGGTACACCCTCCGATGCGCGAACACCTCCTCCCGCGCGTCGAGTCGATCATCGCCGACGTCCAGCCCGGCTTCGCGCTCACCACCAGCGAGATCGAGCCGCGGATCAAGCCCGCGATCGACGCGCTGCCCGGCGGACAGGCGCTGCGGTGGACGATGACCGACGACACCGCCGCAGGCAGCGAGGCGGCCTGGGCGCCGCCGCAAATCGACGGCGACAGCATCGCGATGCTGCAGTACACCTCCGGGTCGACCAGCGCTCCCAAGGGCGTGGTGCTCACCCACGGCAACCTGATGCACAACCTGGTGACCATCGCCGAGGCCTGGGACGCCAACACCGACATGCCGCACGTGGTGGGGGTCTTCTGGCTGCCGCCCTACCACGACATGGGCCTGATCGGCGGGCTGCTGGAAACGCTCTATGTCGGGGGCCATTCGATCCTCATGCCGCCGACCGCGTTCATCAAGCGGCCGATGCGGTGGCTGGAGGCGATCTCACGGCACCGCGCCATGATCACCGCGGCACCCAACTTCGCCTTCGACATGTGCGTCGAGCTGAGCAGCCCGGCCGAGCGCGCGGCACTGGACCTGTCCAATTGGACGGTCGCGCTGTGCGGCGCCGAACCGGTGCGCACCGCCACCCTGGACGCGTTCGCCGAGGCGTTCGCACCGGCCGGCTTCAAGAAGGAATCGTTCTATCCGGTGTACGGCCTGGCGGAGGCCACCCTGCTGGTCTCCGGCGGCTCGGACCGCCCGGTGCCGATGGTGCAGCACATCGACCGGGTCGCGCTCGGCGACAACCGGGTCATCGACGTGCACGCCGAGGACCCCAACGTCGCGACCCTGGTGGGTTGCGGCAAGCCGCGCGGCGGTCAGCGGGTGATCATCGTCGACCCGGAGACCCGCCGGGAATGCGCCGCCGACCGGGTGGGGGAGATCTGGCTGGCCGGCGGTAGCGTCGCCCACGGCTACTGGGGGGCTCCGGAGTTGTCCGCGGAGACGTTCGCCGCGACGCTGTCCGACAGCGGCGAGGGTCCCTTCCTGCGCACCGGCGATCTGGGCTTCCTGCACTCCGGGGAGCTGTTCGTCACCGGCCGCCGCAAGGACCTGATCATCATCCGGGGTACCAACCACTACCCCAATGACATCGAGCTGACCGTGCAGCACATCAACCCGGGACTGCTGCGCGGCCGCGGTGCGGTGTTCTCGATCGCCCCGGAACCGGGCGCTGCCGAACAGCTCGTCGTGGTGCAGGAGGTCGACCCGAGCCGGATCGGTGCCGACGCCGTCGAGGACGTGATGCAGGCGATCCGCACCGCGGTAACCGAGAACCACTCCGTCCGCACCTACGCCGTCGTCCTGGTGCAGCCGCTGCAACTGCCCACCACCTCCAGCGGCAAGATTCAGCGCAGCGCCTGCAAGCAGCAGTACATCGACGGTGCGTTGCCGGTCGTGGCGCAGTGGCCGTCGGCCGCCTCACGGCCGCGGCCGCAGCCCGAATCCGAACCGCCCCCGGCGGCGCAGCCGGACCGGCAGGCGGCGGGAACTCGCACCGCGGCCGAGATCAGTGCCTGGCTCGTCGACCGGCTCGCCCAGGACCTCGAGTTGCCCGTCGCCGAGGTCGACCCGGCCAAGCCGTTCGCCTTCTACGGGCTGGATTCCATTCACGCCGTGCGGCTTTCGACCGCACTAGAGCAGTGGCTGGGCTGTGAGCTGGCGCCCACCATCGCCTACGAATACCCCTCGATCGACATCCTCTCGGACCACCTGGCCCGCGTCGCCAAGGACGAGCAGTCCGGCAGCCGGCAGCCGGAACCCACCGAGCGGCCGGCCGCCGACGAGCCGATCGCGATCGTCGGCATCGGTTGCCGGTTCCCGGGCGCCGACGGTCCCGAGGCCTTCTGGCGGCTGCTGTCGGACGGGGTGGACGCCACCGGTGAGGTCCCGGCCGACCGCTGGGACGTCGACGCGTTCTACCACCCCGATCCGTCGGTGCCGGGCACCGCGGTCACGCGCCGGGGCGGGTTCCTGGACCAGGTCGACCAATTCGACTTTCAGTTCTTCGGGATCTCGCCGCGGGAGTCGGCGCAGATGGACCCGCAGCAGCGGTTGCTGCTCGAAGTGGCCTGGGAGGCCCTGGAGGATGCCGGTCAGGTCCCCGACGCGCTGGCCGGCAGCCGCACCGGCGTGTTCGTCGGCATCTCCACCAACGACTACGGCTTCCTGCGGCTGGGTCAGCCCCAGCTCGTCGACGCCTACACCGGCACCGGCAACGCGCTGAGCATCGCCGCCAACCGGCTGTCCTACACCTTCGACTTCCACGGCCCGAGCCTGTCGGTGGACACCGCCTGCTCCTCGTCGCTGGTGGCCGTCGACCTGGCATGCCGCAGCCTGCGCGACGGCGAGTGCAGCATGGCGCTGGCAGCCGGGGTGAACGTGATCCTGTCGCCGGCGCTGGCGATCAACTTTTCCAAGGCCCGGGTGATGGCCCCCGACGGCCGGTGCAAGACGTTCGACGCCGACGCCGACGGGTATGTGCGCGGCGAGGGCGCCGGGGTCGTGGTGCTCAAGCCGCTGCGCCGGGCACTGGAGGACAACGACCCGGTCTACGCGGTGATCCGCGGCAGCGCCACCAACTCCGACGGCCGGACCAACGGCCTGATCGCCCCCAGCGGGCGGGCGCAGGAGCGCGTGGTCACCGAGGCGTTCCGCCGGGCGGGCCTGCCGGCCGGCGCGGTCCAGTACGTCGAGGCACACGGCACCGGCACGGCCATCGGTGATGCCATCGAGGCCAACGCGCTGGGCACCGTGCTGGCCGAGGGCCGGCCCGAGGGCAGCCGCTGCCTGGTGGGTTCGGTCAAGACCAACATCGGCCACCTGGAGGCGGCCGCCGGCATCGCCGGGCTGATCAAAGTGGCGCTGTCGCTGCAACATCGGGCCATTCCGGGCAGCCTGAACTACACCGAGCCGAATCCGCACATCCTGTTCGAGAGCCTGCCGCTGGAGGTGGTGAGCACGCTGACGCCGTGGCCGGCGGGCAGCCGCGCCGTGGCCGGCGTCAGCTCGTTCGGGTTCGGCGGCACCAACGCCCACGTGGTGCTCACCGAGGCCCCGCAGGTCCGCAGCAGCCACCCCGACGACGATGCGGCGCCGCGCGCCGAACTGCTGGCGCTGTCCGCCCGGTCGCCGGAGGCGCTGACGGCGCTGGTCGGCGAGTACGAGATGGCGCTGTTTTCCAGCGGTCTCGCGGGGGCCGGCGCACTGGCCGACCTCTGCTACACCGCCGGTGCACGTCGCGGCCACCACGACTACCGGCTGGCGGTGGTCGGCGACTCAGCAGCCGCGCTGTTCGAGTCGCTGTCGGCCTACCGGCTGGGTGAGTCCCGTCCTGGTCTGTCGGTCGGGCATTGCTCAGCTGGGCTCGCCGTCCGATCCCCCGCCGTGACGTTCATCTTCTCGGGGCAGGGTTCGCAGTGGCACGGCATGGCGCAGCGGTTGCAGGCCGAGGAACCGGTGTTCGCCGACGCGCTGGCCGGCTGCGACAACGCGCTGCACCCGCACCTGGGGCACTCGATCCTCAAGGAGCTGGCCCGCCAGAATGGCCCCGAGGACAAGTCCAAGCTCTCCGACATCGGCATCCTGCAGCCGACGATCTTCGCGATTCAGGTGGCGCTCGCCGCGCTGTGGCGGTCCTGGGGTGTCGAACCCGCCGCGGTGGTCGGGCACAGTCTCGGCGAGGTGGCGGCCGCCCACGTCGCCGGGGCGCTGAGCCTCGAGGACGCCGCGCGGGTGATCTGCGCGCGGGCCCGGATGCTGCGAGGCGTACGCGGCCGCGGCGCGATGATGGTCACCGAGACCACCCTGGCCGAGGCGCAGGAGCTCATCGCCGGTCATGAGCGCGAGGTCGCGGTCGCCGCCAGCAACAGCCACCGGTCGACGGTGCTCGCCGGCGAGCGCGCGGTGCTGGAAGAGCTGATGGCCCACCTGGCCAAGCGGGACCGGTTCTGCCGGTGGATCGAGGTCGACGTGGCCTCCCACAGCCCGCAGATGGAGGCCCTCGGCGCAGGCCTGCGCGGCAGCCTGGTCAAGCTGAAGCCGACCGCGCCGACGGTGCCGATGTACTCGACGGTCACCGGGGAACTGGTGGGCGAGCGGCTGCTGGACGCCGACTACTGGGTGTCCAACCTGTGTTCGCCGGTGCGGTTCTCAGCTGCGCTGCGCCGGCTGCTGGAGACCGGACACGACACCTTCGTCGAGGTCAGCCCGCACCCCATCCTGCTGACCGGGGCCCGTGAAGACGCCGAGCAGCTCCACCGCAGCGTGACGCTGCTGCCCTCGATGCGCCGTGACGATGAGGGCCGCTCGACCATGCTCGGCTCGCTGGGCGCCCTCTACACCCGGGGACACCCGGTGGCCTGGGAGCAGATCTACCCGCAGGACAGCCAGTGCGTTCCCGCGCCCAGCTATCCCTGGCAGCGAGTGCACTCCTGGCTGGACGCCGGCTCCATCGCCGCGCCGCGCCACGGCAGCACCGCAGCCTCGGGCGGCTGGCGCGGCCCCATCCGATCGGCCGCGCAGCCGGCAACGGTGCTGGCCGAGGTCGACGTGACCACCGGGGCGCTGTCGGCCGAGCAGCTGCGTGACTTGGCTTGCACGGCAGCCGAGTTGGCGTTCGGCCCGGGCAGCCGGTCGGTCGGCGAGCTGAGCCTGCGCGGCGCTCCGGCCGCTGCGGGCACCGTGCAGTTCGCGCTGACCGATGACGCGTTCGAGTGTTACGCCGGCGAGGCCGGCGGCCACTGGTCGCTGCTGGCCACCGGCACCCTCGTCACCGACCAGGCCGCGGAGCCGGTCGTCGTCGCCGCGGATCCGCGCGACCGCAGCTATGCGCTGCGCTGGCAACCCGCGTCGATCGTCGCCGACGGCTCAGGCCGGTCTGAGAACCGGACGGCCGAACCCGGCAGCTGGCTGATCCTGTCCGACGGCCCGGCGGCCGACACGCTGCGGGACCACCTGGAGGCGCAGTCGCAGTCCTGCGTGCTGGTGGAGGCGGTCGTCGGGCTCGCCGAGATCGAACGCGTGAGCGCGGACAGCTACCGCATCGACCCGGAGAAACCCGAACACTTCGCCGAGCTGCTGCGCGCGGCGTTCGGCGGCGACCGGCCGCCGTGTCGCGGCGTGGTGCAGCTGTGGAACCTGCTGATCTCCGACGACGAGTCGCTGGACACCGCGACCACCCTCGGGTCGCTGAGCGTGGTCCACCTCATCCAGGCCCTGACGCTGTCGGGCTGGCCGGAGTCGCCGCGGCTGTGGCTGGTGACCCGCGGTGCGCAACCGGCCGGCTGGGACGAGTCCGGGCCCGCCGCACCGGCGGTGGGGCAGGCGCCGGTGTGGGGACTGGCCCGCAGCATCGACCACGAACATCCGGAACTGCGCGCTACCGCCGTCGATTTGTCGACCGACAGCGGCACCGAAGAACTGCGTGCCCTGTTCAGCGAGATCTGGTCGGACAGCAGCGAGACCGACGTGGCGCTGCGCGGCCACCGCCGCTACGTTGCTCGGCTGGAGCCCTTGGAGAACCCGGCGGCGCTGTCCGAACAGCCCGGCGAGTTCGCGGCGCGCCCAGACGCCAGCTATCTGATCACCGGCGGCCTCGGCGCGGTCGGTGGCAAGATCGCTGGCTGGCTGGTCGAGCGCGGTGCCCGCCACCTGGTCCTGATGGGGCGCAGCGCGCCATCGGCCGCCGCCCGGGCGACACTGGACGCGCTGCGGGCCGCGGGCGCCGAGGTGACGGTCGCCCAAGGTGACGTGACCAATGCCGATGACGTCGCGGCGGTCCTGGCCACCATCGGTGCGACGATGCCGCCGCTGCGCGGCGTGGTGCATGCGGCCGGCACCGTCGACGATGCAATCCTGGCGCGCCTGGACGCCGCGAAGCTGCGCGCGGTGATGGCGCCGAAGGTGCAGGGCGCCTGGAACCTGCACACCCTGACCGTCGATGCCGAACTGGACTTCTTCGTGCTGTTCTCCTCGGCCGCGTCGGTGCTGGGTTCGCCCGGGGCCGCCAACTACGGGGCCGCGAACGCCTTCCTCGACGCGCTGGCCTGGCACCGTCGGGCGGGCGGCCGGCCGGCGCTCAGCGTCAACTTCGGCCCGTGGGCCGGATTGGGCATGTTCGCCAACTCCGAGTTGCACCGCCACTTCTCGCACTACGGTGTCGAAGGCATGCCGGCAGCGGCGTACTTCGCCGCGCTGGCGGCGCTGCTGGCCGGGCCGGCATCCCAAGCGACGCAGGTCTTGGTGCTCGACATCGACTGGGCGCGGTGGCGTCCCAGCGCGCAGTCACCGCTGCTGCGCGACCTGCAGGCGGCGGTGCCGGGCGGCCCGGCCACCGCGAGCGGGCTGTTCGAGGCCGTGCAGGCCGCCGATCCGGCGCAACGTCAGCAGCTGCTGGAGACCTATCTGCGTGACCTGGTCGCCGGCAAGCTGGGACTGGCCCCGTCGGGCCTGGATGTCACCGCGCCGCTGAACAATCTCGGGGTGGACTCACTGATCACCCTGGAACTGCGTATCCAGGTGGAGCGGGAACTCGGCATCGTGGTGCCGGTCGCGCGCCTGCTGGACGGGCCCAGCGTGGTCAGCCTGTCCAGCTGGCTCAGCGAGCAGTTGGCCGCCGGCGGCCACGCCGAGCCGATCCCGGTGCCCGGTACCGGTGCGGCGCCCGACGTCGGACTGCCGACACCGGAGGCGGACGTGCTCGCGCAGGTCTCCGACCTCTCCGACGAGGCAGTGGATGCGTTGCTGGCGAAGATGATCGCCGACGGCGAGCACGCCCAGGATGGGAGTAGCCCGTGACGGACGGACCCGATGGGCCCATCGACATCTCCGGCCTGTCGCCGGAGAAGAAGCGCGAACTGCTGGCTGCGCTGCTGACGGCCAAAGCACAGCAGCAGACATCCGAACACCAGCTGTCCTACGGTCAGCGGTCGATGTGGTTCGTCCACCGGCTCGCGCCCGACAGTGCCGCCTACACCGTCGCCTACGCCGGACGCATCGCCGCCCGCCTCGACGTGCCGGCCCTGGAGCGGGCCGCCCAGGCGTTGGTGGACCGGCATCCGATGCTGCGCACCAGCTACGCCGAGCGTGACGGCCAGCCGATCGGACTCGTCCACGCCCATTGGCCGGTGCGGATCGACACTCACCGCATCGGTGCGGACCCGGCGGAGCTGCAGCAGTGGATCCAGGCCGAGACCGATCGGCCGTTCGATCTGCGCAACGGCCCGGTGCTGCGGCTGACGCTGCTCGAACGCCCCGACGACCACGTGTTGCTGCTGACGGTGCACCACATCGCCGTCGACTTCTGGTCCATCGACGTCATCCTCGACGAGCTGCGTGCGCTCTACGCGGCCGAGCACGGCGCCGCCGTGCCGGAGGCTACCGCCGACCGCTACGTCGACTATGCCGCGCAGCAGACCGCGATGCTGAACGGTCCTGAGGGCGAACGGCTCTGGCAATACTGGCGGGACGCGATGAGCGGCGAGCTGCCGACACTGGCGCTGCCCACCGATCGGCCCCGTCCGGCGGTACAGACCTATGACGGTGCGCTGCACCGGTTCAGCGTCGACGCCGCCGTGACCGCCGGGCTCAAGCACGTCGCGCGGACGGCCGGCGCGACGCCGTACATGACACTGCTGGCGGCCTACGCGGTGCTGCTGCACCGCTACAGCGGCCAGGACGACCTGGTCATCGGCTCGCCGTTCGCCTGCCGCGACCGGGCCGGGCTGATGGGCCTGGTCGGCTATGTCACCAACCCGCTGCCGCTGCGCGTCGACGTGAGCGACGACCCGAGTTTCGCCGCGCTGCTGGGCCAGGTCAAAGACACCGTGCTGGGCGCCATCGCGCACCAGGAGTACCCGCTGCCGCTGCTCGTGGAGCGGCTGCGGCCGGCGCGCGACGCCGGGCGCACCCCGCTGTTCCAGGTGTCGTTCGCCTGGCAGCAGGTTCGGTTGTTCGACGAAAACACAGTCAACGGGGCAGGTTCCGACGCCGTCCTTCCGCTGGAGACGCTCTACATCGGCCAGGGCGGTTCGCCGTTCGACATCACCATGCAGGTCGGCGAACACCAGGACCAGCTGCAGCTGGCGCTGCAGTACAACACCGACCTGTTCGACGCCGCGACCATGGAGCGGATGGGCGAGCATTTCAGGCTGCTGCTCGACGGCATTGCCGCCGACCCGAACACCCCGGTGTCGCAGCTGCCGCTGCTCACCGACGCCGAACGCGCCCGGCTGCAGTCCTGGAACGACACCGCGGTCGACTACCCGCTCGCTTCGGCCCCCGCGGGCCTGCACGACATGGTCGCCGCCGCAGCCGCACGCACACCCGAGGCCGTGGCGGTGAGTTACGACGGCCGGGAGCTGAGCTACGCCGACCTGGACCGGCGGGCCAACGGGCTGGCACATCGGTTGCGCCGGTTCGGTGTCGGTGCCGGGGCCGGCACTGACGTGGTGCCGGTGCTGCTGGAACGCTCCGAAGACCTGGTGATCGCCCTGCTGGGGGTGCTCAAGGCCGGCGGCGTCTTCCTGCCGCTGGATCCCGCCCAGCCCGCCCGGCGGATGGAAGCGATGCTGGCCGACGTGCCGGACGCGCCGGTCTGCGTCACCCGCCGTGAGCAACTGGCCTATGTGCCAACAGATTTCACTGGCGCTCGGCTCTGCCTCGATCAGCCGTGGGCGGCGCCGGCCGAAGCGGATTCCGCGCCGGAGGTGACCGCGGCCGAGCTCGCCTACCTGATGTACACCTCCGGTTCCACCGGTACCCCCAAGGGGGCGTTGAACACCCACGCCGGTATCCGCAACCGGTTGCTGTGGATGCAGGACGCCTATCCGCTGTCCGCCGAGGATCGGGTGCTGCACAAGACCCCGATCAACTTCGACCCGTTCGTCTGGGAGATTTTCTGGCCGTTGATCGTCGGTGCGCGGGTGGTGATCGCCAAACCGGAGGGCCACAAGGACGCCGGCTACCTGGCGCGCACCATCGCCGAACAACACATCACCACAATGCATTTCGTTCCCTCGATGCTGCGGCGCTTCCTGGCGGAGCCCGCGGCCGCATCCTGCACCGGGCTGCGGCGGGTGTTCTGCAGCGGTGAAGCACTCACCGCTGACCTGCGCGACGCGTTCTTCGACGCGCTCCCGGCCGAGCTGTACAACCTCTACGGTCCCACCGAGGCCGCCATCGACGTCACGCACTTCCCTTGTGTGCGGGGCGAAACCGAGCCGGTCATTCCAATCGGGCGGCCGATCGCCAACATCGCCATCCACCTGCTCGACGCCGTGGGCAACCCGGTTCCGGTGGGCGTGCCGGGCGAGCTGTGCATCGGCGGCGTCGGCGTGGCGCGCGGCTACCTGAACCGGCCGGAGGCCACTGCCGCAGCGTTCGCCGACGACCCGTTCAGTGCGGTTCCGGGGGCGTTGCTCTACCGCACCGGCGACCTGGCCCGCTACCGCCCTGACGGCAACATCGAATACCTGGGCCGCCGAGACGATCAGGTGAAGATCAACGGTTTCCGGATCGAGCTCGGTGAGGTGGAGGCCGCGCTGGCCAACCACCCGGGCATCGCCGAATGCGCGGTCGTGGCGCGCAAGGACAGCTCCGGCAACACCCAGCTGATCGCGCATATCGTGCCGGTCGCGGCGCTCCCGGGCACCGCGGACCTGCGTCGGTTCCTGCTGGAACTGGTTCCCGCGGCGATGGTGCCCGCGGTGTTCCGCGCCACCGACCTGTTGCCGCTGTCGCCCAGCGGCAAGGTGGATCGGCGGGCGCTGCTGGCTCTCGACGCCGACCTGGATGCCGCGCCGACGGAGTTCGTCGCGCCGCGCAACGCCACCGAGGAGGCGCTCGCCCAGATCTGGCGCGAGGTGCTCGACGTGGACCGGGTCGGGGTCACCGACGACTTCTTCGCCCTCGGCGGCGCTTCCACCCAGGCGCTCGAGGTCGCGGTGCGGGCGGGTGAGCTCGGCATGGAGCTGCGCCCGGAGTCGATGTTCGTCTACGGCACCGTCGCCGAACTGGCCGCCGAGTTCGGCCCGATCGGCGGCGCCGCCCAAGCCGAGCAGCCCGCGGCGCCGCAGTCCCAGCCCGTGGTGGTCGCGCCCCAACCGGCCCCGGCGCCCCAGCCGGCCCCCGCGCCGGTGATCGCACCGGCGAAGGCCGGTCCGTCCCGCAACGTTGTCATCGAAAGCCTCGGCGTGTATCTGCCGCCGCGGGCGGTCTCCACCGAGCAGGTGCTCGCCGACTGTGTCAACGAGGTGAAGATTCCGCTGGAGCGTCTCACCGGCATCAAGAACCGGCGGATGGCCGGCGTTGACGAATTCTCGATCGACCTGGGCCGCAAGGCGATCGCCGACTGCCTGTCCCGGTCCAGTTACGCTCCCGAAGAGATCGACCTGGTCATCGCCTGCAACATCTCGCGCTGCGACGGCCCCGAGCACATGTTCACCTTCGAGCCCAGCACCGCCTCACAACTGCGCGATGAGCTGGGGCTGACCAACGCGGTGTGCTTCGACATCAACAACGCCTGCGCGGGCATGTTCACCGGTGTCAGCGTGGCCCAGGACTTCCTCAAGACCGGGCTGGTGCGCAACGCGCTGGTGTTCAGCGGCGAATACATCAGCCACATCACCGAAACCGCGCAGCAGGAGATCGAGGGCGCGATGGACCCGCGGCTGGCCTGCCTGACCGTCGGCGACGCCGGCGCGGCAGCGGTACTCGAACTCGGACCCAATGACCGGGTCGGCTTCCACGACCTGGACCTGGCCACCTACAGCGAATTCGCCAAACTGTGCATCGCCAAGGCCACCGAGGGCCCGCACGGTGGCGCCATCATGGTCACCGACTCGGTCACCCAGACCGCGATCGCGGTGAAGCACTCGGTGCCCTACGTCGCGGCGGTGATGCAGCGGCACGGCTGGCGTCCCGAGACGGCCGATCAGCTACTGATGCATCAGACCTCCGAGGCGTCGATCAACGACGCCATCCTGACCATCAACCGGGTGTTCGGCGCCGGGGCGGCCAGCCGGGCCAACACCATCTGCAACCTTGCAGAACGAGGAAACACCGCCACCACAACGCATTTCGTCGCACTGTATGACTACATCAACGCGGGCCGGATCAACTCAGGTGACAACGTGGTGCTGTCCATCACCGGTTCCGGGCAGACCATCGGCACCGGGCTCTACACCTTCGACGACCTGCCCGACCGGATGCGCCGCGCCGGCAACGGCCAGGCCGGGCAGCCCGCCCGCGGCACCCGGTCCCGCCGCCGGGAGCTGCCGGCGACGCCGCGGGTGCGGATCGAGGGGATCGGCATAGCTGTGCCGGATTCGGGGCCCGCGGGCCCGCGGGCCAGCTCGATCCGGTTCGCCGTCGACGCCGCGGCCGCCTGCCTGGACGACAGCGGGGTCGAGCGGACCGACGTCGGACTGGTCATCCACACCGGTATCTACCGCGATGACTTCCTGTCCGAACCGGCCGTGGCCACCCTGGTCGCCGGCGAGGTCGGGATCAACGCCGAACCCGAGTCCGCGGAGGCGCCCAAGACGTTCGCATTCGACATCCTCAACGGCGCAGTCGGTTTCCTCAACGGCTGTCACGTCGCGGCCGGAATGATCGGCGCCGGCCGGACAGGCCACGCCATGGTGTTGGCCTCCGAGGTGGAGAACAACACCCCGCAGAGCGGCTACCCGCGCACCGGGGTCACCGAGACCGGGTCGGCGATCATGCTGAGCCCCAGCGCCGGCCCGGAGGGCTTCGGCCGGTTCGTCTTCGCCCACCACCCCGAATACCGGGGCGCACTGCGGACCTACACCCAGGAGCGCGACGGCCGGATGTGGCTGCGGGTCGACCGCGATCCGAACCTGGCCGCCATCTACGTGAGCTGCCTGCCCTCGGCGGTCAAGCAGTTGCTGACGCTGGAGGCCTTGGAGCCCGAGGACGTCGCGCTGGTGTTCCCGCCGTATCTTCCGGGCGCCGCCCTCGACGAACTCGCCGCCGGCATCGGGGTGGACCGGTCACGGTTCATCGACCTCGCGGCGCAGGGCCACGCCAGTGACCCGTTCACCTCGACGCTGCCCTACCAGATCGCCGACGCGCGGCAACGCGGCCTGGCCAAGTCCGGCGACGTCGCGTTGATCATGGCCGTCGGCTCCGGTGTCGAGGTCGGCTGCACGACCTACCGGTTCTGATCTGATGCGCGCATTCGTCACCGGGGGAACCGGTTTCGTCGGCTCGAACCTGGTCGCCGCGTTGCTGGAGCGCGGCATGCAGGTGCGGGTGCTGCGTCGCTCCACCTCACCGATGGCGGCACTGGCCGGCCTGGAGTGCGAGACCCGCGTCGGCGACGTCAACGACGGCGTCGAGGCGCTCACCGAGGCGATGGCCGGCTGCGACTGGGTGTTTCACACCGCGGCGATCTCGGACTACTGGCGTTACCGCACCCAGACCCGGCTGTATCGCACCAACGTCGACGGCACCCGCGATATGGCCGCCGCCGCCCAGCGCGCCGGAGTCGAGCGTTTCGTCTATACCAGTTCGCTTGCCGCGCTGGGTATTCCGTCGCGGGGTCACGAGTTGGTCGAGACCGATGAGTTCAACATCCGCCCGAGGCAGTTCCCGTACGCGCACAGCAAGCACCTCGCCGAGGCGGAACTGCGCAAGGCGGCTGCGGCCGGCCTGCCGGTGGTGATCGTCAACCCGTCGGCCGTCATCGGACCCCGCGATGTCAACCGCATCGCCAGCGCCATGCTCGTCGAAGCGCAGCACGGCCGACTGTGGTTCGCCGCACCCGGCGGCACCAACTTCGTCTCGGTCGACGATGTGGTGGCCGGGCACATCGCGGCCGCCGAGCGGGGCCGGATCGGGGAACGCTACATCCTGGGCGGTGAGAACCTGTCCTTCCGTGCGGCATTCACCGAAGCCAACAAACTCTTCGGTCGGCGTCCACCGTCGGTCATGTTGCCGCGCTGGTTCATTCCGGTGGCCGCGGCGGGTGTCAGCGTGGCCCGCGCCGTCGTCGGACCGCGACTGCCGATCGACGCCCGCCAGATGCGACTGTCCACCGCGGACATCTTCGCCGACGCCACCAAGTCCCGCGAGGAATTGGGTGTGCCGTTCACCCCGTTCGCCACCGCGCTGCGGGCCGGCTACGAGTGGTACCGCGACAACGGCTACCTGGACCGCTGACCAACCGGCGGCAGCACGTCGTCATCCGGCTTCCGCCCAGTTGTCGTCCTCGAAGATGTGCCGTTGCGCGAGGCCCTCGACGGCCACAGCTTCGTAGGCAGCCTCGTCGAACAACGGGTCGTCGAATACCGGGTCGTCGCGCGGTGGCCATTCGTCGTCGGGTGGTGGTGGTTGCTCGTCGGGCGGATCATCGGGTGGCCGGTGGCGGTGGTAGTCGATGACGGCTTCGATGAAGTGGAAGGGATTGACTCGCGGCTGGCCGTGGTCGACTTTTGCCGGTGGGATCCATTCGACGCGGCCGGAGTCGCCGAGTCGGGTGACCCAGCCCTGCTCGCTGGCCATCCGATTATCCGGGGCACACGCCAGCGCGAGGGAATCGACGTCGGTTTGGCCGTTGTTCGCCCAATCCTGTTCCAGATGGTGCGCCTGGGAAAGATATCCCGACACCGTGCACCCGGGGCGGGTGCAGCCGCGGTCGCGGGCGTGCAACACGATGCGCTGGTCGGCAGAGGCGAGTCGTTTGGCCCGGCCCAGCCACAGCGCCCGACCTTGGCCGTCGAAGACACTCAGGTAGTGATACGCGTGGCCGGCCATCCGCAGCAGGTCACTCATCGGCAGCAGGCTGCCGCCGGCGGTGTGCGCCTTGCCGGCCGCAGCCTGCAGTTCGGCCAGCGTGGTCGAGACGATCACCGTGACCGGCAGACCATTGAGCTGCCCCAGATCTCCACAGGCCAGTACCGCCCGCAGTGCGGCCAGCAGCGCGTCATGGTGGCGTTGATCGCGGGTGCGGTGATCAGCCTGGATCTGCGCTTGGCTCGGCGTGCCACTGACACAGGGCGTTTCGTCGGCGGCGTTGCACATGCCCGGCGCCCCCAGTTTGGCCAGGATCGGCTCCAGGGTGGCCCGCAACTCCGGGGTGATCTTGCCGGACACGGTGCTCATCCCGTCGGTGTCCTGGCGACCCAGTCGCAGGCCGCGCCGGGCTTGGCGCTCACGGTCATCGGGCTCGTCGCCATCTTGATCCAGCACCGCGATTAGGTGTGCAGCCAGGCGTTGAAAGGTCTCCGGAGCGAACTCGGAGGCCAACGCCGCCAGATCGCGCTCGGCGCGCCCGCGATCGGAAGCACTCACTCTGGCGGGGATCTTCGCCATCGCCTTACGCGCGATCGCCACCTGCTCGGGGCCCACCCGCCCGTCGGCTTGGGCCGCTGCCAGCGCCGGAAGTACCGGTTCAAGGGGTTCGCCGGTGATGGAGGTGCGCGGGCCCAACTCGGCGGCCTCGTCCACCCGCCGGCGTACGTCCGCCGTACTGATTCGCAACCGCTCACTCAACGCTTTGGTCAGCGAACACCCTGCTAATACCTCATCATGGCCCTCAGCCACCAGCCGGGCCAAGATCTGGTGATCGATGGCCGGCGCCTGCCATGCCAACACTTCCCGGCGGGCCAGCACCTCCACCAGCTCCTCGGGGCTCAATGCATCAAACGAACACTGGGCCAACCGGGCATTAATCGCCTCCTGCTCATCGAGACACCCCATGATGGTGTCCCGATCGGCGAGCGCATCCCTACCCATAAACCGAACACTAGTTCGAGCATCCGACAAGAACCCGGGCTGATCAGTAGGCCTGATTCTAAGGGAATGGTGAGGAATTCGACTTACCTCAGTTCGGTGCTCAATCTGCCTCGGTGGAGACATTCGACTACCGGAACGGGGGTGCGCTCAAATTGAAGTTCTACGAGCTGACCCGGTCCGCCAGGACCAATGCCGCTGGCATTGAGGCGACACTGACGGGTTTGCGAGAGCGCTACCCGTTGGCGTAGCGCGCGACCGTTCGCTACCGGACCTGGGACAGCAACGCCTCGGTCGGCGGCCGGAGCTGAGCCCACGGCCGTACCGATTCGAGCTGTGCGGCAAGCGAAATCAGGGTTGCCTCGTCGTTGGCTCTCCCCACCAGGTGCACCGCCTCGGGCACGCCGTCGGCGTCGAAACCGGCGGGCACCGACATGGCCGGCTGACCGCTGTAGCACTGCGGGAAGGTGAAGGGGATGAACTTCAGCATCCGCAGCATCGCCCGGGTCGGGCCGTACCCCTCGAAGTAGCCCACCCGCACCGGCGGTATCGCCAGCACCGGTGTCATCAGGACGTCGAAGTCGGCGATCCGGCGCTGCGAGCGGGCGGTGATGCGGGGCTCGGCGGCGACCGCACGACGGGCGAGCCAGTCCGGAACCAGCCGGCTGGTCCGCGCCTCGGCCTGCATCCGCCGTTCCAGCAGTTCGGTTTTCGGGAGTCGGTCGATCTCATCGGCGAAGCCGTTCATGAACAGCGCGAGCACCGCGGCGATCCCCACCACCGGATAGACCGGGTCGCGTTCGACGACATCGTGACCCAGTGATCGCAACAACTCCGCGGTCTCAAGGACCGGGCGGCGCACCTCGTCGCTGACGTGCACCGGGACCACCGGCTTGAACGACATCGCGATCCGCAACCGCCGCGTCGGCGCCACCAGCGCGTCCATCAGCGGCGGCGCCGGCGGCGGTGACGGAATCTCGTCGTCGGGTTCGGGCCCGGTCATCGCGTCGTGCAGTAGTGCCGTGTCGACGACACTGCGAGCCAGCGGCCCGATGTGGTTGAGGCCGTGGAAGCGGTATGCCCGTTCGGGCGACTCCTTGGCGCTGATCCGGCCGCGCTGGCCCTTGAGACCGACCAACCCGCAGCAGGCGGCCGGGATTCGCACCGAGCCGCCGCTGTCGCTGCCGGTGGCGCCCGGCACCATCCCGGAGGCGACCGCCGCGGCCGAACCACCGCTGGAGCCGCCCGGGGTCCGATACAGATCCCACGGGTTGCGGGTCACGCCCCAGGTCGCCGATTCGCACACCGGGTAGGCGCCGAACTCCGAGAGGTGGGTCTTGCCGATGATCACCGCACCCGCGGCCCGCAGCCGGCGCACCGCGGCGCTGTCGGTGCTCGCCGGGCCGACATCGATTCCGGTGCCGCACATGGACGAAACACCGGCCACGTCGGTGTCGTCCTTGACCGCGATCGGCACACCGGCCAGCGGCAGCACCTCCCCGGCGGCCAACCGCCGCTCGATGCGCGCCGCCTCGTCCATCGCCCGGTCACCCAGCACCGTGCGGAACACGTTCAGCACCGGGTCGAGCCGGGCGATCCGATCCAGGTAGAGGGCCACCAACTCGCGCGGGGACACCTCCCGCTCACGCACCAGCTGTGCCAGGCGCGCAACACCGGCGAAAGCCAGCTCATGATCCTGCTCATGATCGTGCGCGGCAGACATCGTTGCGTCCTTTCCCCCGCGGACCACAATACCCATCGTGCGCTGGGCAAACGTGTGGCCGCGTTGGCGACACACTAAGAACTGCGAGCGTTAATCGGCGGGCGCGATGTTGTGGTTGAGCCTGAACCGATTCTGCGGGTCCAGCCGCGCCTTGAGTTCGGCGAGCCGCTGATAACCGGCATCGCCGAAGGTCGCCCGGATACGGTCCTGCCCTTCGTCGCCCACGAAGTTCAGGTAGGCGCTCGCCGGGCCGAGTGGGCGCAGGATCTCGAAGGCCTGCCCGGCCCACGCCGTGCACCGCGCGGTGTCGGCGGGGTCGGTCCAGGTCGTCATCAGATGGATGATGTACGGGTGGTCGCGGGCGACGACGGCCGTGGACTCCGGCGGAACGCGACTGGCGTACCCGCCGAGCCGGATCAGGTGCAGCCGGGTCTGCGTCGAGGGGCGTGACCGGCCGAGCAGCGCGATGCGCCGGATCGCCTCGTCGGTGAGCTCGGTGACGAACAGCGATTTCCAGTAGTTCAGCCAGCCGTACGGCGCCGTGTAGTCGAGGGCCTGCTGCCAGGTCGAGTAGTCCAGCGTGTGCTGCACCGCCACCACCGGCTTCGCCGCCGCGCCACGGACGTCGAGCAGGGCGCTGACATCGTTGCTGCCGATCGCGTCGGTCCGCGTTGAACAGGCCAGCACATTGACCAATGACTTGCCGGTGGTGAAGTCGGTGGAGAAATCCAGGATGGACGCCAGGTGGTCGGGTGCGTTGTCCATCTGGGCGCGGAAATGCTTGAGGGCCGCCTCGGCGTCGGTGTCGGGGTAGGACTGCACGCCGGCGGTCACCGCGTTCACGGGGTGCAGGCGCAGCACGAACTGCGCTACGACGCCGAAGTTGCCGCCTCCGCCGCGCAGCCCCCACAACACGTCCGGGTGCTCGGTCTCGCTGACGGTCAACACGTCGCCGGATGCGGTCACCAGTGTCGCACCGATCAGGTTGTCGCAGGTCATCCCGTGGGCGCGGGAGAGCCAGCCGATGCCGCCGCCGAGCGAGAACCCGCCGACGCCGGTCGTCGACACCACCCCGCCCGGGCAGGCCAGCCCGTGCCTGCTGGTCACCGGGTCGACGTCGCCCCAGGTGGCGCCGGCGTCGACATAGGCGATCCGCGCTTGCGCGTCGACCCGCACCCCGCGCAGCTGGGTCAGGTCGATGACGATGCCGCCGTCGGTGGCCGAATGACCGGCGACGCTGTGTCCGCCGCTGCGCACCGCGATCTCGGCTCCGGCGGCCACCGCGTAGCGCACGGCGGCGACGATGTCGTCCTGGGAGCGGCACTGCAGCACCAGGCGCGGCCGCTTGTCGATCATGCCGTTGAAGACCTGACGGACCTCGTCGTAGCGGGCGTCGCCCGGGGCGATGACTACGCCGGAGAATCCCGGCACGGTAGGGGCGGTCGCTGTCATGGCATCCTCGGTGTCGGCGGAGCTCTTACTCGTCGCGAAGTTCGGTCGCCGGAGTGGACCGCGTGCTCTTCCAGGCGGGAATGATGGCCGCGAAAACCGCGGCGACGGTGGCCAATACGGCGTAGAGCACCGCGTCCGACCAGGGGAACACCAGCGGGGTGATCAGGCCGACGTTGACCACGGCGGCCCGCCGGACCGCCTCGGAGATGGCGATCGACAGCACCGCCCCGAACAGGCCGCCGGCGGCGCCGGCGACGACGGCCTCGACGGTGGTGATGGAGAACACCCGCGCCCGGGTGGCCCCCAGCGCCTGGATCAGGGCCACCTCGCGCCTGCGCCGGATTCCGACCAGCAGCAGCGTCGAGAGCACCGAGATGAAGGCGATACCCAGCAGGCCGTACTTGAGGGTGTTCAGCGGCGTCAGATACCGGCCGATGGACGTCGCGATCTCCGAGGCGTAGCCGTCGGTGTCCACCGCGGTCACCGGCTGGTCGAACCGGGTGGCCCCGATGCTCTCGATGACCTGGCCGGCGGTGAACCCCGCTGCCGGCGTGGCGAAGATCAGGCCGGCGGGCTGCGGGCCGTAGATCTGCTCGGCGATCGTGTACGGCATGTAGATCCGCCGGCCGCCGTATTCGGGGGTGGCCACAATGGTGCCGATGCTCATCGCCTGCGCATCCAGTCCACTTCCAAATACCAGAGTGTCACCGATGTGGAGCTTCTTCTCCCGCGCGAGGACGCTGCCGATGACGACTTCATTGGCCTTCTGACTCGCCTCCGGGGATTGGCCGGCAAGTAATCCGAACGGAAATGTCGGCCGGTCCTGGGCCTGAATATGCGCCAGCGACCCGTCTTTGAGACTGATCTCGATTTCCGCCATCCGCTCGATCTTTTCCACCCCGGTCAACGCGTTCAGTTTGTTGACCGTCTGCGGGGCGAATCGGGCGTCCACGGGGCCGTAGTCGGCGAACTGCGTCGTGGTGATGGCAATGCGCCCGTCCGCCTGGGATTCGGCGACCCGGGTGGCGCCGATGTGAATCGCGACCAGGAACCCGGAGAGCAGGATCGCGACCACCACCGGCACTGCGATGGCGCCCGAGATCGCCGCGGTGCGCGAGCGGTCCGAGCGCAGCGCGTTGAGGGCGATGGTCAGCGTCGCCCCGCGCGACTTGTCCGGCCGCGGCCGCACGCTGGTGATGGCCTGCGCGCTCAGGTACGCCGTGGCCAGCAGCAGCCCGATGAGCGCGACCACCGCGCCCACGTCGGCGAGGATGGCCTGCCAGGCCACCAGGGCGCCGGACAGTGTCGCCAGCCGTGCCGCGATCACCCCGGCCAGCCCGATCGCCAGCAGCAGCAGCGCCCGGAACCAGATCTTGCGCCCGGTGGTCTGCTCCTGGGCCGCCCGGCCGGACAACTCGGCGGCGATCGGGGTGTTGGACGCCGACAGGGCAGGCCCGATCGCGGCCCCCACCGCAAGCAGCAGTCCGGCCAGCACGCCAACCACCAGGATCACCGGCTTGAGCACCACCGGCACGGTGACGCCGACGAAACGCTCGGTGAGCTCACTGGCGCTGGCCACGATGGGCTCCGAGATCACGATGCCGGTCAGCACACCCATCGCCGATCCCGCCGCCCCCAGCAGCGCGGCCTCGCTGAGAAACCCGGTCATGATCGAGGCGGGTGAGGCTCCCAGCGCGGAGGCGATCGCGATCTCGCGGCGGCGCTCCTCGACCGAGAGCCGGGTGATCTGGGTGATCAGGATGACCCCGACACCGATCGAGATCAGCGCGAAGATCCCCAGCAGCGGCAGCAGCACGTCGTTGACGTTGTAGCCCTTCGCCGGTTCGCTACGTGGCTGCACGCTGTAGGTGGGTCCCAGCGTGGTCTTCAGCCGCTGTTGGACCTCGCCGGCGTCGGCGTCGGCGGCCAGCGTCACGTACAACATGTCCACCCGGTCGCCCCGGGCGAACTGCACCTTGGCCATGCTCAGCGGCAGCACCGCCACCAGACCGTTGTTGACCTCGTCCAGGTCGGACACCCGCTGGAACTTCTCCATCGACAGCTGCCCGGCGTCGGTGACCAGGGTCGCCGAGGCGTCCAGGGAGTCGCCCAGTGACTGCGAGATCGCCGGCGGGGGTTCCTGCTGCCCGGCCTGGCAGACCTTCGGGTCGACGATCCACTGCGCCGAGCAGTCCACACCGAGGCCAAGCCCGTAGCTCTCGGTGCCATGGTCGCCACTGTTGCGGATCATCGTCACGCCGCGGATGACGGGCACCACCGCTCCCACCCCGGCGACCGACCGGGCGTCCTCGATGACCGCCGGACTGATGCCGCCGCGGGTGGCGGCGCCGACCACGCGCAGCGGTGCGGGACCGGCGATCTGGTAGCCGACGTCTTCCACCGCTTTCGACACGCTGGTGACCTCGATCATGACGGCCACCACCACCGCGACGCCGCCGCCCAACGAGAAAGCGGCGAGTGCGGCCCGGAATGCGTGTTTACGAACCGCCCGAAAATTGATGATCCGGAGCAGGCCGAATGTCGCGGCTAATGTCCCGCGAGCCATGTCACATTGTCGGGCGCGTGAGCCATTCCGCTGTCGGTCTCGATTTCACCGTCGAGAAGTGAAACCAGCCGGGGGGCGTCGTCGGCTATTTTCCGGTCGTGCGTCACCAGGACAATTGTCTGGCCGGCGGCATTCAGGTTGTACAGGGCGTCAATAACCCGCTGCCCGTTAACGGTGTCCAGGTTGCCGGTCGGTTCATCGGCGAGAATGACGTCGGGCTTCATGAAAAGTGCCCGCGCAACGGCGACCCGCTGTTGTTCGCCGCCGGACAACTCCGACGGGACGCGCTTGGATTTGGCGGCCAGCCCGACCTGGTCGAGCAGGCCCATCGCGTGGGCATGCTGCGAGCGGCCGGATCGGCCCGCCAGCAAGCCCGGCAGCATGACGTTCTCCACGACCGACAGCCCCGCCAGAAGGTTGAACGCCTGGAAAACGTAGCCGAGGGTTTGGCACCGGACGGCGGCCAGCTGCCGGCGCGACAGCTGCGAGACGCTGTGGCCGTTGACGAGCACATCTCCGGAGGTCGGCAGGTCCAGCAGGCCGAGGATGCTCAGCAGGGTCGACTTGCCCGAGCCGGACGGGCCGACCATGGCGACGAATTCGCCGCGGGTTATCTGGATATCGACGTTCCGCAATACCGGCGTCGCGGTATCGCCGTGACCGAACTGTTTGTTGAGTTTGCGCGCTTCCAGAACCACGGGAGGCCTGAGAACGACCGGCGGCGTGTGTCCGTTATGGTCGAGCTCCACGGTGTGGATGTCGGTCCTGATCATGAATCTCCAGCGGGCGTGTGTGATACGGGATCCTGCCCGCGTAGGGCGCGTTTCTCAATTGATTGCGCACTCCGATGATGCTGCGTTACCGGGGATGCCATCCCCGAGCATACCGACCTGTGCCGCCTGCCAAAAATCATTCGTCGGTGACTCCGAACACCATTGACTGCCCTGGTAGCCAGGTGTTGTCGGGCTCGCCGGCAGCCGCCGGCGACGCGGTTTCGCAGCAAAATAATCCTTGACCTGCGGGTTTTGTTCGTGGACGGCTGGCCGTCGAAGTGCACCAGGCTCCGGCTGCTCGGCGGCGGCTACTCGGCGGCGCGGGTGGCCGGGTGCACGGCAACCAGCCCGAGTTCGTTGCGCCGCTCGCAGACCGCGGCCAGTTCGGCGTAGGCCTTCTCGCCCAGCAGCTCGGTCAGCTCGGGTCCCAGGCTCTGCCAGACCTGCCGGGCGCCGACGTGGGCCGCCGGGTCACCGGTGCAGTACCAGTGCAGGTCTTCGCCGCCGGGTCCCCAGCCCCGGCGATCGAACTCGGTGATCGTGGTCTTGAGAATCTCGGTGCCGTCGGGCCGGGTCACCCACTCCTGGCTGCGCCGGATCGGCAGCTGCCAGCACACGTCGGGCTTCATGGTCAGTGGCTCCACACCGAGGCGGACCGCCTTGATGTGCAGCGCGCAGCCCGCGCCGCCGGCGAATCCGGGCCGGTTCAGAAAGATGCAGGCCCCCTTGACGGTGCGGGTACGCAGTTGCTCCTCGCCGTCGTTCTCGTCGTATTCCAGGTAGCCCTTCTTGCCCAACCCCTTGTCGCGGTACTGCCAGTCGGCGTCGGTCAGCTGCGCGACGGCGTCGTCGAGCTTGGCGCGGTCGTCGTCGTCGCACAGGAATGCGCCGTGCGAACAGCACCCGTCGTCGGGCCGGCCCGCCACGATGCCCCGGCAGGCCGCGGTGCCGAACACGCAGGTCCAGCGGGACAACAGCCAGGTCAGATCGGCGGCGATCAGATGTTCGGGGTTGTCCGGGTCGTAGAACTCCAGCCATTCGCGGGGGAAGTCCAGGCCGACTTCACGCCGCCGGGGGACGGGCTGTGCGGGGGTCACAAAACTCCACGCTAGACCACGAATTCGCGTTGTCTCGACTTGGTCGATTCCTCGCCCCACTAAGTTGGTTGCGTGCGATTAGGCGTGCTCGACGTCGGCAGCAATACCGTTCATCTCCTGGTGGTGGATGCTTACCGGGGCGGTCACCCGACCCCGATGAGCTCGACCAAGGCCACGCTACGGCTGGCGGAGGCCACCGACAGCTCAGGAAAGATCACCCGGCGCGGCGCCGACAAGCTGGTGTCCACGATCGACGAATTCGCCACCATCGCAGGTAGTTCGGGCTGCGCGGAGCTGATGGCGTTCGCCACCTCGGCGGTGCGTGACGCCTGCAACTCCGAGGACGTGCTGGCGCGGGTGCGCGCCGAGACCGGCGTCGAGTTGCAGGTGCTGGAGGGGGAGGACGAGTCCCGGCTGACGTTCCTGGCGGTGCGGCGCTGGTTCGGCTGGAGCGCCGGGCGGATCATCAACCTCGACATCGGCGGCGGTTCGCTGGAGATTTCCAGCGGCCTCGACGAGGAGCCCGAGGTGGCGTTATCGCTGCCGCTGGGCGCCGGCCGGCTCACCAGGGAGTGGCTGCCCGAAGACCCGCCCGGGCGGCGCCGGGTGTCGATGCTGCGGGACTGGCTGGACACCGAGCTGGCCCCCGCGGCCGCGACGGCTCTCGACGCCGGCCCACCCGACCTCGCGGTGGCCAGTTCCAAGACGTTTCGTTCGCTGGCGCGCCTCACCGGTGCTGCTCCGTCGGCTGCCGGGCCGCGAGTCCGCCGCACATTGACCGCCGCGGGCCTTAGGCAGCTCATATCATTCATCTCTAGGATGACCACGGCAGATCGTGCCGAATTGGAAGGGGTGAGCGCCGAGCGGGCCCCGCAGATAGTGGCGGGCGCCCTGGTGGCGGAAGCGAGCATGCGAGCGCTGTCGATCGAAACGGTTCAGATTTGCCCATGGGCGCTGCGGGAGGGCTTGATCCTGCGGCGCCTCGACCGTGAGGCCGACAGCGCGACCTTGCTCCAATCCTCGTCCGTGGGCATGGCCCGGCAAAGAGGGGGCGCCCAATGACCGAGCCCAAGCCCGACCCCCGCGACGTCGAGACGCGGCCGATCTCGGTTGCCGAGCTGCTCGCCAGGAACGGGACGATCGGTTCGCCGCCGGTGACCGGTCGCCGCCGGCGTCGGCGCGGCAACGCCGACGCCGTCACCGTCGCCGAGCTGACCGGCGAGATCCCGATCATCCGGGACGAGGACGGGCCGCCCGCGCCGGCGGCGGCCGAATCGCCGGACGGCGGCGAGACCTCCGACACCGCGGCGAGCGGCGCCCTGCCCATCGGTACGGCGCCCGGATTTGTCGACGAGGACAGGCCGGCCACCGGATCACGCCCGGTGGAACCGGACGACCGGCCCGCAACCGGGCCGCGACCGGTGCAACGGGCCGAACCCGCCCAGCGCTCGGCGCCCGAACCGCGCTGGCCCAAATCCCCGCCGCAGCCGCCGCGCACCGGCGGCCCGCAGCAGAGCCCCTACCCGCGGCCGATGCGCCGGTCGGATGTGCCCGCAGCGGGCAACGGGCGCCCGGCACCCGCCGACCGCTCCACCGGCTCCGGCGCCGAACGGATGCGTCCCGACCCGGTCGACACCTACACCGACGTCGAACTCGACGTGATGGACACCGATGTGCGCGAGGCCGACCTGGCGGTCGGGGACTCGGCCTACGTGCGCTCGGTCCTCACCACGGCCGGCAGCGCCGAGCGGCCGGTCCGGCAAGATTTCCAGGCGGACGGCGCGGACACCGAACTCGCCGATACCGCCGGCCCGGCCGACCCCGACGCCGCCGTCGCATCCGAGTCGGCCGACGATGACTACGTGGGCCGGCCAGGCGTGGTCGGCGGGCTGCTGGTGGTGCTGCAGTCGATGCTGGCGGTGGCGTTCGGCGGCGGGCTGTTCATCGCCTTCGACCAGTTGTGGCGGTGGAACAGCATCGTCGCGCTGGTGCTCACGGTGCTGGTCACGCTCGGCCTGGTCGCCGCCGTTCAGGCCGTCCGCAAGACCGTCGACATCGTCAGCACCTTGATCGCCGTCGCGGTCGGACTGCTGATCACGCTGGGGCCGCTGGCGCTGCACGCCAACTAGCCGTTCACTATTAGTCCGTGCGCCCCGCCATCAAGGTCGGCTTGTCGACGGCTTCGGTTTACCCGCTGCGGGCCGAGGCCGCCTTCGAGTACGCGGCCCGACTCGGCTACGACGGCGTCGAGCTGATGGTGTGGGGGGAGCCGGTCAGCCAGGACATCGGTGCCGTGGAGCGGTTGTCGCGCAAGTACCGGGTGCCGGTGCTGTCGGTCCACGCGCCGTGCCTGCTGATCTCGCAACGGGTCTGGGGCGCCAACCCGATCCACAAGCTGGAACGCAGCGTGCGGGCCGCCGAACGGCTCGAAGCCCCGACCGTCGTGGTGCATCCGCCGTTCCGCTGGCAGCGCCGCTACGCCGAGGGATTCAGCGACCAAGTCGCCGAATTGGAGGCCCGCAGTGACGTGGCCGTGGCGGTGGAGAACATGTTCCCGTTCCGCGCCGACCGGTTCTTCGGCGCCGATCAGTCCCGCGAACGGATGCGCCGCCGCGGCGGCGGCCCGGGAGCCGCGATTTCGGCGTTCGCGCCGTCCCACGACCCACTCGACGGCAACCACGCGCACTACACCCTGGATCTGTCGCACACCGCGACCGCGGGCACCGATGCGTTGGAGATGGCCCGCCGGATGGGCTCCGGCCTGACCCACCTGCACCTGTGCGACGGCACCGGACTGCCGGCCGACGAGCATCTGGTGCCCGGGCGCGGTGACCAGCCGGCCGCTGAGGTGTGTCACCTGCTGGCGGCCAGCGACTTCACCGGTCATGTGGTGCTGGAGGTGACCACCTCCCATGCCCGCTCGCCGCACGAGCGCGAGGCGCTGTTGATCGAGTCGCTACAGTTCGCCCGTACGCATCTGCTGCGCTGACCGGCTGCTGGTCGCTGAGACACAAGGAGGCCCGCGTGACCTCGTCCACGCTGTTCACCGACGCCATGGCCCTGGTGCGCATCGATGGCGGCGATGGCTCTGACGGTTGCGGCACCGGCGACGTGGCGTCGTTCGCCGGTGCGCTCAATGAGCACTGGACGATCGGCCCGAAGGTGCACGGCGGCGCGATGCTGGCGTTGTGCGCCAACGCCGCCCGCACCGCCGTAGCCGGCGACGGGACGGCACCGGACATCCAGCCGGTGGCGGTGTCCGCCAGCTACCTGTGGGCGCCCGATCCCGGTGCGATGCAGCTGGTGACCAGGATTCGCAAGCGCGGCCGCCGGGTCAGCCTGGTCGACGTCGAACTCAACCAGGATGAGCGCACCGCGGTGCGCGCCGTGGTCACCCTCGCCGAGCCCGAGCACCACGCGCCACCGCTGCTGTCGTTCAACCCGGTGGTGCCGTTGATGACGCCGGAGCCGCCGCCCGGCTTGGAGCCGATCGGTCCGGGTCATCCGATGGAACACATCGTGCACCTGGCGCACGGTTGCGATATCCGCCCGGCGCTGACCACGCTCGGCCCGCGCTCGGATGGCGGCCCGCCGGTGATCGAGATGTGGGTGCGGCCCAAGGGCGCCGCGCCCGACGTGCTGTTCGCACTGCTGTGCGGCGACGTCTCGGCGCCGGTGACCTACGCGGTCAACCGGATGGGCTGGGCGCCCACCGTGCAGCTCACCGCCTACCTGCGGGCCATGCCGGCCGACGGCTGGCTGCGGGTGATCTGCAGTTGCGTGCAGATCGGCCAGGATTGGTTCGACGAAGACCACACCGTGGTCGACTGCGAGGGCCGCATCGTGGTGCAGACCCGGCAGCTGGCCATGGTTCCCGACCGCTGAGCGAGTCGGGTCTGAAATGCTGTCGCCATGACCAGAATCGCGATCATCGGCGGCGGCAACATGGGCGAGGCGTTGCTGGCGGGCTTGCTGGCGGGCGGCCGGCCGGTCAAGGACCTCGTCGTCGCCGAACGCTTCGGTGACCGCGCCCGGCAGCTCGCCGAGAAGTATTCGGTGCTGGTGACCTCGGTCGCCGACGCGGTCGAGAACGCGTCCATCGTGATCGTCGCGGTGAAGCCGCAGGACGTGGAATCCGTCGTCGCCGAGTTCGCCAAGAACCTCACCGCCGCGTCGGAGAACAGTCCCGAGCAGGTCCTGGTGAGCATCGTGGCCGGTGTCACCACCGGGTACGTGGAGTCCAAGCTGCCGGCGGGCACCGCGGTGATCCGGGTGATGCCGAACACCCCGGTCAAGGTCGGCGCCGGCGCCAGCGCGCTGGCCAAGGGCCGGTTCGCCAGCAGCGAGCAGGTCGAGCAGGTCGCCGAGCTGTTCGAGTGCGTCGGCACGGTGGTGATCGTCCCGGAGGAGCAGATGGACGCCGTCACCGCCGTCTCAGGTTCGGGGCCCGCGTACTTCTTCTTGATGGTGGAGGCACTGGTGGATGCCGGGGTCGCGGCCGGGCTGAGTCGGCAGGGGGCCACCGATCTGGCGGTGCAGACCATGGCAGGGTCGGCGCAGATGCTGCTGGAGGAGCGCGGCGAGACGGCGGGGACGGCGAATTCGGTCATCGACACCGCTCCGGCTCAGCTGAGAGCCATGGTGACCTCCCCCGGCGGAACCACGGCGGCCGCGTTGCGGGAACTGGAGGCGTCAGGCCTGCGGACCTCGGTCGATCGGGCCGTCCGGGCCGCAAAAACCCGCTCTGAGCAGCTAAGAATCACATCGGAGTAATTCACTTATTTTTCACATATTGCCTCTCACCCGTCGCAGGAACCCCATTCGTCCCGCTATTCTCCTCTATGTCTGTGCGTGTGGGCGCAGCGGAGGGGAAGCCGCTGGGACTGCACGTGCCTGATTGAAATGGGTAACGATGACGTCTGCGAACGGGCCTTCGGCACGAGACTCCGCTGGCGGCCGGGCGGCACGGGATGCCGGCCCCGCCGACACGGGCCGGGCACAATTTCTCACCGTGGCCGAGGTGGCTGCGCTGATGAGGGTCAGCAAGATGACGGTGTACCGCCTGGTGCACAACGGCGAGCTGCCCGCGGTGCGGGTGGGACGGTCTTTCCGGGTGCACGCCAAGGCGGTGCACGACCTCTTGGAGACCTCCTTCTTCGACGCGGGCTGACCGCCGGTCGACAGGTAAGCGCCCCCCGGGCGTCACCGCACGGCGACGCCCGGGGTCGGCTGTGTCCGGGACCCGGTCAGGTGCCGGTTTTCTGCTCGGCGCCTGCCTACGGGTAAAGTGGCCGGGTCGATCAAGTTCGCCCAGCGCCCCTGTGGCGGCGCGGGCAGCAGCAGATAGCGGAGTTCATGGGTTCAGTCATCAAGAAGCGGCGCAAGCGCATGTCGAAGAAGAAGCACCGCAAGCTGCTTCGCCGTACTCGGGTGCAGCGCAGAAAACTCGGTAAGTAACTCCGCCGAGCCCGCGCCCGGGCCCCGGGCGGGGGAGGGGCGATCACCGCGGTATTGCTTTTCCGGACTGGCCGTTAGGCTGGCGGGGTGGACGAGGCCGGACCCCCGAACGACAGCACGCGAAGCGACGTCCGGCACTATCCCAAGGTTGTGTTGGTCACCGGCGCATGCCGGTTCCTGGGTGGCTATCTGACCGCCAGGCTGACGCAGAATCCCTTGATCAACCGGGTGATCGCGGTGGACGCGGTGATGCCCAGCAAGGCGATGCTGCGCCGGATGGGCCGCGCCGAATTCGTCCGCGCCGATATCCGCAATCCGTTTATCGCCAAGGTGATTCGAAATAGCGAAGTCGACACCGTGGTACATGCTGCCGCGGCGTCGTACGTGCCGCGCTCCGGCGGCGGGGCCGCCCTCAAAGAGCTCAACGTGATGGGTGCCATGCAGTTGTTCGCCGCCTGTCAGAAGGCGCCCACGGTGCGCCGGGTGGTGCTCAAGTCGACCTCGGAGGTCTACGGGTCCTCCTCGCGTGACCCGGTGCTGTTCACCGAGGACAGCACCAGTCACCGGCCGCCCACCCAGGGCTTCCCCCGCGACAGCGTCGACATCGAGGGCTACGCCCGCGGGCTGGGCCGGCGCCGGCCCGACATCGCGGTCACCATCCTGCGGATGGCCAACATGATCGGCCCGGCCATGGACACCGCGCTGTCGCGCTACCTCGGCGGCCCGCTGGTGCCGATGGTGCTGGGCCGCGACGCCCGCCTGCAGCTGCTGCATGAGCAGGACGCATTGGGAGCCCTGGAACGGGCCACCATGGCCGGCAAGGCCGGCACCTTCAACGTCGGTGCCGACGGCATCATCATGATGTCGCAGGCGATTCGCCGCTCGGGCCGGCTTCCGATCCCGGTGTTCGGGCCGGGACTGTGGGCGCTGGACTCGTTGCGGCGGGCCAACAACTACACCGAGATCAACCGGGAGCAGCTGAACTATCTCAGCTTTGGCCGGGTGATGGATACGACTAGAATGCGAACCGACCTCGGGTACAGCACCAAATGGACCACCGCCGAGGCATTCGATGACTACGTGCGGGGGCGAGGTCTCAGTCCGATCATCGACCCCAAATGGGTGCAGTCGGCGGAACGGCGCGCGGTGAGCGCGGTGCAACGACTGAGCGACATCGGTTTCAGCAGGGCGAGGGGAGGGTAACGCCATGGCTGGTGATTCCAGGGCCAAAGTCATTCCGCTGCACAAGAACTCGGGGTCCGTGCGTCGACACCCGTCGACGCTGGCCCGCCCCGACGACCGCGCGTCGGCCGAGCAGATCAGCGCCGTGGTCCGCGATATCGACGGGCGCCGCGGAGGCGCGGTGAACTCCGATGACGCCGGGGCGGCCCCGAGCGAGTTCGTCCGGCGGGTCGCCGGCCTCGCCGCGTTCCTGCGGGAGCGGATCACCGGCGACTACCAGGTCGACGAGTTCGGGTTCGACCCGCACTTCAACGAAGCCGTCGCGCTGCCGCTGCTGCGGGTTTTCTTCAACGACTGGTTCCGGGTCGAGGTCAGCGGCATCGAGAACCTGCCGGCCGACGGGCCCGCGCTGGTGGTGGCCAACCACGCCGGGGTGCTGCCGATGGACGCGCTGATGCTGTCGGTGGCAGTGCACGACCACCATCCGGGCCGTCGCGACCTGCGGATGCTCGGCGCGGATCTGGTGTTCGACCTGCCGGTGATCGGGCCGGCCGCCCGCAAGGCCGGCCACACCATGGCCTGCACCGCCGACGCCCACCGGTTGCTGGCGGCCGGCGAGCTGACGGCGGTGTTCCCGGAGGGCTACAAGGGTCTGGGCAAGCGGTTCAAGGACCGCTACAAGCTGCAGCGGTTCGGCCGCGGCGGCTTCGTGTCGGCGGCACTGCAGACCCAGGCGCCGATCGTGCCGTGCTCGATCGTCGGCTCCGAGGAGATCTACCCGATGATCGCCGACGTCAAGCTGTTGGCCCGGCTGCTGGGTGTGCCGTACTTCCCGATCACCCCGCTGTTCCCGCTGGCCGGTCCGGCGGGCCTGGTGCCGCTGCCGTCGAAGTGGCACATCGCCTTCGGGGAACCGATCGAGACCGGCGACTACGAGGCCGGCGCCGCCGACGACCCGATGGTCACCTTCGAACTGACCGACCAGGTTCGCGAGACGATCCAGCAGACGCTGTACCGGCTGCTGGCCGGCCGCCGCAACATGTTCTTCGGCTGACGTTCCCACCCGCGTGAGCGAGCGTGTTTGCCCGCAACACACCGCATGCGAGCGTTCAACTGCGCACGCTCGCCGCAGCGGCGAGGACTACTTCTTGCCCAGCGCCCGATCGCGCATCGCCTCAAGGGCGGCGATCGTCGCCGCCTCGGTGTCGGCGTCCTGGTTAACCGACTCGCCGAGCATGGTGACCACGCTGGTGACCACCGGCTTGCCGTCGGCGTCGGTGACCTCACTGCGAACCTCGCTGACCACCGTGCCGTGGGACTCGATCACCGAATCCAGGTAGGTGTCGAAGAACAGCTTGTCGCCGGCCACGATCGGCCGGTGAAAGGTGAACTTCTGGTCGCGGTGCAGCACCCGGGAGATATTGATCGGGATGTCGAACTTGTCGAAGATCTCCAGCTGCACCTGGCGGCCGGCGACCGCCAGAAACGTCAGCGACGCCACCAGCCCGGGGTGCCCGGCCTCAGTCGCGGCGGCCTCGTCGAAGTGGGCCGGATGCTCGTCTTTGACCGAACGGGCGAACTCGCGGATCTTCTCCCGGCCGACTTCGAAGTAGTCCGGGAACCGGTAGTGGGTACCAATGACCCCTTGCGACTGGGTGTGTACTGCCATGCCGGTTTACCCTCCGCTCCCCGTGGTGTTCGGCGGCGGAAGCTTATCAGCGAGCAGCTCAGGCGCGCTCGTTCCGGTGCGCCACGGTGCTTGATGCGGCAAGCTACGCGCGCTCGTTCCGGTGCGCCACGGCCGCCGCCAGGGCCCCGCCGACGGCCCCCAGCGCCAGCGCCGACGGCACCCCGATACGCGCCGCCCGGCGCGCGGTGCGGAAGTCGCGGATCTCCCAGCCGCGCTTGCGGGCCATCTCGCGCAACGCGGCATCGGGGTTGATCGCCACCGCGGTGCCCACCAGCGACAGCATCGGCACGTCGTTGAAGCTGTCGGAGTAGGCGGTGCAGCGCCGCAGGTTGAGCCCCTCCCGGATGGCCAGCGACCGCACCGCGTGCGCCTTGCCCGGCCCGTGCAGGATCTCGCCGACCAGCCGGCCGGTGAACACCCCGTCGACCGACTCCGCGACGGTGCCCAGCGCGCCCGTCAGCCCCAACCGGCGGGCGATGGTCTCGGCCAGCTCGTACGGGGTCGCGGTGACCAGCCACACCTGCTGGCCGGCGTCGAGGTGCATCTGCGCCAGCTCGCGGGTGCCGGGCCAGATCTTGTCGGCGATGATCTCGTCGTAGATCTCTTCGCCGAGCTCGATCAGCTCCGATACCGGCCGGCCCTCGATGAAGGCCAGTGCCTTGCGGCGGCCGGCCGCGACATCGTCACTGTTCTCCCGGCCGGTCAGCTGGAACTTGGCTTGGGCGTAGAGGAAGCCGACGACATCGCGGTAGGTGAAGTAGTTGCGGGCGGCCAGCCCGCGCCCGAAATGCACCATCGAGGAGCCCTGCACCAGCGTGTTGTCGACGTCGAAGAATGCCGCCGCGGTCAGATCGACCGGTGCCGGGGGGTCGGCGTCGAGCACGTCGGCCAGCGCCCGCTCGGCGCTGGCGTCGGCGACCACCGGGTCCAGCTCGGCGCCTGCTGCGGAATCCCCGTCGGTCGGGCCCGGTAAAGCCATCACCCGACTCCTTCCGCTGTGCACTGACGGCCGCTGCTGGGCCGCCACCAACCCTAACCGGACTAACTGCCGAATACCCCCAGGTGATCGCGTAGATCACCTTTGAGGTCGAGCATCGAGTAATCCCGGAAACTGAACCGCCAGACGCCGTCCACCCGCTCGAACTCGTCGTGATAACGGCCGGCTGCGACCACCTGCAGGGCAACGGCATCGGTCTGCTGCAGCACCGTGTAGTAGGACCGGCAGGTTGCGGTACCGGCCGCCTCGTCGATGTCGAGGATCGGGTTGGTGACGACGTGCTTGGTGCGCGGTGTGCCATCGGCGTGGATCTTGACCAGCCCGCGCCACAGCTGCAGCATCCCGGCGCTGTCGAGCACGGCATCGGCGTCGGGGCCGACCTTGAGCCGGGCGTGATCGAACAGCGCCGCGGCCGAATCCAAGTCGCCGGCATCCATCGACTCGGCGTAGCGGTACAGCAGGTTGGTGATCGACACCGCACTTGCGCCGGGCATGTCAAAAACATAGCCACCATGGGCCACACTGGGGCAATGACCCGCCCAGAGGTGCAGCTGCTGACCCGCGACGGCTGCGCGGTCTGCCTCAAGGTGCATGACCAGCTGGCGCAACTGGCCGCCGAACTCGGGTTCGACCTGCGCACCACCGACGTCGACGCCGCCGCCAGCGCCGGTGACACCGCGCTGCGGGCCGAATTCGGCGACCGGTTGCCGGTGGTGCTGCTCGACGGCCGCGAGCACAGCTACTGGGAGGTCGACGAGGCCCGGTTGCGCGCCGACCTGGCCGGCCGCTGACCCGCCGACGGTGCGGATTGCGGGCGCGACAAGCGGCGGACCGGGGACGAAACCGCACACTCCGACGGTGTCGAGCAGGCGAACAATCGAACAAATTTGGTGGCCCAGCGCTTTAGCCTCTACCGTGGAGACAAGTTTGTTCACGGGTGACAGCAAGGAGCGGACCAGGTGATCTTGCCGTGAGCGTCCTGCTCTTCGGGGTCTCGCATCGCAGCGCCCCCGTCTCCGTACTCGAGCAGCTCAGCACCGCCGAACCCGATCAGGTCAAGATCGTCGAGCAGGTGCTGGAATCGCCGCTCGTCACAGAGGCGATGATTCTGTCGACCTGCAACCGGGTCGAGATCTACGCCGTCGTCGATGCCTTCCACGCCGGGCTGTCGGCGGTCGGGCAGGTGCTCTCGGAGCACTCCGGCATGTCGATGACCGACCTGACCAAGTACGCCTACGTCCGCTACAGCGAGGCGGCGGTCGAGCACCTGTTCTCGGTGGCCAGCGGCCTGGATTCGGCGGTCGTGGGCGAGCAGCAGGTGCTGGGGCAGGTGCGCCGTGCCTACGCCTCCGCCGAGGCCAACAACACCGTCGGCCGGGTGCTGCACGAGCTGGCGCAGCGGGCGCTGTCGGTGGGCAAACGGGTGCACTCCGAAACCGGAATCGACGCCGCCGGCGCGTCGGTGGTGTCGGTCGCCCTGGATATCGCCGCGAAACAACTGGGCGAGAACGCATTACAGGGACGAACTGCGGTGGTGATCGGCGCGGGATCGATGGGTGCGCTGTCCGCGGCCCACTTGGTGCGCGCCGGCGTGGAGCGCATCCATGTTGTCAACCGCTCGCTGTCGCGCGGCCAGCGGCTGGCCCACAAGATCCGCGAGAGCGGCGCCGCGGCCGACGCCGTCAGTCTGGAACGGATGGCCGCCGCGCTGACCGACGCCGACGTCGCGGTCTGCTGCACCGGGGCGGTGAGTCCGGTCGTGTCGCTGGCTGACGTGCACCACGCCCTGGCCGGTGGCAGTCGCGACGAGGCGACCCAGCCGCTGGTGATCTGCGATCTGGGCATGCCGCGCGACGTCGACCCCACGGTGGCCGGACTGCCCGGCGTGCAGGTCATCGACATGGAACGGATCCAGCGCGAGCCGTCGGCGCAGGTCGCCACCTCCGACACCGACGCCGCGCACGGCATCGTCGCCCGCGAGGTCGCCACCTACCTGGCCGGGCAGCGGATGGCCGAGGTCACCCCGACGGTGACCGCGCTGCGACAGCGCGCCGCCGACGTGGTGACCGCCGAGCTGCTGCGGTTGGATCACCGGCTGCCGGGCCTGGACACCGCCCAGCGCGAGGAAGTGGCGCGCACCGTGCACCGCGTCGTCGACAAGCTGCTGCACGCCCCCACCGTGCGGGTCAAGCAGCTGGCCACCTCCCCCGGCGGCGACAGTTACGCCGAGGCGCTGCGCGAGCTGTTCGAGCTCGACCCGACCGCCGTGGACGCCGTGGCGACCGCCGGCGAGTTGCCAGTGGTGTCAGACGGACTCGACGTCGGCGCCGAAACCGGGCCGACCGGGTAGACGTTTTGGGAGAACTCATCCGTATCGGTACCCGGGCCAGTTTGCTGGCCACCACTCAGGCCGGGACCGTTCGTGACGCGCTGGTGGCCGCCGGACACCCCGCGGAACTGGTCATGATCAGCACTGTCGGGGACCGTTCGTCGGGACCGATCGCCGACCTCGGGGTGGGGGTGTTCACCGCCGCGCTGCGCGAGGCCATTCTCGACGGCCGGGTCGACGCCGCGGTGCACTCGCACAAGGACCTGCCCACCGCCGATGACCCGCGGTTTCTGCTGCCCGCGGTGCCGGCGCGCGAGGACCCCCGGGACGCGCTGGTGGCGCGCGACGGACTGGTGTTGGGGGAGCTGCCGGCGGGCGCGCTGCTGGGCACTTCGTCGCCGCGACGGGCCGCACAGCTTAGAGCACTGGGTCTCGGTTTGGAAATTCGCCCCCTACGAGGCAACCTAGATACCAGGTTGAACAGGGTAAGCAGCGGAGAACTCGACGCCATCGTGGTAGCCCGAGCGGGTTTGGCCCGTATCGGACGCCTCGACGCGATCACCGAGACGCTGGAGCCGGTGCAGATGTTGCCGGCTCCGGCCCAAGGTGCCCTCGCGGTGGAGTGCCGCGCCGGCGATACCGGGCTGGCGGCGTTGCTGGCGGAGTTGGATGACACCGACACCCGCCAGGCGGTTACCGCGGAGCGGACCCTGCTCGCCGAACTGGAGGCGGGTTGTTCCGCACCGGTGGGCGCGATCGCCGAGGTGGTCGAGTCGATCGATGAGGACGGCCGGGTCTTCGAAGAGCTGTCGCTGCGCAGTTGCGTGGCGGCGCTGGACGGATCCGACGTGATCCGCGCGTCCGGCATCGGCAGTCCGGACCGAGCCCGCGAACTGGGCCTCTCGGTCGCAGCGGAACTGTTCGAGTTGGGTGCGCGCGAGCTCATATCGGACGCGCGGTGAAGACAGCCGCGTTCGGAAGTGGCTGAAGTGACTGGGAGTAGGGAATGGCTCGCCAAGTGAGCGTGCGAGGGCAGAAGCCCAAGCCGGGCCGCATTGTGTTCGTCGGTTCGGGTCCTGGCGACCCGGGCCTGCTGACGGCGCGGGCGCGGACGGCGCTGACGAACGCCGCGCTGGTGTTCGTCGACCCCGACGTGCCCGAGGCGGTGCTGGGGCTGGTCGGCACGGACCTGCCCCCGATCGCCGGGCCGGCGCTGCCGGACCCCAAGGCGGACAAGACCGGCACCGCCGATGACGGCGCCGACGCCGAAGCCGCCGCCGCGATCGTCCCGGGCGGGCCCGACATCCGTCCCGCGCTGGGCGAACCGGCCGAGGTGGCCAAGACCCTGACCGCCGAGGCACGCTCGGGCGCCGACGTGGTGCGTCTGGTGGCCGGCGACCCGCTGTCCGTCGACTCCGTCATCACCGAGGTCAATGCGGTAGCCCGCACCACCGTGCAGTTCGAGATCGTGCCGGGGCTGCCCGCGACCAGCGCGGTGCCCACCTACGCCGGCCTGCCGCTCGGCTCGTCGCACACCGTCGCCGATGTCCGCGACCCGCACGTCGACTGGGCCGCCCTGGCTGCGGCCCCGGGCCCGCTGATCCTGCAGGCCACCACCTCGCACCTGCCCGAGGCGGCCCGCACGCTGATCGAATACGGCCTCGCCGACGCCACCCCGTGCGTGGTCACTACCTCGGGCACCACCTGCGCACAGCGCTCGGTGGAGGCCAGCCTCAGCGCGCTGACCGACCCGGCGTCGCTGGCCAGTATCGACCCGGTCATCCTGCCCAACGGTCAGGAGACCGCCGCCGGTCCGCTGGTGGTGACCATCGGCAAGACGGTGAACAACCGGGCCAAGCTCAACTGGTGGGAGAGCCGCGCGCTGTACGGCTGGACGGTGCTGGTACCGCGCACCAAGGATCAGGCCGGCGAGATGAGCGACAAGCTGGTCGGGCACGGTGCCTCGCCTGTCGAGGTGCCCACCATCGCCGTGGAGCCGCCGCGCAGCCCCGCCCAGATGGAAAGGGCCGTCAAGGGTTTGGTCGACGGCCGCTACCAGTGGGTGGTGTTCACCTCGACCAACGCGGTACGTGCGGTGTGGGAGAAGTTCGGTGAGTTCGGCCTGGACGCCCGCGCGTTCTCCGGGGTGAAGATCGCCTGTGTCGGCGAAGCGACCGCCGAGCGGGTCCGGGCGTTCGGGATCAGCCCGGAGCTGGTGCCCGCCGGGGAGCAGTCCTCGCTGGGCCTGCTGGATGAATTCCCGCCCTACGACGACGTTTTCGACCCGGTCAACCGGGTGCTGCTGCCGCGCGCCGACATCGCCACCGAGACGCTGGCCGAGGGGCTGCGTGAGCGGGGCTGGGAGATCGAGGACGTCACCGCTTACCGCACGGTGCGGGCCGCACCGCCGCCGGCGACCATCCGGGAGATGATCAAGACCGGCGGATTCGACGCGGTGTGCTTCACGTCGAGTTCCACGGTGCGCAACCTGGTCGGCATCGCCGGCAAGCCGCACGCCCGCACGATCGTGGCCTGCATCGGCCCCAAGACAGCCGAGACGGCAGCGGAATTCGGGTTGCGCGTCGACGTGCAGCCGGAGACGGCCGCAGTCGGTCCGCTGGTCGACGCGCTGGCCGAGCACGCCGCCCGGTTGCGTGCCGAGGGCGCCCTGCCGCCGCCGCGTAAGAAGAGTCGCCGGCGCTGATTGCGAGTGCGGCGATGACCTGGCTCACGGTGGCGCTGCGTCCACGGCGGAGAAGTGCGAGTAGCATCCGCCCTCACCGCAGCGTCAGCGCATGATCGAGCGTCCGCGCCGGCTGCGGTCCACGCCGGCGCTGCGTCGCCTGGCGGCCGAGACCTCTTTGGAGCCGCGGCATCTGGTGTTGCCGATGTTCGTCGCCGACGGGATAACCGACGCTCGCCCCATCCCTTCCATGCCGGGGGTGTATCAGCACACCCGGGATTCGCTGCGGGCCGCGGCCGCCGACGCGGTGACCGCCGGGGTGGGTGGCCTGATGCTGTTCGGCGTTCCGGCCGAGGCGGACAAGGACGCCACCGGCGCTGCGGGCATCGACCCGGATGGGATCCTCAACACCGCGTTGCGGGAGCTGGCTGCCGATCTCGGGGACGCCACCGTGCTGATGGCCGACACCTGCCTGGATGAGTTCACCGACCACGGCCACTGCGGCGTGCTCGACGACCGCGGCCGGGTCGACAACGACGCGACGGTGGACCGCTATGTGGAACTGGCGTTGGCGCAAGCGGATTCCGGCGCACACGTGGTCAGTCCCAGTGGGATGATGGACGGCCAGGTCGCCGCCATCCGCGACGGGCTGGACGCGGCCGGGCACAGCGACGTGGTGATCCTGGCTTACGCGGCGAAATTCGCGTCAGCGTTCTACGGCCCGTTCCGCGACGCGGTCGCCTCCAGTCTGCAAGGCGACCGCCGCAGCTACCAGCAGGAACCGGGCAATGCCCGCGAGGCACTGCGCGAGGTAGCCCTCGACCTCGCCCAGGGCGCCGATATCGTCATGGTCAAACCCGCCATGAGCTACCTGGATGTGATCGCGGCTGCGGCGGATCTCTCGCCGGTCCCGGTCGCCGCCTACCAGGTGTCCGGGGAGTACGCGATGATCGCCGCGGCCGCCGCCAACGGCTGGATCGACGGGCGGGCCGCCGCGCTCGAGTCGCTGATCGGCATCCGGCGCGCCGGTGCTGACATCGTGCTGAGCTACTGGGCGGCCGAAGCGGCGGGCTGGCTGGCATGACGGGTCCGGATGTCGGGTCGCAGCCACCGGCGGCGACCCGGCCCGCCGATGTCGAGACCGGGTTCTGGCTGTGGCTGGCCGCCCTGCCGTTGATGACGATCGGATACGTGGTGAGCCTGCTGGCTGCCCCGGAATTCGCCGAGCTGCCGGTGACTTACCCGATCATCGGTCTGACCGCGTTGGTGATGGTCGTGGTGGTGGCGACCTTCCTGGTGCTGATGCGCTCCGGGTACCGGTGGGCCCGCACCGTGCTGACCGGCGGGGCGATCGCGTCGGTGGCGTACGCGATGAGCGGGCTGACACATCCCGATGCGCGGCCGGCGGTCGCGGTGACCGTCGCGGTCACCGGCATCGTCGGATCGGTGCTGATCGCCGCCGGGATGTTCCTGCTGCACCGCTCCGACGCCCAGGAGTACCTGACCCGCTAGCCGTGCACACGACCGCTTCCCCTCGAGCGGGGTCGCGCTCACGGCAGACTGGGGTGATGGATCCGGTGGAGGCGCTGCGCCAGATCGCGTTCTACAAAGACCGGGCCCGTGAGGACCCGCGTCGGGTGATGGCCTACCGCCGCGCCGCCGACGTCATCGAGGCGCTGGGCGACGATGAGCGGCGCCGTCACGGCGTGGCCGAGAGCTGGCAGTCCCTGCCGGGGATCGGACCGAAGACCGCCGCGGTGATCGCGCAGGCCTGGGCCGGCGCTGTGCCCGACGCCCTGCTGCGGTTGCGCGACGAGGCGGCGGATCTGGGTGGTGGGGTGTTGCGCGCGGCGTTGCGCGGTGACTTGCATCTGCATTCGGACTGGTCGGACGGCTCAGCGCCGATCGAGGAGATGATGACCACCGCGGCGGCACTGGGTCATGACTATTGCGCGCTGACCGATCATTCGCCGCGGCTGACCATCGCCAACGGGCTCTCGCCGCAGCGGCTACGCCACCAACTCGAGGTGATCGACGGGCTGCGGGAGCAGTTTGCGCCGCTGCGGATCCTGACCGGCATCGAGGTCGACATCCTCGACGACGGCAGCCTGGATCAGGAACCGGAGTTACTGGAGCGACTCGACATCGTGGTGGCCAGCGTGCACTCCAAGCTGGCGATGGAGTCGGGCGCGATGACGCGGCGGATGGTACGCGCGGTCTCCGATCCGCGGGTCAACGTGCTCGGGCACTGCACCGGGCGGCTGGTGACCGGTGGGCGCGGCCGGCGGCCGGAGTCGCAGTTCGACGCTGAGGCGGTGTTCACCGCCTGTCGCGAGCACAACACGGCGGTGGAGATCAACTGCCGCCCGGAACGACGGGACCCACCCACCCGGCTGCTGCATCTCGCACACGAGTTGGGGTGTCTGTTCAGTATCGACACCGACGCGCATGCTCCCGGGCAGCTCGACTTCCTCGGCTTCGGTGCCCAGCGCGCGCTTGACGCCGAGATTGCGACCGAGCGGATCGTCAACACCTGGCCGGTCGAGGAGCTGCTGGGCTGGGCGACGGCCTGAGAGTTCTGGTCGCGCACCGGGCGGCCCAGCGCCACGTTAGGCTGACCCGACATGTCTGAACCCGAGCCGACGGCACCGCCCGCACCGCTGTTCTTCGAATGCGGTGCCAGCTGGTATTGGGTGCTGTTCGGCCCGCTCGCCGGCGCACTGTTGCTGCTGATCCAGAACTCCGGCGGCGGTGAGTTCCAGCCGCTGATCCCGGTCATCATGATGGCGCTGGTCTCCGGCATGCTCGCCATTCAGGTGAAGGCGGCGCGGATCCACACCTCCGTCGAGCTCACCCGGGACACGCTGCGGCAGGGCACCGAAACCCTGCGGCTCGCCGAGATCGTCATGATCTACCCCGAGGCCAAGCGGCCGACCGGCTGGGGCAAAGCCCAACCGGAGAAGTGGCAGGAATCCCGGGCGCTGGGCGAGTTGAGCGGGGTGCCACGCCGTCGGGTGGGCATCGGACTGCGGCTGAGCGGGCGCCGCACAGTGCAGGCCTGGGCGCGGGATCACCGCAGGCTGCGTGCCGCGCTGACCGAATTGCTTCCAGAGGCGATTCCGCCCGGCGAGCTCACCCGGCCCGACGTCGACGACGACGCCGAAGAATCGTCATGGTGAGCACTCCGGTGGTCCGGGGGTGTCTCGAGCTCATCCTGGCCGGCGCCGCCGCGCTGGGTTGCGCGGTGAGTTGGGCGCGCGTTCGCTACCTGGTCCTGGTCGCGCCGGTGATCGACGGTGAACCGGCCACCACCTCGGTGACCTACCAGCCGCGCATGTTGCTGCTGGCGCTGCTGTTGGCCACGGCCGCCGGTGTGCTGGCGGTGATCGGTACGGCGCGGCTGCGCCGGGCCCGTCGCCGATCCGAGCCCGTATACCCCGCGGGGGTATCATCGGCGGGGTGATCACCACCGACCTGGAACTACGCGGGATGACCTGTGCGTCGTGCGCGGCGCGGGTGGAGCGCGGCCTGAACGCGCTCGACGGGGTGCACGCCACGGTGAATTTGGCGGTGGAGCGCGCCCACGTCGAGCATGACGACACCGTCTCGGCCGATGAGCTGCTGCGGGCCGTGGAATCGGCCGGCTACCAGGCCGCGGTGATCGGTGCAGCGCACGAGCACCCGGCCGAACACGCAGACGTGCCGGCCGGGCAACTGCGTCCCCGGCTGATCGGTTCGGCGCTGCTGGCCGCGCCGGTGGTGGCGCTGTCGATGGTGCCGGCCTGGCAGTTCAGCGGCTGGGGCTGGGTGGTCTTCGCGCTGACGGTCCCGATCGTGGTGTGGGGCGGCTACCCGTTCCACCGTGCCGCGCTGGCCAACGCCGCCCATGGCGCCGCCACCATGGACACCCTGGTGTCGCTGGGCACCGTGGCGGCCTTCGTGTGGTCGGCGGTCGCGGTCCTCACCGGGGCCGGCCACTTGTATTTCGAGGTGGCGGCGGTGGTAACCGTCTTCCTGCTGACCGGCCGCTACGCCGAGGCGCACGCCAAACGGTCGGCGGGCGCGGCGCTACGCGAACTGCTGGAACTCGGCGCCAAGGACGCCGCGGTGATGCGGCGCGGCCCGGACGGGCTGAAGGAGACCCGTGTGCCGGTCGCCGACCTGCGGGTGGGCGATGTCGTCGTGGTCCGGCCGGGCGAGCGCATCGCCACCGACGGCATCGTCATCGACGGCGCCACCGCGCTGGACACCTCGGCGATGACCGGTGAGTCCCTGCCCGTCGACGTCTCCGAAGGCGACCCGGTACTGGGCGGCTCTCTCAACACCACCGGACTGGTGCTGGTCCGCGCCACCAAGGTGGGCGCCGACACCCAGCTGGCCCGGATGGCCAAGCTGGTCACCGACGCCCAGGCCGGCAAGGCGTCGATCCAGCGGCTGGCCGACCGGGTGTCGGCGGTGTTCGTGCCGGTGGTGCTGGTGATCGCCGCGCTCACCCTCGCCGGGTGGCTGGTGGCCGGGCAATCCGCCGCGGCGGCGTTCACCGCCGCGGTGGCCGTGCTGATCATCGCCTGCCCCTGCGCGCTGGGGCTGGCCACCCCGACGGCCATCCTGGTCGGCACCGGCCGCGGCGCGCAGCTGGGCATTCTGATCAAGAACCCGCAGGTCCTCGAGGCCGTCAAGGACATCGACACCGTCGTGTTCGACAAGACCGGAACGATCACCACCGGCGTGATGGCCGTCGGCGGCCTCGCGGTCGACCGCGGCGAGAACCCCGACACCGTGCTGGCGCGCGCCGCCGCCGTCGAATCCGGTTCCGAGCATCCGATCGCCGCGGCGATCGTGGCCGGTGCCAAAGCGGCCGGGCTGCCGATCGGGCGGGTGAGCGAGTTCGCCAGCCGGACCGGGCACGGGGTGAGCGGGGTGGTCGACGGGGTGCGCGTCGAGGTCACCCGATCGGCGGCCGCCCATGAGACCGGGACCGCCGTCGAGGTCTGCTGGGACGGCCGGACCCGGGGGACGATCACGCTGACCGACACCGTGCGATCGAGCAGCGCCGCGGCCGTGGCGGAGCTCAAGGCCATGGGCATCACCCCGATGCTGCTCACCGGCGACGGCGCGGCCGTGGCCCGCAAGGTCGCCGGCGAGGTGGGGATCGACCCGGCCGATGTCATCGCCAACGTGCTGCCCACCGACAAGGCCGACGCCGTCAAGCAGCTGCAGGCGCAGGGCCGGCGGGTGGCGATGGTCGGCGACGGCGTCAACGACTCGGTCGCGCTGGCCACCGCCGACATCGGGATGGCGATGGGCACCGGCACCGACGCCGCCATCGAGGCCGGCGACCTGACCCTGGTCCGCGGTGACCTGGGCACCGTCCCTACCGCGCTGCGGCTCTCGGCGCGCACGCTGAGCATCATCCGGCAGAACCTCGTCTGGGCGTTCGGCTACAACGTCGCCGCGATTCCGCTGGCGGCGGCGGGGTTGCTCAACCCGATGATCGCCGGTGCGGCGATGGCCGCGTCGTCGGTGCTGGTGGTGACCAACAGCCTGCGGTTACGGCGGTTCGCGCGGTAGCGTCCGGGAATCGTCTGACCAACCCGGTCAACGCTGACCCGGTTCGACGGCGACCGCTCGAACTCAGGAATCCAGCCAGGCCAACTGGGCGGGCAGTTGGGCCCGCCAGTAGGACACGTCGTGCCCGCCCGGTGAGAATCCGCCCGCCGGCGGTGGATTCAGCTGTCCGACGAAGCTTCGGGTCGCGTAGTAGAAGCTGTCCGACGTGCCGCAATCCACCCGCAGCGGGATGTGGGCCAGCTGCGGCACCAGGGTGAACGGCGAGTTCGTCCGCCAGTCGTCGACACTGTCGAACGCCCCGGCCGGCGCGCCGAAGTAGGTCATGTAGATCGCCGGGCTGATCGCGCAGATTCCGGCGGTCCGCGCCGGGCCCAGCCGGGTGCCCAGCAGCATCGCGCCGTAGCCGCCCATCGACCAGCCCATGAACCCGACCCGCGAGGTGTCGATGCCCTTGTCGGCCAGCATCGGGATCAGCTCGCCCAGCACCATCGCCCCGGCGTCCTCGCCGGAGCCGTGTGGGCGCCAGTAGCTGTTGCCGCCGTCGACGGCCACCACGGCGAACGGCGGCCGCCCCGACGCGGTCAGCTTCGCCAACTCCTCCTCGACGCCGAGCTCCATCACCCAGGCGGCGTCGGCGTCCTTGCAGTGCAGCGCGATCACCGGGCGCAGCGGCGCGGTCTGCCCGGGCGGCCGGGCGATGATCCAGTTGGTCTCCACCCCGCCGCGGGCCGCGGACACGAACGACCCGGATTCTCGGGTGGGATAGGCGTTCCCGGTGGCCCGCGACACGGCCGGCTGCCGCCCCACACCCGCTCCGAACAGGCCCGCAGCCCCCGCGGCACCGACCCCAAGGCGCAACGCAGCCCGGCGGGTCACATCAGCCATGACGGCCATTATTTCCCGGCCCGCGTCGCGGTTGGTCAGGCACGCCGCGCCACCGATCAGGTTGATGCGGGTTCGTTAGAAACGTCAGGCGGCGGCTGGCCGAACTGTTGGCGGAACGCCTCGACGGTGTAGCTCACCACGGTCGCCTCGCGGGGCGCACGGACCGTCGCCGAGCGGGGGATACGGACCATCGGCCCGAGTTGGCCGGCGTAGTTGTCCGGTTTGCCGATCTTGAGCAGGCCGCCGCCGCTCCCGGAGGACTCCGGCGCGATCTCCACCTCGCCCTCGGTGACGACGTAGATCAGGTCCTCCACGGTGCCCTGCTCCAGCAGCACTGCGCCGGGCCCCAGTCGCACCGGCGCCTGCTGGGCCCGCGCCGGCGTGGCGGTGGGTGAGAGCTGGATGACGATGTCGGCCAGCGGCACGATCCGGGTGTCGTGGGTGGCCACCACCACGACGCGGTCCCCGGCGGCGAGCACCCGCAACAGTTGCACGACCTCGCCGGCCCGGACGAAGTCCAGTTGCGCAGTGGGTTCGTCGGCCAGGATCAGTGGCGGGTCCAGTGCCAGGGCCCGCGCCACCGCAACCCGTTGCTGCTGTCCGCCGCTGAGCTGGCCGGGCCGGTGGTGGGTCCGGTCGGCCAGTCCGACGCGGGTGAGCAGGTCCCGGGCGCGTTCGGTGGCCGACCACTGCGTCCAGCCGGCCGCCCACATCGGCACCATCACGTTCTCCAGCGCGGTCAGGCTCGGCACCAGGTTGAACGCCTGGAACACGATACCGACGGTGCGGCGCCGGTAGGAGGTGATTTCCCGGCGGCTCAACGCGGTGACCTCGGTGGCGCCGAACCGGATCTGGCCGCTGGTCGGGCTGAGGATGCCGCCCAGACACGACAGCAGGGTGGTCTTGCCGCAGCCACTGGGCCCGAGGACGACCACCAGTGAGCCGGCCGGAATCTCCAGGCTCAAGCCGTGGATCGGCCGGATCGGTTCGCCGCTGCCGGTGGCGTATTCGATGACCAGATCGTTGATCCGCAGGTCTCCCATGGCCTACGGCCCCCCGAACGCCAGCACCGGGTCGACGGCCACCGCGTGCCGCAGGCCGGCCAGGCTGGCCAGCAGCCCGATGCCCACCGCGGTCAGCACCAGCAGCGCGAACGACGAGGTGGTCACCGCCACCAGCATCGGGAACAGCGGGCCGATCGCCACGGCCAGCGCCCCGCCGAGCACCGCCGCGGCCACCGCCACGGCCACCGCCTGCAGCGCCAGCCCGGCCAGCACCATCCCGGTGGTGACCCCCAGCGCCTTGAACACCGCGAAGTCGCGGGTGCGCTCCAGCGCCGAGAGGTAGATCAGCGAGCCCACGATCAGCGCGGCGACGCCCCACAGCAGCACCGACATGTACGACAGCGCCATCTGTGCCCCGGCCAGCGGGCGCACCATGTCGTCGACGGCGGCGGCCCGATCGACCACCCGGTAGCCCTCCGGCACCTCGGCCGGGGTGCCCCGCAGGCCGATCGCCGAGGCCACCGGCTGCCCGGAATACATCAGCCGCTGTGCGCCCGCCACGGTCAGGAAGGCGTTGGGCTGCCCGGCCAGCGTCGTCGACTTCCCCACCAGCCCGACGATGCGCAGCTTGCCCGCGCCCAGTTCGACGTCATCGCCGACGGCGCGCTTCAGCGTGGCCGACATCGCGATCTCGTTGGGCTCGGTCGGTGCGCGCCCCGCGGTGATCGGCGGCATCGCGGCCTTGGGCACCCCGTAGACATTGACGTTCAGCGGCGACTCGCCGTCCTGCAGGATGGTGTTGCCGTAGACCACCGGCAGCGCCGCCTCGACACCGGAGATCGCGGCGACATCCCCGGCCTCTTTCTGCGGGAACCGTGACGAGCCCATGAACGGACCGACCGCGGCCGTCTGGATCAGGTAGCTGTCGATGCCCAGTGAGTCGACGACGTGCTCGGCCTCGACCCGGAAGCCGTGGGTCAGTCCGGCTAGCACCAGGGTCAGGGCGAACACCATCGCGGTGCCGACGGCGGCGACGATGAACCGGCGCAGCCGCCACTGCAGGTCGCGCAACGCGGTGATCAGCATCCGCACGCGCGCATGTTATCGCAGCGTGCGGCTGTGACCGGCATCCCAGCAGGTCGCCGGACCCGCCCTCCGCATATCCACAATCCCCGGCCTGCCGGCAGCTTTTCGGCTACAAATACACTCACGCCGGTCTACATCGGCCCGCGCCCAGGGAGGGGGTCAGTGATGAATTACGCTGCCCTGCCGCCGGAGGTCAACTCGCTGCGCATCTATACCGGCCCCGGTTCTGCCCCGATGCGGGCCGCCGTCGCGGCCTGGGGCGCGTTGTCCGCGGAACTGCATGCGGCGGTCACCTCGTATGAGTCGGTGATCGCCGAGCTGACCGGCCAGGCCTGGCTGGGACCGGCGTCGCTGGCGCTGGCGCAGTCCGCGGCGCGGTATGCGAGTTGGATGGCCGCCACCGCGGCGCAGGTCGACCACACGGCGGCGCAGGCGGCCGCCGCGGCCGCCGCCTACGAGGCGGCGTTCAGTGCGACGGTGCCGCCTACCGTGGTCGCCGCCAACCGGGCGCAGCTGCTGCTGCTCGTCGCCACCAACGTGCTGGGCACCAACACCGCGGCGATCGCCGCCAATGAGGCCGCCTACGGCGAGATGTGGGCGCAGGACGCCGCCGCGATGTACTCCTACGCCGCGGCCTCGGCCGCCGCGACCGGGCTGCCGCCCTTCCAGCAGCCACCGCAGACCAGCAATCCGGCCGGACCGCTCAGTCAGGCCGCCGCGACCGGGGCGGCCGAAGCCACCTCGTCGTCGTCGAACGTCCAATCGCTGCTGAGCGAGCTGGCCTCGGGGATCTTCGGAGCGCCGAACAACTCGATGCTGCAGGCGGCGGCGGCGACGGTGCCCGGGGCGGCACAGGGCCTCGAGGACCTGATCACGCTGCCGAGTCTCAGCGACATCGCGGGGCTGAGCGCGGCGCAGGTGGTCTCGCTGGTGCTGGCCTCGGGCGCCTGGATGGCGGCCGACGCCAGCACGCGGGAGATTCTCTACCAGCAGGATCGGCTGGAACAGGTCGAGTACGAGATCCTGCACAACATCGACCTGTTCTCGCCGCTGACCCCGTCGCGACCGGGTGGCTTCATCGGCGATGCGCTGTCATCGGCGAATACGGTGTCGATGTCGGCGTCGATGGGGGAGGCGATCTCGGCGGGGAAACTGTCGGTGCCGATCAGCTGGGCCGCCAACGCCCCGGAGATCAAGACTTTGTCTTACACAACGCCGCTGGCCGGCCCGGGTGTAGGCGCCGCACCGGCCGGTTCGCTGGCCGGCGCCGGCAGTGCCTTCAGCCAGATGGCGCTCGCGGGCATGGGCGGTAGCGCCCTGGCCGGTTCGGTCAGTCGTGGGCGCGGGGGCGCGGACGCGGCGCCGAAAGTCCAGCTGCCGCAGCCCGCGGCCACCACTGCGCCGGCCGCTCCCGGGGACGGCGAGGGTGCCGCCCCCGGGCCGACGGCGATGGGCATCGCCGCCGAGATCCGCGAGTTCGCCGAATTACGCGATCGCGGGTTGATCACCAACGACGAGTACAACGAGCAGAAGATGCGCCTGCTGGGCCAGTGACCGGTCAGCCGGGCGCCGGGTCGTCGGGCATCTCCCAGGTGTGCGGCAGCATCGGCGCCGCCGGGCCCGCGATACTGTCGGTCAGGGTGGTCAATCCCGTTACCGCAGAACCCGTCTCGCGCTGAACGGTGCCCGCGAAACCCAGCCGGCCCGCGCCGCTGGCCCGGTCGCCCTGGTCGAGATATTCGTAGCGGTTGCCCGGATCGGTCAGGCTCTCGCGCTGCCGGCGTCGCCGCGCCTGACTGGCCGTCGCGGTGGTCGCCGCCGCGGCAGCGGGCGCCTGCGACCGCTGGGCCGCCGCGGGCGCGGCGACGCGCATCTTCGCCGGCGCACCGTAGGACGGTCCGCCGCCGACCAGGTACGGCAATGCCGCCGACTCGGTGCCGGTGATCGGCGGCGGCATCGCCGGGACACCGGCACCGGCGGTCGCCGCCGGTGCCAGGGTGGGCGGGGCCATAGCCGGCGGAGCCGCCGGCGCGGGGGCCGGCGGGGCCGCCAGGCCGGCCGGAGCGGCGACGACGGGCACCGGTGGAGCCGGGGCGGGCAGCGCCGGCGTTGCCGGCACGTTGCTTCCGGCCAAGCCGGCCAGTCCGGCGACACCGGCGAAGCCGGCCAGTGGTGACGCGGGCGCGACCAGCGCGAGCATGGTCTCGGTCAGCGACGTCACGGCCGGCGCTATCCCCAGCACGATCTCGCCCGCGTAGTGCGGCGCGATCGTCATCAGCACCGGGTCGCTGATCAGGCTGACGAGCGGGTTGTTGCCGGCAAGATCGGCCTGGATGGCCTCGTTGATCTCGGCGAGCCGAGTCGTCCACCAGCTCTCCTGGTAGATGTTGCCGAAGTCCTGGGTGGGCGCCTGGTCGGACCGGTGCTGGTGGTCGCGGTGCTGCGGGGTATCGGGGTTGAGCACCGTCGGGGCGGTCGACGCGGCCGGCGCGGACGCCACCGCGGCGCCCGCCACCGTCTGATAGGTCGACATCGTGGTGGCCGCCTGCACCCACATCCGGGTGTAGTCGGCCTCGTTGAGCGCGATCGGGATGGCGTTGACGCCGAAGAAGTTCGTCGCCACCAGCACCGCGTGAAGGGCGTGGTTGGCAGCCAGTTCGGCCAGTGTGGGCATGGTGGCCAGCGCGGACGTGTAGGCGGTGGCGGCGGTTTGGTGTTGGGTGGCCAATGTCATGCTGTCGGCGCCGGCCTTGGTCAGCCAGGCCAGATACGGAACATTCGCCGCCACATAGGATTCCGCACTGGGACCCTGCCAGGATCCGGCCTGCACCGCGGAGAGCATGGCGGAGAGTTCCTGTGCCACCGCGGTGTATTCGGCGCTCAACGCCTCCCACATCCCGGCGGCCGCCAGCAGCGGGCCCGGGCCCGGACCGTTGCTCAGCAATGCCGAGTGCACCTCCGGTGGTGAAGCGATCCAGATCGGCTCCGTCATTGCTGCCTTTCCTCACCCGGGTGGTAGTCGAATACTAATCCTCAAATCGCGATCATCTCCTGGAAATATCCTCTGAATGCGGGAGCATAAGGCCAATATTATCCGCATTCATGGACTCGATGGTGCGCTGGCGGCCGCCCGCACCAGAAAGCCGCTCATCATCAGGCTCCGGACCAACTCGAGCTGCTGGACGGCAGTCAGCCCGGGTAGTTCACCGACCCGGAAAGATTCGGTGGCATCGGACAGAAACCGCATCGCGGCTTCATGATCCGGGCGGGCGCTGACGATCAACTGGGCGAACTGCAGGCCGACGCCGTCCGCCGTCCGGGTCACCCGGGAGTACAGCGGCTGCTGCTTGCCCACCAGGGTGTCGGCATCGATCCCGACGGTGTCGGCGACCTGTCCGACCACCGGGCAGCGGGCGCGGCGCACCAGCAGATCCTGCATGGCGCCAAGGCCTTCCGCCAGGGCAGCGGGGGTTTCGACCGCGGCGAGCGCATCCCGGACCAGTGCGCCCAGGCCGGCTTGCACCTGTGGGTCGTCCAAATGCCTTGCGGGCAGCCGGGTGTGCACGACGTCGTCGCGCAGGCTCAACAGCTGCAGCGTGTGTGTCAGCAGCGTGAGCACCGTCGGCACGTGGATGCCCACCGTCAGATGGACCGACGACTCCGACGTCGCCTCGGCCGAATGCACCCGTCCCCGAGGCACATACAGGGTGTCCCCGGCGCTCAGCCGCAGGCTGCTGGGCTCGGGCAGGCCGGCCGGATCGACCTCGTGCAGCTGCTGCATCAGGTGCGGCGGAATCGGCTCGTCGCCGTAGAAGTACCAGGTCTTGTGGCCCCGGATCTGCAGCGCCAGCACGTCGTGGTGGTCGTAGTGCGGCAGGAAACCCACGGCGGACGGCGGGGTGACGTAGGCGTTGACGTGGGTCGGGAAATTCAGTTCGACCTCGACGCCGTGGGCCAGCGTCGACATCGGGCGCAGGTACTTCTCGATGTTGTTGCAGATGAGCGTGTAGCCGTTGTCCAGCTCCGCGTGGATGCGGCCCAGATCCAGGGTGCCGTCGGCGAGCGTGTACTGCTGCGGCGCCAGATGATCGGCTCCGCGCACCAGCCGCACCGCGGACGGCTCGGTGCACAGCGACTCCAGCAGCTGCTCGGCCGTCGCGAGCGGTGACAGCCGGTCGAAGTAGTCGGCGCGGTCCCGGCCGATGTGGTGCAGCGCGGCGCCCCACAGCTCCTCGAGGAAGGTCTGCACCGTCACCGGCGCCAGCAGCCAGCCGAGCGAGGACTCGAATCCTGGGAACTCTCCGAAACCATTGCCGGCCGACACCGGCACAAAAATACACCTGCGATGGCCAAGTGTTCACCCAGCGGGTGCGGGTTGTTACCGGCAATTCGATCCTCAGATACTGACGAGCAGCGATTTAAGGTCCGCAGTTGTGGCACGGGAGTCGCCCTGGTTACAGTCGGAGAATGCCCCGTCAGCGCGCTGAGAATCGAACCCATCGCCCCGGCAGTCGCGTGGTGGGCGCCGCGACATCGGTTGGCACGTTCCTGGCGCTGGGGCTGAGCCCGGTCGCCACCGCGCCGGCCCGAGCCGACTTCGACGACCTGTTCTCGCTGGATCAGTTCTTCGACGATTTCGCGCTGGCCGACCCGGGCGCGGCCGCCGGGGACACGCTGGATCTCGGCCAGCTGGGCACCGACATCTATACCTGGACATCGGTCGTGGAGGTCGTTTTCGCCGGGCTGGTCCAGAATCAGCTCTACGCCACCATCCACGACCTGGGCACGCTGTGGATGATGGGTCCCGGCGCCTTGATCGACCCGATCATCAACCCGCTCTTCGCTTTTGACGGCGCCTGCGGCCTGATCTGCGATGGGGTCGACGGAACCGTCGACCATCCCGACGGCGGTGACGGCGGTTGGCTGTTCGGTGACGGCGGCAACGGCTACGGCGCGGGCAGCGACGAGAACATCGCCGCGGGGGTGACCGGCGGCGACGGCGGCGACGCGAAGATGATCGGCAACGGCGGCTGGGGCGGCGACGGCGGCGCCGGCGGCGACGGCGGCGCCGGGGGGACCGGCGGCTGGCTGCTCGGCAACGGCGGCGAAGGCGGCTGGGGCGGAGACGGTTTGGACAGCATCACCGGCCCGGCGGGCGACGGCGGTACCGGCGGGCTAGGCGGCGACGCCATCTCCGTGTTCGGCGCCGGCGGTCGCGGCGGGGACGGCGGCGACGGTGGCTGGGGCAACGGCGGCGGCGACGGCGGCCGCGGCGGTGACGCCGGCGACGGCGGAAACGGGGTGGCCGGCTTCGGCGGCCCGGGCGGCTCCGGCGGTTACGGCGGCAACGGCGGCGCCGGCACCGCGGATCACCCCAGCGGCGGCAACGGCGGTGATGGCGGGGCCGCCGGCAATGCCGGCGACCTGGTGTTCATGGGCAACGCCGGGCCGGGAGGCTTCAGTGCCCCGGGTGGTAACGGCGGTGACGGCCTGGCCGGTTCGCCGGACGGCGACGGCGGCAACGGCGGCCGCGGTGGCGACGGGGGCGCCGGCGGCTACGGCGGTGTCCCCAGCCACGGTCGGGCCGCGGGCGCCGGCGGAAACGGCGGTGCGGCCGGATCGTGGTCCGCCACGGCCGGTAATGGTGGCGACGGCGGTGACGGCGCCGGGGGCATGCTCGGCCACCCCTATGCCGGCGAGAGCGGCGCCGGCGGCAAGGGCGGCACCGGTGGGGCCGGTGGTGCCGGTACGGCCGATCATCCCGACGGCGGAGCCGGGGGCCTCGGCGGCAACGGCGGTGACGCCGGTAGCGGCGCCGCCGCGACCGCCGGCGGCGCCGGGGGCACCGGCGGTGCCGGTGGCGCCCCGGCGGCCG
>NZ_JBGGKU010000007.1:0-294771 GCF_041287085.1 Mycobacterium sp. pW045 | reverse complement strand
ACACCCGCTGACGGTGCGGCCTGAACCTATTCCGATGTCCTGAGACACGCCATTCCTATGTCCTGGAACCACACACTGCACCTGCCACCACAGGTCAGGCCCCCTCTCGAGGGGGCCTGATTGGTTTGGGCAGGTGCGCGGTCGGTTGGCCCGGATGCGGCATCTTCGCTCAGCGACCGGCTCAGGCGTTCTCGTGGAACATCGCGTTCTGCAGCCGGCGCACGGTGTCGGGGGCCACCGTGTGTGCTGCGAGGTACATCGAGCCCAGCGGATTGTTGACCGCCCGCGGCCGGCGCCTGATCGCGTCGACCAACATATCGGCCGCCTGATCGACGGTCAGCGATGCGAAGCCGCTCCAGTCGGTGGGAGCAATCATCTCGGTGTCGACCAGCGGGAGGTGCACGTTGGTGAACTTGACGCCGTCGCGCAGGCTCTCGATCGCGGCGACGCCGAAGAAGGCGTCCAGCGCCGCCTTCGATCCGATGTACGCCGAGAACGTCGGGAGGTTCGACAGCACCCCGATCGAGGAACTGTGCACGATGTGACCGCTTCGGCGCCTACGCATTTCGGGGAGAAGCCGCAGTGTCAGGCCCACACCGGCCAGGTAGTTCAGCCGCATGGTGCGCTCATAGTCGTGGAGTCGGTGTTCGGACTCCGCGACGGAGCGCATGATGGATCGTCCGGCATTACTGACGAAAACATCTGGTGCGCCGAATCGTTCGAGCACCGTTTCGGCGACCTCGTTGATGCCGTCCTCGCTGGACAGATCCCCGACCACCGCGTGTGCGGTTCCGCCGGCGGCCTCGATCGCCTGCACCAGGCGGTCGAGCTCATCGGCTCGGCGGGCTGTGACGACGGCCGTGGCCCCCGCCGCCGCAACCCGCTCGGCCAGCCGCCTACCGATGCCGCTGGAGGCGCCGGTGATGAGAACGACGCGGCCGGCGACACGGCTGGACAGCGAGCGGGTCCCCCAGCGTGGAACCGGCACCGGATTCGTCAGGATGTTGATCGAATGGCGCATCGCGCTGCGCAGCGGTGTCATATCGTGCGAATCCTTTGGTCAGGACGCTGGATGCGGGCCGCATCGGCGGCTTCTCCCCGCAACCGCATGCAATCGCCAATTCACCTGAGCGGCTCGGCATCACAGCGGTGCTCGAGAACAGCTACCTCAAGTTATCAGACCTGGTTGACCGTGCTCGGGCGGAACTACGTGGATTCGCCGGGGCCTGGCCCCTACAGGTCCCCGGAGAAATCCGCGCTGAACCAGCGGTCGGGCCGGATGGTGAACAGCACGCTGGAAGCGCCGTCCATGTTCGCGGCGAAGGCGCGCCCGCCTTCCTCACCGAGGTAGCGGACTGCGATCGCCTCCCGGGGTTCGCGCGGCGCCGGTGTGGTCGCGTCGATGACGGTGCCTTCGACGATCACGTACTGGTAGGGCAGTTCTTCGCGCTGCACTACCAGGGTCACCGCGCCGGCCTGCTCGATGAGCCGGGCTTTGCGGTTGCCGGCGCCGGTGTTGACCAGAATGTCGCCGCCGGGGCGGTAGTCGTACCAGATCGGGACACTGGCCGGCGGCCGGCCGTTGTCGGCGGCGACCGACAGCACCGCGACGTGCTTGTCGGCGAGGAATTGCTGACGTTCGGTTTCGGTGAAGGGTTTGGGCATGTCGGCTCGAACGACGGCGGGCGGCGAGCTATTCCGGCGGCCGGATCACCAGTCGCCGGGCAGCGGTTTGGTCCGCGCCCACGGGGTGCAGCCGTAGCTGACGAACATGCCGTCCTCGGCGCGCGGGTCGACCTCGACCGTCGGTGTGCCCAGCGTGATCAGCCGCGAGCCCGTGTTGACGACCCGGCCGTACCGGTCGAAGACGGTGAAGGTGCACGACCCGGTCGGGCCCACCCCGGCGCCGTAGGTGCCGTAGGGCATGTAGTCGGGGATGGTGTAGGTGCCCGGCGGGAACACCGGTCCGGTGCTGTCCGGCGATCCGGCGATCTGGGCGGCGGCGGCCACGCAGTCGGCGCGCGGGTAGCGGGCCAGGCAGTTGCTCCAGCCGATCTGGCCGACGATCGCCGAATCGACCCGGGTGCCGCCGGGATCGGCTTGCCAGGAGTCGCGCAATGGGGCCGCGCGCGTCACGGTTGCGGTCGGGCTGCTCGGCGGTGGTGGTGTTGTGGTGGTCGGCGGCTGGATGACCTGCGGGGGCGGCGGTGCCGTCACGGTCGTCGTCGATGTGGTGGTCGTGGCCGGGGCAGCGGCCGGCACCGACGGTTCCGGTTGCGAGGTGTTGCCGAGTAGGTACAGCGCCAAAAACGCCGCGGCGGACAGCCCCCACCCCTTGGAAACCCGGCGCCGGCGCTTCGGTGGTGACAACGGCGCGGGTGCGGCCGTGTGCAGCGCGGCGGCGAACTCGGCGCAGCTGGCGTACCGGTCGGCCGGATTCTCGGCCAGCGCCCGGGCCAGCGCCGCCTCCAGCCGGGCCGGGTCGGGGTGCACCGGCGGCTTGCCGGTCAGCAGGTGATAGGCGGTGGCGGCCAGCGCGTACTGATCGGCCCGGTGGTCGATCGCCTCACCGCGCAGCTGTTCGGGAGCGGCGTAGCGCAGCGTGCCGACCGCCATGTTGGTGGCGGTCAGGCCGCTGACCTCGTCGACCCGCAGCCCGATCCCGAAGTCTGCCAAGATGATTCGGTCGCCGGACTCGCCCGGCTTGGTCAGCAGGATATTCGCCGGCTTGACGTCGCGGTGCAGCAGACCGCGCTGATGGGCGTAATCGAGCGCCTGCGCGACGGCCGTGACGATCTCGACCACCTGCTCGCGCGGCAGCCCGCCCGGGTGGTGTTGCAGCAGCGCGTCGGCGTCGGGTCCGTCAACATAGTCCATCGCGATCCAGAGCTGGCCGGCGTGCTCGCCGCGGTCGTGCACGCCGACGATGTGCGGATGCCACAGCGACGCCGCCAGGTCGGCCTCCCGGTTGAACCGCTCCCGGAAATTCGGGTCGGCCGAGACCTGGCCGGGCAGCACCTTCAGCGCGTCGCGGCGCGGCAACCGCGGGTGCTCGGCCAGGTAGACCTCACCCATGCCGCCCGACCCGAGCTGCCGCACGATGCGGTAGCCGGCGAACGTCGAGCCTGCGGTGAGCATGGCGCGACCGTATCGCCGGGCACCGACACCGAGCGCCGGCCCGAACCGCCCGCCCAGGAATAAAAGGAAAATTAGGGCCTAAAGTCCCCTGGCGAATGTAGGACTGGTAAGGCTAACCTTCCTCGCATGACTCTTCCGATGCCCGACCGCAAGACCGCTGACCTGCCCGGCCACTGGCTCTTCGCCCGGCTCGGCAAACGGGTGCTGCGGCCCGGCGGGCTCGGGCTGACCCACCGGATGCTCACCGACGCGAACCTGGCCGGTGCCGACGTCGTCGAACTCGCCCCCGGCATGGGCCGCACCGCACGGGACATCCTGGCGCACTCGCCCGGCAGCTACACCGGAGTCGAGGCCGACGACCACGCCGCCGGTGTGGTCCGCTCGGTGGTCGGCGACAAGGGCCGGGTCGTGACTGGTGAGGCGTCGCAGACCGGGCTGGCCGCCGGCAGCGCCGACGTGGTGATCGGCGAGGCGATGCTGACCATGCAGACCAACACGCACAAGTTCGAGATCATGCGCGAGGCCTTCCGGGTGCTGCGGCCGGGCGGTCGCTATGCCATCCACGAGATGATGCTGCAGCCTACCGACGTGCCCGAAACCGTCAAGGACGAGGTGCGCACCGCGCTGGCGCGCTCCATCAAGGTCAACGCCCGCCCGCTGACCGCTACGGAGTGGTCCGAGCTGCTCACCGAGGCCGGTTTCGAGGTGGAGAAGATCTCTTATGCGCCGATGGCGCTGCTGGAGCCGCACCGGCTGATCGCCGACGAGGGCCTGTTCGGGGCGCTGCGGTTCGTGTTCAACGTGATCCGTGACTCCGACGCGCGGGCCCGGGTGCTCAACATGCGCGCGACGTTCCGCCGCCACCGCAAGAACATGGCCGCCATCGAGGTCATCGCCGCCAAACCGGCGGCGTGACGCACTTGTCATGATGGACGGGTGACAACCCGCGACCGCGACGAGTCGGGCCGGCCCCGCAACGCCCGCCCGCGAGACCGGCTGGGACGGCCGCTGCCGCGCGGCAGCAAGGGCGGCGTCGAGGGTGTGCCCGACGATCTCGACCTGCCGCCGGCGCAGACTTTGGCCTACGCGCAGCTGTTGCTCGATGACGGGCTGGCGTTCAACGCCCACGAAGTGCTCGAAGCCGCCTGGAAACACCGGCCCGACGACGAACGCGATCTGTGGCAGGGCTTGGCGCAGCTGGTCGTTGGTGTCACCCATGTGCAGCGCGGCAACGTCATCGGCGCGGTGAGCCTGCTGCGCCGCGGCGCCGACCGGCTGGCGACGGTGCCCACCCCGGCGCCGTACGGGATCGACCTCGCCGGACTGCGCAGCTTCGCCGCCGGGCTGGCCGACGACCTGGCGGCCGGCGTCGAGATCGCCCCGCAGCGGCTGCGTCCCCGGTTGGTCGCGTGAGCGCCCCGACCGGTTGGACGCTGGCCGACGGCCGCGACCTGTTGTTCTTCTCGCTGCCCGGCCACCGCCCGGCCCCGCTGCCGGACCGCCGACCGCTGCCACCGCGCGACCCCGAGCCATCCCAGCTGCGGTTCGACCGCACCACCGGCCAGTGGGTGATCATCGCCGCGCAGCGCCAGGACCGCACCTATCACCCGCCCGCCGAGGCGTGCCCGCTGTGCCCGGGCCCGAGCGGGCTGACCAGTGAGGTGCCCGCACCCGACTACGACGTGGTCGTCTTCGAGAACCGCTTCCCGAGTCTGGCCGGGGCCGGGGCTGCGGTGGCCACACCGCCGCCTGGCGGGGCCGAGTTCGTCGCCGCACCCGGTCATGGCCGCTGCGAGGTGATCTGCTTCTCGGCCGATCACACCGGCTCGTTCGCCGACCTGAAACCGGCGCAGGCGCTGCTGGTGGTGCAGGCCTGGCGGCACCGCACCGCCGACCTGCTGAACCGGCCCGGCGTCGAGCAGGTGTTCTGCTTCGAGAACCGCGGCGAGGAGATCGGGGTGACACTGGGCCACCCGCACGGCCAGATCTACGGCTACCCGTACCTGACGCCGCGCACCGCCGCAATGCTGGCACAGGCACGCGAACACCGAATCACCCACGGCGGCAACCTGTTCGCCGATCTGCTGGCCGCCGAACTCGCCGACGGTGCCCGCATCGTGGCGCGCAGTGCGCATTTCACCGCGTTCGTGCCGTTCGCGGCGCGCTGGCCGGTGGAGGTACACCTGTACCCGAATCGGCGGCTGCACAACCTGACCGAGCTGACCGAGGCCGAGCTGGCCGACTTCGCGGTGATCTACCGAGACCTGTTGGGCCGCTTCGACCGGATCTATGACGCCCCACTGCCGTATATGGCCGCGCTGCACCAGTACGGCGCCGAGGGTGTGCAGGCCGACGGCTACTTCCACGTCGAACTGATGTCGATTCGGCGCAGCGCCACCAAGCTGAAGTATCTGGCGGCATCGGAATCGGCGATGGACGCCTTCATCGCCGATGTCACCCCGGAGTCCGTCGCCGAGCGGCTGCGTGCACTGTGATCAGCTATTCGGCACCCGGTCGGGTCAACCTGATCGGTGAACACACCGATTACAACGGCGGTTTCGCGCTGCCGATCGCGCTGCCGCAACGAACCAGCGTCACCTTCACCCCGTCGGAGACCGACACGCTCACCGTGCTGTCGGATCGCGCCGACGCCTCGGTGCGCATCCCGCTGGACACCACGCCCGGCGGAATCACCGGCTGGGCCGGCTACGTCGCCGGGGTGATCTGGGCGCTGCGTGACAGCGGGGTCGTGGTGCCCGGCGGCACCATGACGATCAGCAGCGACGTGCCGATCGGTTCGGGCCTGTCGTCGTCGGCGGCGCTGGAATGCGCGGTGCTCGGCGCGCTGACAACGGCGACCGGGGTGCGGCTCGACCGGGTCGAGCAGGCCCGTATCGGGCAGCGCGCCGAGAACGACTATGTCGGTGCGCCAACAGGATTGCTCGATCAGCTGGCATCACTGTTCGGAGAAGTCTCGACCGCGGTGCTCATCGACTTTCGTGACCTCGCGGTGCATCCGGTGCCGTTCGACCCGGACGCCGCCGGGGTGACGCTGCTGCTGTTCGACTCCGGTCAGCGCCACGGCCACGTCGACGGGGAGTACGCCGCCCGCCGGGCGTCCTGCGAACGGGCCGCCGCCGCGCTGGGGGTGTCATCGTTGCGCGACGTGCAGCATCGGGGGGTGTCGGCGCTCGACGTCGTCAGCGACCCGGTCGATGCGCGCCGCGCCCGCCACGTGCTGACCGAGAACGAACGGGTGCTGGATTTCGTTGCCGCCGTGTCAGAGCTGGACTTCGCCGCCGCCGGGGAGTTGTTGACCGCATCGCACGCATCCATGCGCGACGACTTCGAGATCACCACCGGACACCTCGACGTGATCGCCGATGCCGCGGTGGCCGCCGGCGCGCTGGGCGCCCGGATGACCGGCGGCGGATTCGGCGGCTGCGTGATCGCGCTGGTGCCGACCGAACTCACGCTGCAGGTCGGCGACGCGGTGCGGTCCGCGGTGCTGGCCGCCGGTTACGGCGAGCCGGAGACCAGCCGGGTCTATGCGGCTGCCGGGGCCGGCTAGCCTCAGATCCGGTAGTCGGGCAGGTCGAAGTCGTCGCGCACCGAACCGGCGAGCAGCCTCGTCAGCAGCCGCAGGTTCATCGCCCGGATCGCCAGGTTGCGAAACCACAGCCCGACTCGCGTTCGGGTGGCGAAGAATCCGAGAAACTCCGTCGCGCCGGACTGTTTGGCCTCGATGAACGGCCGCAGCCGATCCTGGTAGGCGGCAAACGCCCGTCGGTGATCGCCACCGGCCCGGTGCAACTCCCCGGCCAGCACGTAGGCCTCGGTGATCGCCAGGCCGGTACCCTCGCCGCCGAGCAGCGAAATGCAGCCGGCGGCGTCACCGATCAGCAGCACCCGCCCTCGCGACCAGTCCGGCATCCGGACCTGGCTGACCACATCGAAGTACAGGTCGTCAATGGTGTCGACCGCGGCCAGCAGCTGCGCGCTCTCCCAGCCGGCATCGGCGAACCGGTGGTGCAGCACTGATTTCGGGTCGGACGCGAGGTCGGGCGACGGGTCGCGGAACACGAACAACACCAGGGTCTGGTCGTCGCGAAGCGCGACGCGGGACACCTGGCGGCCCGGCACCGCGTAGCTCACATACGCCAGTTCGTCACGGGGCCGGTAGCCCTCGACGACGGCGGCGGCCACCTTGCAGCCCAGGTAGTGCTCGAACTCGGCGTGCGCGCCGAACACCAGCCGGCGCACATTGGAGTGCAGCCCGTCCGCACCGATCAGCAGGTCGAACTCGCGTGGCGCGGTGTGGGTGAAGGACACCCGGATGCCGTCGTGGTGTTCCTCGACGGCGGCGATGCTCTCGCCGTAGATCACCTCCACGTCCTCGGCGACGGCGGCGTGAATGGTGGCGGCCAGATCGCCGCGCGGCAAGCTGGTGAAATCGGCGCCGAGCAGATCGCGAAACACGTTGGCGTCCAGCGTTGCCACGGTCCGGCCGTCGGCGCCGACGGAGCGCACTGACTCGATCTGATAGCCCTTGTCGAGCAGCTGCGCCGCGATGCCCATGCGCTGGGCGACGGTGTAGCCGACGCCCCAGAAATCGATCATGTAGCCGCCGGAGCGAAACGCCGGCGCCTTCTCGATCACCGTCGGGGTGTGCCCGATGCGGTGCAGCCAGTACGCCAGCGCCGTTCCGGCGACTCCGGCACCGCTGATCGCGATCCGCATCGGCTCAGATCATCTCGTTAGCCGTCAACCACCGCATCACCGGCCAGCCCACGAACACCGGCAGCCAGCAGGTCAGCACCCGGTAGAGCAGTACCGACGGCACCGCCAGCGCGGCGGGCACACCGAACGCGGCCAGCCCACCGATCAGGGCGGCTTCGACCGCACCCACCCCGCCGGGCGTCGGGGCGGCCGAGGCCAGCGTGCCGCCGACCATCGTCACCACCGTGACGGTGACGAACGAGGTGTTGCCGCCGAACGCCTCCACGCTGGCCCACAACGCCAGTGCCGCACCGAGCGTGGTGCCGGCGGCGCCCAGCACGATCAGCGCCAACCGCTTGGGTTCGCGGGCCAGCTCCATCAGGTCACTGCTGACCTCGCTGAGCCGCGGGCGCAGCGCCGTCGTCAACCAGCGGCGCAGGTTGGGCACCAGCAGGAAGATGCCCGCCAGGCCCAGTGCCACACCGGCGATCAGGTACAGCATGGTGGCGCTGGGCACGAAGTGGGACAGGTCGGCGCGGGCGCCGGCGGCGGTGGTGAACACCACCAGCAGGATCACGTGCACGATGACCTGCACCGACTGTTGCAACGCCACCGCGGCGGTGGCGCGCAGCGCGCTCAGCCCGCCCTTGACCAGAAACCGGGTGCTCAACGCCAGCCCGCCCACCCCGGCCGGGGTGGTGGTCGCGGCAAACGTGTTGGCCACCTGCATGATCGCCAGGTCGCGGAAGCGGACCGAACCGTTGGTGCAGGCCCACAGCGCACCCGCCGCACCGACGTAGGTCAGCGACGACACGATCAGCCCGACGAGCGCCCACGACCAGTTCGCGTTCCGCAGCTGGGAGAAGAACGTCGGGACCTGGCTGATGAACGGGTAGGCGACGTAGACCAGCGCGACCAGCAGCACCAGCTGGATCACCTGGCTGCGGGTCAAGCGGGTGATGGTCTTGGTCTGGATCTCCTGAGTATTGGTCTGGCGCTTGACCTCTTCGCGGGCGGCGGCCATCACCGCACCGGCGTTGGGTACGGCCTTGCGGAGCCGGGCCGGCACCGCCGATTTGGTGAGGCGGCGTGAGGCGGCCAGCACCGCGGTGCGGCCGAAATGCTCGATCGCGGCGCCCACCGCCGCGGCCGGGTCGTACAGCGACGACGTCGTCACCAGCAGCTGGGCGATATCGGATTGCAGCTGGGCGTCGGTGGCGCCGTACTCGGCGTTGCCGAAACCGCCGAACAGCACGGTGCCGCGCTCGACCGTCATCTCCTTGCTGCGCAGGTCGCCGTGGGAGATCTGCTGGTCATGCAGCCGCCGCAACGACTCCCAGGCGTTGCCCACCGGGATTCGGCTGGTGCAGTCGGCCAGCGGAGTGCCACGCGGCGGGGTATGCGCGTAGAGCGTCCAGCCGCGGTCGAGGGCGGCCAGCGCAACGATGTCGGTGTTGGCGACCCCGGTCTCGCCGATGGCGATCGCCATCAATGCGCGGTGCTCGACGGCGCGATGCAACGAGGCGTGCAGTGGCGCGGTCTCGGTGGTGCGCAGCCGGAACTTGCGCCACAGTTGGCGTACCGCGCCGCCGCTGCGCTGGTTGGGGCCGTACAACTCGATCAGCACCGGGTGCTCGCCGACGGTGGACAGCACCAGCGGGCCGCGGCCGGCCGGGCGGAGGACCGTCAGTTCAGTGACGGTGCAGCCGCGGCGGGCCAGGCTGCGCACCGCGCCGTCCAGCGGGACCTCGAGGGCGGGGGTACCGACGATCAGGATCACCAGCGCCCCGACGAACCAGCCGACGGCCAGGCCGAGCAGCGAGCGGGCCGGCACGATGGCGCTGACCACCAGGTGGATCGGCACGAACGCCAGCAGCAGCGCCCACCACCAGCGCCGCCAGCGCGCCGGCAGCCACGGCCCGGAGACGGTGAGCATCGCGGCGAGCATGGCGATCCACCGCGGGTCGTCGAGGAACTGGGCCAGTGTGGTGGCCAGCCGTTCGGACAGGTCGAAATGCCAGCTCGGTGCGGCCAGGCCGGTGCTGCGAATCGACAGCGATGCGACGGCGAGCAGTCCGGCGATCGCATAGGCCGCCAGCAGTTTCCACCGCCGCGAGATGACCAGGCCGATCAGGATGGCGAACGGCAACGCCACGATGGCGATGCCGTAGGCCAGGTAGACCTGGTTGGCGTGAGTGGGGGAGAGCACCCCGATGATCTGGGACACCGAGCGCTCCAGCGTCACCCATTCGTAGCGGGTGACCAGGGAGCTGGTGATGACCGTCGCGAGGAACAACGCCGCCAGCACCAGGCGCACGATGTCGTTGGTGCGTCGGGTCAGCGGCTGCAGCAGGTTGCCGGTGACGGCGACGTCGCGCCCATCAACTCGCATGATCACTTTCGGTCCGTCTGGTGCCGCAGCTTGCGGCTCGCCACAACTTAACCGGTGAGCTGGGGTGGAAGGCCAATTTGTCTGCCGCCTCGCCGCCGCGTGATCGGGCGGTGTCCCGTGCGTCACTCCCGTCACCGCCGGGGAGTGGTATGAGGTGTGCCCGCCTAATGGGGTGTGATCGGCGCGTCGTCGGATCCCAGCGGTGCGCGCCGGGTCACACCGGGTAGCTGACCCCGGTCATCTTCTCCGACTCCTCCCACAGCCGCCGCCACAGCCGCTGGTCCTGCGACAGCTTGTTCGACGGGCACGGGCCGATCGGGCCGCGGGACTGGTTGAGCTTCGTCGGCCCCCAGTAGGCGTCCGGGTCGGCGTCGGCGACGGTGGCGGCAAACACGATCGACTCGGCGGCCCGCTCGGGGCGCTGGCCCAGCACCGCCAGGCCGTACTTGGCGACCAGGCCGGGCAGCGTCTTGTCGTTGTCGAACAACTCGGTGGCCGACACCCCGGGGTGTACCGCGTAGGAGCGCAGCGGCGAGCCGGCCGCGCGCAGCCGGCGCTGCAGCTCGCGGGCGAACATCAGGTTGGCCAGCTTGGACTGCGCATAGGCCAGGTTGCGCTGGTAGAACCGGTTCTCGTAGTTGAGGTCGTCGATCCAGAACTTCGGGGTCTGCTTGTGCGCGATGCTCGACACCGTCACCACCCGGTCGCCGATGCGGTCCAGCAGCAGCCCGGTCAGCGCGAAGTGCCCGAGGTGGTTGACGCCGAACTGCATCTCGAAGCCGTCGACGGTCCGTTTCAGCGGGATGTTCATGATCCCGGCGTTGTTGACCAGCACGTCGAAGCCACCCTGTTGGGCGGCGAAGTCGCGCACCGAGGCCAGGCTGCCCAGATCCAGCGGCGCCACCGTCACGTCGCCGTCGATGCCGTCGGCGATCTGCTGGGCCTTGGCGGTGTTGCGGCAGGCCATCACCACGGTGGCGCCGTTGGCGGCCAGGGTGCGGGTGACGACCTCACCCAGGCCGCCGTTGGCGCCGGTGACTACGAAGGTGCGGCCGCGCTGATCCGGGGTGTCTGCGAGTCGGAAAGCCATGGTCGTCACGGTACGCGACGGTCAGCCGACACCTTCGGTGGTCAGCACCACACCCCGCTGGGTTACCACCCGCGTCTGCCCGGCGGCCACGGTCTCCAGATAGCCATACCGCAGCGCCACGCGGACGCCGCCGGGCAGGCCGGGGATCGCAGTGTGCAGCGCGGCGCCGGGCGCTTCGTGCAGCACCGCGACCGGCGGATAGCGCAGTGCCCGACGCAGGTCCTGATCGCGGTAGCCCGCCAGCAGTCCCGCGGTGCGGATGGTGCCGTCGATCGCCCACTGCAGGTTGGCGTCCAGGACGCGGATCAGCTCGGCAGACAGCGGCGACGGTTGCGGGGCCAGCTGGGCGAGCAGCTCCGCGGAGTGCCCGGCGTCGTCGGCCACGTCGCACGGCGTGAAGCCCCGGGCGTCGCGCAGGCAGCGCAGCGCACCGCGTTCCAGCAGTGCGGCAACGACTTCGGTCGGCGCGCCGTGCCGGGCGGCCTGGTGCAGCGGGGTGAGCCAGTCGGCGGCGCCGGGCCGCCACTGGTGGACGCTGAGCGCCGGGGTGGCGTCCAGCAGTTCGAACAGCGCCGGCCAGTCACCGGCCTCGGCCGCATCGGCCAGGCGGTGCCCGGCGGTGATGGCGTTCTCCGGAAGCAGGGAGGGTTCCAACACGCCGGGCCAATCTAAGGGTGGTTCGTCCATGGCCCGGAATTTAGCCAGGGGGTCCGACAATAACTATCGATCGTTCGGCAGACCAGAGTTGTCGGTACCCCCCGATAGCCTGTCGTCAGCTGTTCTGGATGAAAGGGGCGCGGCATGGGCCTTACTGCTGCACAACGGGATCGGGCCTGCGGGGTACTGCTGGCCACGGCCGCCGGTGACGCTTTGGGCGCCGGGTATGAGTTCGACGGCCCCCGCGGGCCCGGCGAGCCGATCGACATGATCGGCGGTGGGCTCGGGCCGTTTGCGCCCGGCGAGTGGACCGACGACACCTCGATGGCCATCGCCATCGCCGAAGTCGCGGCCACCGGCGCCGAGCTGCGCTCCGCGGCCGCGCTGGACGCCGTCGTCGCCCGCTGGCTGGAATGGTCTCGCGGCGCCAAAGACGTCGGCGTGCAGACCCGTTCGGTGCTCTCGGCGGCCGGCCGGCGCGGCATCAGCGCGCAGACCGCGTGGCAGGAGTCCCGCGAACTGCATGAGCGCACCGGTCGTAGCGCGGGCAACGGGTCGCTGATGCGCACCGCGCCGGTGGCGCTGGCCTTCCTCGATGACGAAGCCGCGCTGGTCGAGGCGGCCCGCAGCATCAGCGAGCTCACCCACTACGACCCGGACGCCGGAGATGCCTGCGTGCTGTGGTGCGCCACGATCCGGCATGCGGTGCTGACCGGGCAGCTCGACATGCGCATCGGGCTGCACCACCTCGACCCGGCGCGCCGGCAACTCTGGGCGCAGCGCCTCGACGAGGCCGAAAACGCCCAGCCGAGTGCGTTTTCGCACAACAACGGCTGGGTGGTCGCCGCGTTGCAGGGCGCCTGGTCGGCGATCACCACGACACCGGTTCCCGACGAAGACCCGGCCGCCGAGGTGTTCCGCGCCGATCACCTGCGGCTGGCGTTGGAGGCCGCGGTGCGTGGTGGCGGCGACACCGACACGGTCGCCGCGATCGCCGGCGGCGTGCTGGGCGCGCTGCACGGCGCCTCGGCGGTGCCGTCGCACTGGCGGCTGCAGCTCAGCGGCTGGCCCGGACTGCGAACCCGCGACCTGATCCAGCTGGCCGACCGGATCCTCGCCAAGGGCGCCCCCGATGCGTTCGACTACAGCTATGGCGGTTACCCCGAGGCCCGTCATCTCGTCGCGCACCCCCGCGACGACAAGGTGTGGATCGGCGGTGTCGGCGCGCTGCGGCGGCTGCCCGGCGAGATCGACGCGGTGGTGTCGCTGTGCCGGGTCGGCGACGGTGATCTGCCGGCCGGGGCGCCGCAACTCGACGTGCGGCTGATCGATGCGGTGGGCGAGAATCCCAACCTGGATTTCGTGCTGCTCGACACCGTGCGGGCGATTCAGCGGCTGCGCGGCGAGGGGCGCACGGTGTTTCTGCACTGCGTGCAGGCCTACAGCCGCACCCCCACCATCGCCGCGCTCTACGGGGCCCGGGTGGCCGGCATCAGCGCCGACGACGCGCTGGCCGAGGTGCGTGCGGTGCTACAGGGCTCGTCGCCGAACGCCGACTTCCGGGCGGCGCTGGCCAGGCTGGATCGGGGGACGCGATGAGCGCCGGCTGGGACTTCCCTCACGTCGACCGCCTCTGGGACCCACGGATCGGGGCGATCAATGCCGCCGGCGACCGGCTCGAAGCTCTGGACGCGGAGGAGCGGGCCGCGAGTCTTACCGTTCTGGTCGACCAAGTCACTGCGAGGGTGCGTGGCATGGAGGACGGCGCGCTGGTCAACACGGCCTACTTCATGGTCGAGGACCTGTTCAAGTCGATCTTCCACGGACTCTGGTGGTCAACGGGCACCGAAGAATACATTCGCGTCACCACGGGCGCGGTCATGCAGGAGCTGAGTCGCCGAGACTTCGTGCTGCACTACATCATCGACAACCAGGAATGTGAAGCCAAGCTCGCTGATCGGCTGGACGGTGTCCCGCTGCCGTTCTGGGCGGCGGGGCTGTTGGTGACGGGGCCGCAGCAGATGGCGTTGGAGCTGATGGAGAAGGCGGACGGCCTACCCAGAGACGTCCGCGCCCTTCCGTTGTACCGGGACGAGGGTCTCGATGTCGCCAATCAATTGATCCAGTGGTGCCACCGGGAGCGCCGGTCGTCGGTGTATCTGAACATCGACCTCGATGATGACGCGCCGCCACTGTCGCTCGACGTGGCGAGATCCGCGGCCGGGACGCCCGGGGCCATTGTGATCGTGCGCAATGAGGCGCCGACCATCGGCTCGTTTGCGTATATCACGCCGCCTCCGGGGGTGACGCTGCCTCGGGGGTAACTCGAGCGCCAAGACTTGTCGGTACCCGCCGATAGAGTCGTCAAGTAAGCACTTCCCCACGGGGGCTTGAGATATCGGGAGGTCAGCAATGTCGCAGTCGGCAGTCACCCGCGTCGTCCTGCTCGGGGACAACGACACCACGGCCCACCGGGCCGAGCTGGCCCGGGAGGCCGCCAAACAGCACTGCATCATCGTCGAGGCGTTCGGGTTCGACGAGGGAGAACCCGTCGGCACCGATGACCTGACCGAAATCGACGCCGTGGTCGCTGCGCTGGGTTGCGCGATCGCCGGGCGGATGGACGTCTGGGTGCCGTTCCCGGGCCCGGACTTCATTCGGGAACAGCACCTGCGGCGGCTGAGCCTGGTGCTGCAGCGTCACGGCCTGAACGTGCGGCTGACCCGGGGGCTGTACCCGGCGCCGACCGACGGCGGCATGAACGAGATCGACTTCGCGCTGCGGCGCGAGGTTCAAGCCGTCGACAGCCTGGATCAGGCGGCGCTGGCCGCCGAGGGCGTCAAGAGCCTGGGACGGGAGATCGAGCTGGCGCTGGTCAAGGCCGGCGGTCGAGAGCCGGTGCGGCGCACGGCCGACGGGGGCCGGGCGACCATGCACCCGGTGCCGCCGATGCTGCCGTCGCCGGCGGTGCCGTGGCCGGAGCGCAAGCGGCAGGTCAAACGGTACGCGGGCTGGCTGGTGCAGGGCTGCGGTGTCACCCAGGCGGCCACCGCGCGGGTGCTCAACTCCGCGGGGCAGCGCACCCCCACCGGTCGGCCCTGGAAACCCGGCACGGTGTCGAAGCTGCTGGCCGGCAAGTACGACGACCCGAGGCGGCCCGGGGACGTCAGGCCAGATGCCGTAGCCGGGTGATCACCCGGGATACACGATCGGCACGAAGATCAGGGCGTAGACCAATCCACTGATCAACACGGCCAGGCCGCACCCGCCGGTCGCCAAGCCCAGACCGCGCCGACGAGGCGAGTCGCTACCCAGCAATCTCGCGCCGATCAGCAATGAGGCCGCGGTCGTCAGTATGGCTGCGACCGCTATCAGGATGGGAACCCCAGTGTGGTCGACGACCGGAGTTTGTCCCAGCAGCCAACCGATACCGAACCAGACCGCCAAGACCGGCTGCACGACGACCGGTGATGATCGAGTGGCGATCCGCCAAACATCGCTGTCCTGCACCCGGATTCGAGTGAACACCGTATTGAGCATGCCTGTGCGCCTCTCAGTCCAGTAGCAGGTAGATCACGCCGGCCGGGATGAGCGCGATCACGATCGTCAACGGTGTCGCGAGGTAGCCCGCGAGGATCCCCCGGCCGGCCTGCCCGATCTCATCGGGCAGCTGGCTCATGAACAGCCCGATCGGCACCACAACGGCCGAGGCGATTGCGAAGAAGAACAGGTTGGCGATCCACAACGGCAGCCACACCCAGGTGGCGGTCTCGACGATCATGATGGTGGCCAGCGCAGCGACCAGGCTTCGCGGGCCGTAGCGATCTGTCGGGGTCGGGGCGGTCATGGCTAGAAGTTATCCCTTCGGGAGCGGCTGGAAGGCTCAGCCGTGTGGTCCGGATGTCGAGGAGACCGACGGCGGCGCGTACACCGGTCCGAAGTCAGTGGCTGCGTCGCCGAACGGGGCGAAGGCGGAGCTACCGACACCGATCTCGTGATGGGCCGGCAGATTCAATGCCGGGCCGAGGCTGCGTCCTGAGCGGGCCGGATCGATCAACACGGTGTGGGTGCTGCCATCGGGCAGATCCTGATAGATCTCCAGTGACGGATAGTTCGTCCGTGTCCCGTCGACATAGACACCGCCGTGCGCGGGGGTGAACACCAGATCCCCGTTGACGCTGGGCCGGTTTTCGCGCAGTGGACCATGGGCGTCGGTGACGAACGCGGGCACCAACGGGTTGCCGGCGTCGTACTTGATGCGTACCGAGCCGTCCGGCGCCTGCGCGATACTGCCCTGCGGGACACCGACTTTCACCCTCCCGGGGCCACCGCTGTCGTTGAGCTCGACGGACGGATTCTGCCGCATCACCACGATGCCATTGTCGTAGTCGATGTAGGTGGTGACCTTGGTGTCCTCGGGATCGAAGTTCGGATCGGGGCCACGTTCATTGCCGAAGTCACGCTTCCACGGCGGAAGACTGGTGACGTCGCGTTGCGGGATCCACTGCGACGCGCGCACCACCCCCTGCCCGGGTACCGGATCGATGCGTGCCACCCGGATCTCGGATTCCACGCCCTGGAACTTGGGATCGTAGGTGCTCGGATCGAGGGCGGCAGCCGTCGCCCAGTCCGAGGCCGAGACCGGGTCGCGGCCGAAGATCTGCCGGAAGGCGTCGATCTGGTTGAGACGACGTTCCCCGGCCCCGCTCGGGGATTTCTTGACGGTGTGGTCGACGGCCTGGACACCGGGCGCACGCGGCCCCTCGACGGTGTAGCCGCCGCCCAGGGCCCGCACCGCCGCCGCACGGGCATGGCTGTCGGCCACGGTGTCGGCGATCACCCGGTGGATGTCGCGGGTCTTGACGGTCAGGAACTGTTGAAACTGGCGGGCGCCGGCGGGCGTATCCAGCGCCAGCGCTTGCTGATTGGCCAGCGCGTCGCGGATCTGGGCCTCGATGTCATCGAGGCGTCGACGCCCGCGCAGCGCCACCTGCGCCGCACCGCGCAGCGTCGCGACGAACGCCCGGTCCAGCTGCGTCGTCGTGCGCAGCCGGGTGGCCAGCGCGGCCTCACGGTCTCGCGCGGCATCGGCATGGGCACCGAGTTCCTCGGGCATACTCGGGGACGCTAGTTCAACCGGGCCGATCGCGGTATTCACCCCGCGACGCTCAGTCCTTGAAATACACCAGCTGATGGCTGCTGGTCAGCAGCGCACCGTCGCGTGACCACAGGTGTGCGCTCTGGTCGAAGTAGCCGCGCGAGAAGCCATTGGCGTGGGCGCTACCCAGCACGAAATCGCCGCCCACCGCCTCGACCTGCGCCCTGTCGGCGTGGAAGTAGGTGGTCAGCGAGATGGTGCCGGCCGGGAGGAAGCCACCGCGGCGCAGGAACACCCGCGGATAGAAGATGTCGGACACCGCGGCCAGCGCGGCGAAATCCAGCGGCCGCTGCTCGGCGTCCCGCACCCACAGCGTGGTGGTCGACGAGTCGCTGTGCACCCCCTCCTCGGGAATCGGGCCTTGCGTGAAGCGCATGTCGTAGCGCTTGGCCCAGACGATGAACTCGATGAAGTCACTGCGCGGGAGGTCCTCGGGCGCAGGGGCTTTCGGCGGGAGAGCCTCGATGGCGGCCCAGGTGTCGCGGTGCAGGCCAAACACCGCGGTGGCGGTGGTCTTGACCTCGTCGCCCTGACGCAGCTCCAGAATCCAGTGCTGGTTGCTGCGGTTGGTGCGCGGCGCCCGCAACGCGATGTCGAACTCGCCGTCGGCGATGGGGGCGGCGTAGTTGACCGTCAATGCCAGCGGGTCACCGATGCGGTCGGGGTGGGACTCGACGGCGCGCAGCAGCACCGCCGCGGTGATCCCGCCGAACGGCCCGACCATGTTGGCCCACGCCGGTTCGGTGGCTCCGCGGTACGTCGCGGCATCGACGGGTTCCAGGTGTATGGCGCGGTCGAAGGGGTGTGGGGTCACGGGGGATCCTTCGCGGATGGGAGGGATGTCTGCGGTCAGTCGACGGGCGCGGGCGGCGCCGACCGACGGCCGTTGCTCTGACCACGTTAACGTCCGGAAGATCACTGAATAAACCGCAACACGCTCCTGTAATCTGACTGTCTGGTCGGCGACAAAAAAAGGGGACGGGCCCGAACGTGGCAGTCAACGAGATGGTCGGTGCGACCCGGGCTTCGCCGCGCGAGTGGATACGTGACCCCGGTGTGCAGTTGTGGCTGGTAGCCGCGGCCTGCTGGGTCGCACTGCTGGCCGTCGGGCACCACCACGACACGGTGATCGCAGACAGCGCGTTGCACTCGACCGCGGGACTCGTGCTGTCGGTGGTGGTGCTGGCCGGGGCCTGGCTGGAGATGACCGCCGCGATGATGCTGCCGACCACCGTTCCGATGGTCCGGATGTTTCACGTCGTCACGGCCCGCGCCCCGCGAACGGCCATGGTGCGCACCGCTTTCCTGGCCGGCTACCTGGCGTTGTGGATGGTCTTCGCGCTGGCCGCAATGGGTGCGGCCGCGGCTCTGCGGGCCGGAGCCGCGGCCGGCCGGCTGACCTGGTTGGTGGAGCGGCCGAATCTGTTGCTGGCCGCGGTCCTCGGTGTGGCCGGGGTGTTCCAGTTGGCCCCGCTCAAGGATCGGTGCCTGACCCAGTGCCGCGACCCGCGGGCCTTCCTGTACGCGCACTACCGGCGCGGGATTCGCGGCGGCTGGCTGCTCGGCTGGCGACACGGCGTGTCGTGTCTGGGCTGTTGCTGGGCGCTGATGCTGATCATGGTCGGCACCGGCCTGGGCAACGTGTTGGTGATGCTGATGCTGACCGCGGTCATGCTGATCGAGAAGACCGCCCGCTGGGGGCGGCGTCTCGTCATACCGGTGGGCATCGGTCTGCTGGTGGCGGCTGCCGCGGTGGCGCTGTTCGGCGATGTCCTATCGGGCTGGGGACTATACGAGCCGTTAACCGCCCCGGTCGGTGCGCATCAGCACTGACGGGGCGGTGAACCTGAAAGGAGAACAACGTGGGATACCAGCTCAACGGTCGCATGGCCGAGGTGTGCAGTTGTAAGTCGTTGTGCCCATGCACCATCGGTGAGAACGCCGACGGCAACAACTGCGGGTTCAACTGGGTGTTCCACATCGATCGCGGCCACGTCGACGACGTCGACGTCTCGGGGCTCAATCTGGGGTTGCTGGGACATCACGCCGACAACATCTTCGACGTCAACACCCGGGTATTCGTCATCGTCGACGACCGCGCCGACGACACCCAGCAGGAGGCACTGGTCACGGCGTTCACCGGTCAGGCGGGCGGCCCGCTGGCCGACCTGGCCGGCCTGGTCAAAGAGATCGTCGGAGTGACCCGCGCGCCCATCGAGTTCGACGTCGACAAGGGCACCGGCACGTTCAAGGTGGAGGGGGTGTTCGAGGCCACGGTGGAGGGGTTCCGCGGCAAGGACGGCTCGCACACCACGCTGAACAACACCGCGCTCGGCCACGTCTACGGCAGCCTGACGTACCCGGGCAAGGTCGTTCGGCACCGGGTGACCGACACCGAGCACGGCTTGCAGTTCCGGGGACGCCAGTCGACCCAGACCGAGTTCAGCTTCGCGTCCTGAGCCGCGTTTCATGGACCTCTACAAATCGCACCTGGTGCGCCGTGAGCTGATCGCCGAGGGCACCATGGCGTTCTACTTCGCCAAGCCCGACGGCTATGACTACCAGCCCGGCCAGTCATTCCAGCTGACCTTGATCGACCCGCCGCCCACCGACGACAGCAAGGGCCCGACGCGTGAGTTCACCATCGCCAGCGCCCCCCACCAAGACGAGCTGATGGTGGCGATGCGGCTGCGCGACTCCGCGTTCAAGGAGCTGCTCAAGGAAGCGCCGCCGGGGACCCCGGTCACCATCAGCGAGGCCGATGGGGATCTGGTGTTGCACCGCGACGCCGCGCGCCCAGCGGTGTTGCTGGCCGGCGGTATCGGCATCACGCCGTTCCTGTCGATCGCACGGCACGCCGTGCACGCGTCGCTGCAGCACCCGATCCACCTTTTCTACTCCAACTGGCGTCGGGAACTGGCGGCGTTCCTGCCCGAACTCGAACAGCTGCAGCAGGCCAATCCGAACTGCCGGCTGATCGCCACGATGACCGAGCCGCACGCGTCGGCGCAGCCGTGGGCGGGGGAGACCGGCGAGATCAGCGTCGAGTTGCTGCGCCGGCATCTCGACGACCTGATGAGCCCGGTGTATTACCTGGCCGGGCCGCCCGCGATGACGCTGGCGATGCTCGACATGCTGCAGGAGGCCGGTGTCGACGACGCCGCCATCAAATCCGCGGAGTTCTACGGTTACTGATACCGGCCGGCCACGGTCATACCGGTGACGTTGCGGTGACCACCCAGGTGTGTCCGGGGAACTTCACCACCCCGTCGACGCGGTGCCGGCGTAGCTCGCCGCGCAGCTCCTCGACGAGCGCGGCCCAGCCGTCCTCGCCGAGTCGGTCCGCCAGCTCGGTGCGGGCCTGCTGCCCGGTGCGGTTGGACAGGATCATCGTCAGGCGTTCCTCGACGCCGTCGCTGCCGTCGATGCTGAAGTTGCAGACCCCGTCGAACGCCTCCACCGCGATGTCGCTCCAGCCGGCGGCGGCCAGGATCTCGCGTATCCGCTCGGCGTTGCCGAAGGCCAGCGGGCCCGGTTCGGTGGGATCGGCTGGTGCAGGCGGTGATTCCAGTCGCGCCGCCAGGATGTCGACTCCCATGGAGAACATCGGGTTGTCGCCTTCGCGCCAGCACACGAACGCCAGCCGGGCACCAGGTGCTGCCGCGCGGCGAATGTTGGTGAACGCCGCCACCGGGTCGTCGAAGAACATCACCCCGAACCGCGAAATGATCCGGTCGAATGCTGCCCCGGCTGTCAGCAGATCAAGTGTCTGGGCGTCGCCGAGCAGCACGGTGGCTTCGGGCACCCGTTGGCGCGCCGCGTCCACCATCGGCTCGGAGATATCGATCCCGACGGGAGTCGCCCCCAATGCTGCTGCCCGCTGCAGTAACGTGCCGGAGCCGCAACCGATGTCGAGCACCCTGGCGCCGGGTCTGATGTCGGCGGCCCGGATGACCGCGTCGGCGAACGGCGCCAGCACCGCCTCGAAGATCGCCGCGTGATCGACCCAGTCCACGCCTTGGGCTGCCCAGGACTGCTGCTGTTCCTCGTTCGCCATGGTCCTCAAGCCTAGGGTGCCGCACGGTTTAGCCTGATAGCCGTGCATGGCGAGGCGTTCTACACCCAGACCGGGCTCGGACAGTTCGACAGCTCAGCGCTGACCGCCGGGCCGTGGAGCCCGGACAGTCAGCACGGCGGGCCGCCGTCGGCGCTGCTGGCCCGCGAGATGGAGCGCTACCAGCCGCGCGAGAGGCACCGGCTGGCGCGGGTCAGCATCGACATCCTGACGCCGGTGCCGGTGGCGCCGCTGAGCATCAGCGTGGCGGAGATCCGCACCGGCAAACGGGTGCAGCTGCTGCAGGCAACCGCGCAGGCCGGCGGGCGCACCGTGCTGATCGGGCGGGCCTGGCGCATCGCCGCGGCCTCAGCCGATTTCCCGGCGGACGCCGCCGAGCCGGCGCTGGGCGGGGTCGAGCCGGTGGCCCAGGCGTTCACCTTTCCCGACGGCTGGCACGCCGGCGGGTATCTGTCGGCGATCGACTGGTGTTTTCTGGACGGCGGTTTCGCCACCGATGGCCCGGCGCGGGCCTGGGCGCGCCCGAAGGTGGCGCTGGTGGCCGGTGAGGCGATGACGCCGTGGCAGCGGGTGCTGACGGTGGGCGATTCCGGCAGCGGGATCAGCGCCTGCGCCCCACCGGCCGAGCATCCGGCGATCAACTGCGATTTCACCGTGGTGCTGCACCGGAATCCGGTGGGGCAGTGGGTCGGAATGGACTCGCGCACCCTCGTCACGCCCGGGCAGGGCGCCTTCACGCAGACGACGTTCTTCGATTCCGCCGGGCCGGCGGGGCTGGCGACGCAGACGCTGGTGGTCTGAGCGTCCGCGCTGACTCAGAGCAGCCGGCCGACGATGACGAAGGCGGCCAGCCCGAACATCACCGCGTTGATCAGCACGCTCCGCGGCTCATGCAGCCGAGAATGCGCCCAGGCGGCGCCGATCATCACCGCGCACAAGCCCAGCGCGGCCAGCGGCGTCAGCACCGTCCCGATCCCGGTGAGCCCCGGCGCCACCAGTCCGACCGCCGCCAGCAGCTCCATCGCCGCGGTGAAACGCACCACCGGCATGGGAAACATCGCCACCCCGGTCTGGCCGGTGGCGATCAAGCGCTCGCGCGCCATGGTCAGTTTGGCCGCCCCCGATGCGGCGAATACCGCGGCCAAGGTCAGTTGGGCGGCCCACAGTGCAGTGTTCATGGTTTCTTCCTCCCTGTTGGATGTCCCTGTGTAAGACGGATGGCGGTCGCGGAATGTGACGGTCGGTTGTCACATTCGGCGGCACCGGATCGTCTAGGGAGGAGACGGGGAATCAACACGGGAGGTGTGATCACCGATGAGCAATGAACTGCCCTACATCGACGAGCACACGGTTCGGGTGGATGCGTCGCGAAAGGCGGCGTGGGTTGGACTGCGGCGGTACGTGGAGTCCCTGCTGCGCGGCGCGCAGCGCAATCCCCTTGTCGCACTGCTCGGCCCGCAACCCCGTGCCGGTTTCGACATGGCGGAGAGTGTTGAGGAGCAGCGGCTGAGTTTGACGGGACGGCATCGGTTTTCGCGGTATCGGCTGGAATTCGAGCTGAGCGACGCGCCGGGTGGTGGTACGTGTGTGCACGCCCGGTCCTACGCGGCTTTCCCGGGGTTGCATGGGAGTGTGTATCGGGCATTGGTGATCGGGACGCGCTTACACGTTGTCGCGACGAATTACATGCTGCGGGGGATTCGGGCGGCGGTGGTCGGGAAGTCTCGTTGACCTGGATCGGTCAGTTCACTCCTGGCCGACGCCACCGCCGCAGGATCGCCGACGTCGGCATGCTCGGCTATCCTTGCAGCAGCTCACGAGTGGACGGCAGTTCGGGTACCTGGCCCGTCGTCCCGGCAACCGCGCCACCACCGCACGGTGCCCCAGGGGAAGAGCCGGCACGCAGTCAGTGTGCAAGGGGTGGCTGCCCGGGCGCGGCACCACCGGGAAGGCGATATGCCCGAATTGGGCTGGGAACTGTTGCGAGAGTTGGCGGCCGGGTTCGGCGCCGACGCCGACGCCCACCACTACGAGACGGGGGGTTCCACGCGGACCAGGTGGCGTCACCTGTCGAAAGCGGGGCGGACGTGAAGTATGTCCGGCCTGCCTACCGTGACCGGCTCGGTCGCCTCAGCGATGCCGAGTTGCTGGCCTACGCCAGGCGCAAATACGGGAACCCGTACCTGACGTTGGCGGCGGCAAAAGCGATGCGCCAGCTTGAGCTCAAATATCTGCATCTCATCGCGGCCGATGAACAGCGTCGACGACTGCACGCCGTCCGGTTTCCGGCGAGTCCGCGTGAGGCCCAATGAGCACCGAGCGCGGCTGGATCGGTGAACCTCAGCCGCCACGACAGTGGCACAGATCGTATGCATCGGCGCGTGCCGACAAAATCCATGCGGCGCACGAGCAGCGGCGCCGCGAGATCTTGCAGCAGGTAGCCGAAGCTGAGGAGCGACGAAAGTAGGTGCTGTCGCGCAAGCTTGGCGACGAGCCCACCGTGTCGGTGCCTGTTGAAAGGATGCAGGTGCAAGGGAAAGGGAGGTCCACATTGGTTGATTCGACAGTGCAGGGCTACGACATCATCGGTGACATCCACGGCTGTGCGCGCCAGCTCGAAGCGCTGCTCACCGAGCTGGGATACGAGATCGACGACAGCACAGGCGAATACCGCCACCCGCATCGGCAGGCGATCTTCGTCGGTGACCTGATCGACCGCGGCGACGAACAGCTGCGGGTGCTGCAGGTGGTCAAAGCCATGATCGATGCCGGCAGCGCGCAGATCGTGATGGGCAACCACGAGTTCAACGCACTGGCCTACCACACCGAATGGCCGGCGGGCAGCGGTAAGTATCTGCGCTCGCGTTCACCGAAGCACACCGGGCAACACCAGGAGTTTCTCGCCCAACTCGACGCCGACCAGCAGCGCTACTACCTGGACTGGTTCGCCACCTTCCCGCTGTGGCTGGACTTGGGTGGGCTGCGGGTGGTGCATGCCTGCTGGCATGACGAGTCGATCGCGGTGGTGCAGCAACTGTGCGGATCGACGGCGCCGTTCGCCGACCGGGATCACCTCGTGGACGCCAACACCAAGGGGCACGCGCTGTACGACGCGATCGAGAACCTGCTCAAAGGTCCGGAGATCAGCCTGGTCGACGATTACGACCAGACTGCTTACAAAGACAAGGACAACAACACTCGCCACAAGGCGCGCGCCCGCTGGTGGAACAGTGACGCACGCACGCTGCGCGATGTCGCCGTGATGGATGGCGGCTTCACCACTGTCGATGGCGACCCCTACCCGGAATTGCCGGAGCTGGAATTGCTTACCGGCGCGGAGTCGTACGTCTACACCGGTCAGGCCCCGGTGTTCTACGGCCACTACTGGCGGCAGGGTCAACCCGAGTACCGGACTGCCTGGACGCAACGCACCGCCTGCGTGGACTTCAGCGCAGTCAAGGGCGGGGCGCTGACCGCGTACTGCTGGTCGGGGGAGACCGAGATCAATCCCGACAACTACCACCAGCTCGGTGGGAAGTTCCGCGGCTAGGCAGAGCTACACATGCTAATGTATGTGCATGTCTCCGTTGGAGCACCGGCTTCAGATCTTGCTCGACGATGAACGCCATCGCCGTATCACGGCGGCGGCACGTGAGCGCGGTGTTTCGGTGGCAACCGTGGTGCGCGAAGCTATCGATCGTGGCCTCGCCGGCCCAAGCGAGCGTCGCAAAGCCGCAGGGCAATACATTCTCGATGCTCCCGACATGGATGTTCCCGAACCGGCGGAACTGAAGCAGGAGCTGGATGCGATGCGTGGGCGACGCGGATGATTCTGCTCGACACGACGGTACTGGTCTATGCCAAGGGTTCCGAGCACCGGTTCCGAGACCCCTGCCGGGACTTGCTCCAGGCCATCATCGATGGGCACATCGAAGCGACGACAACCCCCGAGGTGATCCAGGAGTTTGTGCATATTCGTGCCCGCCGACTCGATCGCCGGGACGCCGTTACGCTGGGCCGAAGCTATTCTGAGGTGCTCTTGCCGCTGGTGAGTGTGACCGTTGATCACCTTGAGCGTGGCCTGACGATGTTCGAGACGATCCCCAGTATTGGTGCCTTCGACGCGGTCCTGGCCGCGGTGGCCAAGTCCACCGGAGCAACTTTGGTCTCGGCCGACGGTGGGTTTAGCGATATCCCCGGGATCACCCACGTCGTGCCCGATGCGGCGGGCGTCGCCGGTCTACTCGGCACCACCTGATCTGCCCGTAGGCTGGCGGAGTGGCACCCCCGCTCCTGACCGCCGACTTCGCCCGCGAGTTCCCCGAACTCGCGCAGACCTGGCAGGCGGCCACCCCGCCCGACCCGAAGCTGCTGATACTCAACGAAAAGCTGGCTGCAGAACTCGGGCTCGACCCCGACTGGCTACGCAGCCCGGACGGCCTGAAGCTGTTGACCGGCACCGACGTTCCCGACGGTGCCACCCCGGTGGCGCAGGCCTACGCCGGACACCAGTTCGGCAACTACGTCCCGCTGCTCGGTGACGGCCGCGCCCTGCTGCTCGGCGAGCTGGCCGGCGACCACCGCCGCGACATCCACCTCAAGGGCTCCGGGCGCACCCCATTCGCCCGCGGCGGCGACGGCCTGGCGGTGGTCGGCCCGATGCTGCGCGAATACGTGATCAGCGAAGCCATGCACGCCCTGGGGATCCCCACCACCCGGTCACTGGCTGTGGTCGCCACCGGAGAACAAGTACAACGTGAAGCGCCCCTGCCTGGGGCGGTGCTGACCCGCATCGCCGCCAGCCACTTGCGGGTGGGCAGCTTCCAGCTCGTCGCCCAGCAGGCCCGCGCGACCGACGATCTGGGCTTGCTGCGCCGGCTGGCCGACTACGCCATCGCCCGTCACCACCCCGAAGCCGCACAGGCCGAAAACCCTTACCGGGCACTGTTTCAGGCGGTGCTCGAAGCCCAAGCGTCGCTGATCGCGAAATGGATGCTGGTCGGGTTCGTGCACGGGGTGATGAACACCGACAACATGACGATCTCCGGGGAGACCATCGACTACGGGCCGTGCGCGTTCATGGACGCCTACGACCCGGCGACGGTGTTCAGCTCCATCGACTACGCCGGGCGTTACGCCTACGGCAACCAGCCGCTGGTCGCGCAGTGGAACCTGGCTCGCTTCGCCGAAACCATCCTGCCGTTGTTCGCCGACGACGAAGAGACCGCGGTGAACGTAGCGATGGAAACGTTGGAAGGTTTCATGCCGCGCTATCACGGCTTCTGGTCGGCCGGGATGCTGGCCAAGTTCGGGCTGACCGGCAGCGTGGAAGCGGCAGCGCTGATCGATCAGGCGTTGGCGCTGATGAAAGACAACGCCGTCGACTACACCTCGTTCTTCCGGAACCTGGCGCGGGCAGGCCGCGGCGACACCGAGGCGCTGTCACCGGTCTTCGATGAGTGGTTGGCGCGCTGGAAGGCCATGGGGCCCGACGTCGACGCGATGGACCGCGTCAACCCGGTCTACATCCCACGCAACCACCTGGTCGAGCAGGCCCTGACCGCCGCGATGCGCGATGATCTCGCGCCGGTGCGCAAGCTGTTGGACGTCATCAGCGAGCCCTACCGGCAGCGGCCCGGTCTGGAGGCCTATGCCGCGCCGGCCCCGCCGGAATTCGGTGACTACCGGACCTTCTGCGGCACCTGAGCGTGGCTACCGTGTCGTGGTGACCAGCGTCAGCTCCCACGCGGTGAGCCACGGCTTGATCAGCTGCGCGACGGAATAGATGTGCGGGCCGTCGCAGGACGGCTCGGAGTAGTCGCCGTTGGATACCGCGGTGAAGATCCCGATCGCCTCGATCGCGCCATCGGGCCGGATCGCATAGACCGGCCCGCCGGAGTCGCCGCACTTGGCGGTCGCGGCGAACCGGATCTTGTTCTCCTCGCTGGCGACCACCGGGCCGCACATCGCGCCGCCGCTGCGGATCCCGAAATGGCAGACCGTCTGGCCGATTTCGACCCGGTCGGCCAGGCCCACCACCGGATGCCCGTCGATCTCGGAGGTCAGTGGGATCTTGCCGGGCTGGTCGACCGTGATCAGGCCGATGTCGAAGTCATTCCAGTCGTTGCCGTCGTAGATGCTTTCGGCGAAGGTGCCGACGACCGGATATTTGTAGAGCCCGCCGTGGCGGATGGCCACCGCGGCGGGCCCGCCGGGTTTGTTGCAGTGCCCGGCCGACAGCAGCCCGGGCTGGTCATCTTTGGTGCGCACCAGGAACCCCGCGGTGCAGCTGATGTTGTCGGAGCCGTCGGCGGGGCTGACGTTGAGACCGATTCCGGGTCCGATCGCCTTGGCCGCCGGAATCGGGATCGGATTGCCCGCCGGGTGGGTGCGACTGGTCCACACCGTGCCCACCATGACCGCGACGACGACGACCGCAATGGCCACCCGGGTGATCACGGCACTGAGGGGACGTTTACGGGAGGCAGCCATCAGGTGTGCTCCCGGATGGTCGGCGGTGGGATGCACCGACTGTACCGAGGGCTGGGCAGATCGCGGCACGAAGGCGAAGTCAAGCGGACAATTGCGTTCAGGGGGACGCTCGGGAAGGACGAAACAATGAGCACCTCGATTCAATCGCAGAACACCACCCGGATGTTTGCCAGGGTGGTCGGCCCGTTCTTAGCCGTGCTCTGCGTGACTGCCGCAGTGCAGGGCCCGCAGCTATGGACGCGCGTCTCGGATGCCGCCAACGATCCGCTCTGGTCGTGGGTGGCCGGAGCGTTCACCTTGCTGGCCGGCCTGGTGGTGATCGCCTTGCACCCGTACTGGCGCGGTGTCGCAGCATTTAGCGTGTCCGCGCTGGGCTGGCTGACCGCGGTTAAGGGATTTTTGCTGGTGGCGTTTCCGGCGACCGTGATGTCGCTGCCGGCGGACTGGATGGGGGCCGTGACCGTATGGCGGGTCGTCTATGTGGCGTTTGCGCTGCTGGGGCTGTACCTGGCGTATGTCGGGTGGGCGCCGGGGACCAGCGGGACGGAGCCACGGGAGCACAGCGCGAAGCGGGACCTGCCTCGGGCGGCGTGAGGGCCCTTTGGCCCAGCCGCTACCAGTTGCTCGGCGCGTAATCCTTCAGGAAGCACCCGAACAGGTCCTCGCCGGCCTCCCCGCGCACGATCGGGTCATACACCCGGGCGGCGCCGTCGACCAGATCTAGCGGGGCGTGAAAGCCCTCCTCGGCCAGCCGCAGCTTGGTGGGGTGCGGGCGCTCGTCGGTGATCCAGCCGGTGTCCACCGCGGTCATCAGGATCCCGTCGGTCTCGAGCATCTCCGCGGCGCTGGTGCGGGTGAGCATGTTCAGCGCGGCTTTGGCCATGTTGGTGTGCGGATGCCCGGCGCCCTTGTAGCGGCGGGAAAACTGGCCCTCCATCGCCGACACGTTCACCACATATTTACGACGGGCCGCCGATGCCGCCATCGCCGGGCGCAGCCGGCTGACCAGGATGAACGGCGCGGTCTGATTGCACAGTTGCACCTCGAGCAGCTCCAGGGCGTCGACCTCGTGCACCCGTTGGGTCCAGCTGTTGGTCGCGGCGGTATCCGGCAGCAGCCCGCCGGCGTCGATCGCGGTGCCGGCGGCAATCCGTGCCGGGGAGGCGCTGCGGGCGGTGAGGGCCAGCTGGGTCAGCGCGTGCGGCTGCTGGTGCTCGGCGAGGCTGCCGGCCAGCGCCGCCGGGTGCGCGTCGCTGACGTGATCGAAAGTGATCACGTCGACCAGCTCGGCTGCCGGGGTGCGTTCGGCCTCGACCAGGGCGGCGTACGAGCCGGGTGCGCGGCGCACCGTCTGCGCGGCATTGTTGATCAGGATGTCCAGCGGGCCTTGGTTGGCCACCGCGTCGGCCAGCGCGACGACCTGGGCCGGGTCGCGCAGGTCGATGCCCACCACCTGCAGGCGGTGCAGCCAGTCGGCATGATCGGGCATCGCGGCGAAGCGGCGCACCGCATCGTTGGGGAAGCGCGTCGTGATGGTGGTGTGGGCGCCGTCGCGCAACAGGCGCAGCGCGATGTACATGCCGATCTTGGCGCGCCCGCCGGTGAGCAGGGCGCGGCGGCCGGTCAGGTCGGTGCGGGCGTCGCGTTTGGCCCGACTCATCGCGGCGCAGTCCGGGCAGAGCTGGTGATAGAAGGCGTCCACCTGCGCGTAGTGAGTTTTGCAGATATAGCACGGCCGCGAGCGAATCAGGGTGCCCGCAGACGTGCCCTTAGTGGCCGATACCAGCGGAATGCCTTGAGTCTCGTCATCGATGCGGCCCGGGGCGCCGGTGGCGGTGGCGGCAATGACGGCGTTGTCGGCAGCGGCCACCGCGTCGCGCCGGGCGGTCCGGCGCTCCTTCTTGAGCGCCTTGAACATCCGCGCGGTGGCGCGGCGGACGGTGATCGCGTCGGGGTGTTCGGGGGGTAGCGCGTCGACCTCGGCGAGCACCTGCAGGCAGGTGGCGAGTTTTTGCGGGTCGATGCCGGTCACGCCTGGTAAGGGTACGGGGCGTGTTCGGCAATGCCGATCAGGTCCGTTGCTGCCCAGTTCGAGAGCGTTACCGGGCCGGTGGGGTGTCGGACGTGGGTGCGCCGGGATCGAGCTTGTCGGCGCGTTGGTATTCGGAGTCCAATTCGCTGCGCGCGGTGGCCGCATCGCTGCGGTGTTGGTGCGCCTGGTGTTCCAGGTTTTCCGCTTGTGCTGCCAGCGCTTCGGATTCGGCTCGCATGGCGCGGCTCTTGGCCGCGATCTGCTCGGCGTGGGCTTCGCGCTGTCCCACCTCATGAGCCTGCTCGGCGGCTTTGTCGCGGATCTCCTCGGCCTGGCGCCGACGCCGCTCGGTGCGCTTGTTGCTCGCGATGAAGGCCAGAGCGATCAGGACCAGGACGGCCACGATCGCGACGACAACGATGAGAATGATGGTGCTGTTACTCATTGCGGTCCACCCGATTTCTATAAAATGGGACTAATAAGCGTTGTTTTGCAGCATGCCCGGTTCTCGCTGCGCATAAACCCAGGTGAAGAGCTGTCCGGCGTCGTTGAAATCAACTCTTTCTCAAGCTCGCAGGGGACCGCCAGCGACTAGGTGATCCGGGACAACGCACGACCTGATCGGGGTGTCGGCACCTCCCTCTAAGCTGCTCGGCAATGCGACACCGGGGGTCGTTGGTGTCGCCTTGCCTCAAGGAGCTCATGGTGACCGATCTCGACCACAGCGCACGGCCGGATCAGGTGCCCAATGGTCGGCACGCCAAGCCGGAGCCGCTGGTCGCCGCCGGCCAGCCGGCCCCGCACGAGCCGAGCGTCGCGATTCACGCGGTCTCCGACCTGAGCTACCCGATGGCGCACTGCCGCATCCCGGTGATCGACCACATCGCGATAGACAACGCCGGCGACGAACTACGCGGTGCGGTAATCCACCTCGAAGTCATGAGCGCAAACGGCTCCCACGGCGGCCCAAAAGAGATTCATCTGGATCTCGCGGCCCATGCGCCCACCGTTCTGCGCGACGTCGCCCTGCTGCTCGACCCGGCCTCGATGCTCGCCGTCGACGAGCCGCGGCCGGGCACGATCCGCGCAGTGCTGTGCGACGCTCACGGCGCGGTGCGCGCCGAGGCGGAAAAGGACGTCACGATCCTGGCCGGTAACCAATGGAAGGCCCGCCCACTGCAGCTGGCCCTGGAGATGCTGGCAGCCCACGTTCAACCCAACGCTGCCGCCGTCACCGCACTGATGCTCAGGGTCTCCGATCGCCTCATGGCGCTCACCGGAAACTCGGGCCTCGACGGTTACCAAAGTGAGGACCCGGCCCGGGTTGACGCTATCGCCCGGGCGGTGTTCGAGACCATCCGCGACTGCGATGTGCGTTATGCCGAACCGCCGGCCAGCTGGGGTCTGGACGGCCAGAAAGTCCGCACGCCCGCGGAGGTGCTCGAGGGCCGGCTCGGCACCTGTCTGGACACCACCCTGACGATGGCCGCCGTTTTGGAGCAGGCCGGGATCAACTCGACGATCTGGGTGCTCCATGGTCATGCGTTCCTCGGCTATTGGCGCGTGGACTCCGCGCTGCCCGATGTGTCGACCACCGAGGCCATCGACGTTGTGAACCTGGTCGACTTGGACCAGATCCGGCTCGTAGAAACCACCATGCTCACCGGTGGTGCGCAGGCCGCCGACTTCACCGCCGCGATCGCCAACCCGCGAGCCAAGCACCTATCTGCGGATCTGTCGAACATCCTCGGGATCACCGACATTCGGCAAGCCCGCGCCGCCCGGATCTACCCGCTGCCCAGCCACGCAACCGACCGGCACGGCAACACCACCGTCTTCGAATATCAACCGAGCGCCAGCCCTGCGATCGCCCCGTACGTGCGCCCCGAGACCGTCCACCAGACGCCGCAGGAGACAGTGCCGGAGCGGGTGCGGCAGTGGAAGAACGCGCTGCTGGACTTGAGCCTGCGTAACCGGCTGATCAACTACACCGAGCGGGCCGGATTCGCGCTGGCAATACCAGGCCCGGCGCTAGCCCGCTTCGAAGACGACATCAACGCCGGCGCCCGCATCAAGCTGCTGGCCTCCGACGAAGTCAGCAGCGTGGACGCGGCGCGCGGCATCCGCTACGGCCGAGAGCTGCCCGAGGATGAGCGCACAGTGCTGCTGGCCGACAAACACAGCGCCTACCTCGACGTCACCGCCGCGGCGTACAAATCCCGGCTGCGCAACCTGGCCTACAAAGCCAAGACCATCACCCAGGAGACCGGCGCCAACAATCTCTACCTGGCGTTCGGGATGCTCAACTGGCGCTTGGGTGATCGCGAGCTGCGCTCTCCGGTGGTGCTGGTGCCGGTGAGCCTGTCCACCACCAACCGCGGTGACCGCTATGTGCTGTCCATCGACGAGGCCGGCATATCCACCCCGAACTATTGCCTGATCGAAAAGCTGCGGGTCAGTTGCGGTTTGGAGATTCCCGAGCTGGCCAACCCTGCCGAGGATGCCTCCGGCATCGACCTCGCCGGCACCTTCGACGCGGTGCGCCGCGCAATCGCCACCGCCGGCCTGCCCTTCCGGGTCGAGGAAAACGTGGCCCTGGCGATCCTGCAGTTCGCGAAATTCCCGCTCTGGAAAGATCTCGACGAGTCCTGGGCGGCGCTGGCCGACAACAGCCTGGTGCGCCACCTGATCGATACTCCGCTGGCCGCCTACACCGATCCGGTGCCGGCACCCGACGGTGTCGATCTCAATGAACTGCGGCCCCACATGCCGGTGCCCGCCGACTCCTCGCAGCTGCAGGCGATTGCCGAAGCTGTTGCCGGGCGGACATTCGTGCTGGAAGGCCCGCCGGGAACCGGCAAATCGCAGACCATCACCAACCTGCTCGCGCACGCGATGGCATCCGGGCGGCGGGTGCTGTTCGTCGCGGAGAAGAAGGCCGCTCTCGACGTGGTCAAGAAGCGGCTGGACGCCGTCGGACTGGGCGAGCTGTCGCTGAACTTGCACGACAAGTCCGCCCGCCCGGCGGCGGTGCGCGAACAGATCAAGACCGCGCTGGAACTGCGGGTCACCGCCGACAGCGAACGGCTGCGCACCAACCAGCAGATCGCCGCCGCGGCCCGCACCACGTTGGCTCGCTACGCCGAGCGGCTACACGCCGAAAACGCCGCCGGACTGTCGGCCTACACCGCCCGGTCCAAAGAACTCGCCGCCGACCAAGACGTGCCGGCCCTGGACGTGCCTCGTGAGCTGGTGGCTGCTGCCAGCCCGGAAACGTTGCAGCAGCTCGGGGAGCTGCTGCGGGCGCTGCCGGCGGTGGCTGACCTGGCCCGGCCGAGCGCCGATCACCCGTGGGGGTTCCTGGATGCGGTCCCGGCCGATGTGTCCGGGACCTACCGTGCCGCAGTGGAATTCGATGCCGCGCTGGCCGGGCTCCTTGACGACGGGCAGCCCCACGGCATCGGGTTGGCGCAGCTCGACCGAGTCGGTGAGCCGGCTGCGCTGGCGGGCTGGGTGGGATTGGCCGGCGCACCCCGCTATCCGATGGCCGGTATCGACGCGCTGAATACCGCCGACTGGGCTGCAGAACTGACCGCGCTCGGGCAGGTTGTGGCCAGGTTGGCGGCGCAGCGCCCGGGCTGGCTGGACACCGCCGGACCACAGGCGATGGATCTGGACATTCCGGCGATCCATGCCGCCGCGCTGGCCGCCGACGAGTCCGGGTTCTTCGGGCGCAAGAAACGTCGCCACGCCGTGCTGGCCGAGTTGGCCGACGTGCTGGTGGTCGATGCGGCGAGCATCGACCTCAAGGGCCTGTCGACCGGCACCGCCGCAATGGCCGAAACCCACGCTCTGGTCACTGATCTGCGCCAGCGGGTATCCCGGCTGCCGGTCACCCTGTTAGACGGCGACTGGAATCCGCTAGTTCCCGAGACCGCCGCGCAGCTGGCGTTCGGGCTGGATTGGCTGCGCCGGCTGGTCGCCGTGCTGACGACGGATGGTTCGCACGTCGCCGACCTGCGCGACTACTACACCCGCACAGCTGTGGGGGCAATGGCCGGGCCGCTGGAGCGGCTCGGTACTGCCTGGAGTGGGCTCAATCAGGCCACTGGGGTGACGACGGATACGCAGCGCGCCTGGGCCGACGGTGCGTTCTTCGAACGGTGGTGGGCGGGCCGCAGTGCGCGACGGCTGGACACCCCTGCCGCGCTGGAGAGTTGGGTGGACTTGATCGGTCACGTCGAGCCGCTGCGCGCCGCCGGCATGACCGCCGCACGTGCGGCGATCCTGACCGGCGGGGTGCCCGCCGAGGACGCCGCGTTGGCATTCGAGCGCGGGGTGGCCGCCGTGTCGGTTACCGAACGCCTCGACGCCAACGCACTGGCCGGCTTCGATGTGGCCGCCCACGGCAAGACCATCCAACGTTTCACCTACGCCACCCGCGCCATCCGCGAGGAACTGCCACGGGCCATCCCGGCGGCGCTGCTGGCCGAGCGCCGCTTCGACTCGTGGTCGGAGAGTGGGCAGGTGGGTGGGCTGCGCCGGCAACTAGAGCGCAAACGCGGCGGGATGAGCATCCGGGCTCTGCTGGACAACTTCGGTGAGCTGATCACCGCGATCATGCCCTGCACGCTGATGAGCCCGGATTCGGTGGCCCGGTTCTTCCCGGCCAAACCCGGGCTGTTCGACGTCGTGGTGTTCGACGAGGCCTCCCAGGTGCGGGTGGCCGACGCCGTGGGGGCGATGGGCCGCAGCGCTTCGGTGGTGGTGGTCGGCGACAGCAAGCAGATGCCGCCCACCAGCTTCGCCGAAGTCGGTACCAGCGATGACGAAGACTACGCCCCCGACCTGGTGGTCGACGAGGAGTCGATCCTCACCGAATGCGTGCAATCCCAGGTTCCGCGTCAGTGGTTGTCCTGGCACTACCGCAGCCAGGACGAGGCCCTGATCGCGTTCTCCAACCAGAACTACTACGAGGGGCGGTTGGCCTCGTTCCCGGCGCCGCGGGCCGGCTCCGATTCCGGACACGGGGTCTCGCTGGTCCGGGTCGACGGGGTATTTGAGCGTTCCGGCAAGGGTAAGACGCTGCGCACCAATCGGGTCGAGGCCGAGCGAATCGTCGCCGACATCCGCCAGCGCTTCGCGTTGTCGCCGTCGGTGGCACCGTCGCTGGGGGTGGTCACCTTCAACGCCCAGCAGCGCGACTTCATCGAGAACCTGCTGCGTGACTCCGGTGATGACCGGTTGGTGGCGGCGCTGGACGAGCCCGACGGGCTGTTCGTGAAAAACCTGGAGAACGTTCAGGGCGACGAACGCGACACCATCTTGTTCTCGGTGGCATTCAGCGCCAACGACAAAGGCGTGGTGCCGCTGAACTTCGGGCCGCTGTCGCGTCCCGGCGGTGAGCGGCGTTTGAATGTGGCGATTACCCGGGCCCGGCGTGAAGTGGTGCTGTACTCCAGTTTTGATCCGGCGGCGCTGCGCGCCGAGGAAACCAGCCAGGTCGGAACGAAGCATTTGAAGGCCTACCTGGAGATGGCCGCCCGAGGGGTCGACGCACTGGGCGGTGGTGGCCGGCGCCAGCCGGTCTTCGACTACCACCGCGACGATATCGCTGCGGCGTTGCGGTCTGCTGGGTTGCCGGTCGCCGCAGATGTCGGACTGTCGGATTTCCGGGTGGATCTGGTGCTCTCCGATCCTGCGGCGCCCGACGAGCCGCTGGTAGCGGTCCTGCTGGACGGGCCGGGCTGGTATTCGCGACGCACGGTGGCCGACCGGGACGGCCTGCCGGTCGATGTGCTGTCGGGACTGTTGAAATGGCCGGCGGTAGAACGGGTCTGGCTGCCGGAGTGGTTGCAGAACCGGGATGCGACGGCGGCGCGGCTGCGGCGGGCGGTGGAGGAGGCGCGGGAGCGCAAGGTCGCGCCGCCGGTCGAGGCTGTGGCTCCGCCCGAGCCGGTCGCGCCGGTGGTGTCGGAACCCGAGCCGGTGGCCGAGGAGCCGCGCGAGCTGGCGCCGCTGCGGTCAGCACCGGCCGCACCGGTTGTGGCACCAGCGCCGGTTTCGCGGCGGCACCCGATGCTGCAGACATTCCACGAATGGGAACCGGTGGTGGCCGGTGATATCAGTGTGCTGGACGACATCGCGATGCAGCATGCAAAGCAGAAGGTGCGCACCGTCATTGAGGCGGTGATCGCCGCTGAGGGTCCGATCCACCCGGATCGGCTGGCCAAGCTGGTGGCCGGGGCGTTCGGGCTGAATCGGGTGGCGGAGAGCCGCCGCAAGGCGATCCGGCAGCTGGTGCCCGCCGAGTATCGCCGACGCTCCGCCGATCCCGAAGGCTTCTACTGGCCGACGGGTATCGACCCGGAGACCTGGCGGGCGGTGCGCTGTCCGGCCGAGGGCGTTGTGCGGCCACTCGACGAGGTCAGCCTGATCGAGATCGGCAACGCCATGCTGGTGATCGCGGAGCAGACCGGCGGGATCGAGGCCGAGGAGCTCCAGCGGGAGGCGCTGGGGTTGTTCGGGGGAAAGCGGATGACGGCGGGGATTGAGGCGCGGCTGGGGGAGGCGTTGGAGAGGGCGCTCCAGAAGGAGTTGTTGAGCGCGACGAGTGGCCTTTTAGCTGTCGGCAAAAATCTCAGGCCATAGCGCTAACGCTCGGCGGTTTTTGAGTAAACGGGCGTGGTGGAGCGTAGGCCCAGCGCTCTGACGTAGGCGAGACGTTCGCGCGTCACCGTGCTGTTGCGAGCTACCCTGCGCTGTCGCCGAGTCCGTGCCGGACCAGATCTCTCGGGGACCCCAGCAGACAAGTTCATAGCGCTATGATTTTTTCGAAGTGGCCGACGACTTTCCGCGGTGCCCAAGCGAAAAGCCACGAGGATTCACCATGACAGGTTGAGTGCGGTGGAAGGGACTGTTTTGGATCGACACATGAGCAAGGCGCGTTGACACATGAGCCATGATGACAACGTTCGCAAATTGGCTGGTAAATTCAGGCTTGATAATCGCTATACCAACTTTGGACCAGTGGTTCAATCGCTTGAGATCCGAGGGTTCAGGGGGATATCCGAACTTACGCTTGAGTTCCAATCGCCCATCACCGCTCTGTCTGGTCTGAATGGGACGGGTAAAAGTACGATAGCGCAGCTAACAAGTTGTGGATACCGCAAAGCGGTAACTGCCGCGCTGCAACGCTACTATATAAAGGGATTTCTTTCCGTTATCCGCGATTGACCCTACGCCATTTACTGACGACGCGCAGGTTATGTATTCTTATTGCGTCGAGCGCGGTGCTGATCCGCAAAGGGTTACCGTGAGTAGGCAAACTAAAGAATGGTCGGGATACAAGAGGCAACCAGAGCGCGCCTGCTATTATATCGGTTTCACCCAGTTTATACCTAAAGTGGAACGACGCGATCTTTCAATCTATGGTGCTCATCGGATTCAAGTGGGAGCATCGCGTGAGCTGTCGGCGGAGGCTGCCGGCAGTGTCGCAACAATTCTAGGATTGCCGTATGAAGAATTAGGGTTCACGGAGGTAACGCATTCAAACCGTACCACGGAACTTGCGGTAGCTACGCGTGGTGGTAAGCGATATTCCGAAAACCACATGGGCTTCGGTGAGGGCCGTGTGGTCTACATGGTGAACACCATGGAGGGTGCTCCGGCGCAGAGCCTGTTTGTCCTAGAGGAGCCAGAGACTTCACTGCATGGTGAAGCGCAACGCAGACTGGCAAGATACTTCGTCGACGTCGCACTGCGTCGCGGGCATCAGATCGTATTGACTACCCACAGTGCAGCGATCTTAATGGAACTCGGACGTGATTCGGTTATCTATCTCAAGCGACAGCCTGACGGGTTGATTGATGCGGTACCAGGCCTGAGTACGTATCAAATCGACGCGTATCTCCACGGGGATTCTCGGGATAACGAACGAGCTATGATTTGTGTCGAGGATGATTTTTCACGCCTTTTGGCGATCGAGATTGTTCGCAGATGCGACCGTGATTTACTGTCAGGGTGCCAGGTTCTTGGCGTTGGATGCGCTCAGAACATCGCGGCGGCAGTTGAATTACTTAAAAAGGCTCAGCTAAGGGCGGTCGGTCTTTATGATGGAGATATTGACCGAACGGCTATGAAAATTCCGCTGCCGGTGAAGGAGTTCGTTGGGGGTTTGCCGGGTGACGTCGCTCCTGAGAAGGTGGTGTTCAATTGCCCGGCGGTGGAGCAGCACTTCAAGGCGGAGCACGGTATCAGCGTTTCTGAGACCATTAGTGGCGTGGATGATCACCACAGTTACATCGGAGCTGTCGCGAAGAAATTGATGCTAGATGCCAGTTATATCTCCACTGAAGCATGTCGTGTATACGCTTCGTCGGCCGATGAGTCAACGTTCACAGAGATAGGTGAGTTCTTGAAGGGCAAGTTGGCCGATAGACGATAATCCTGCTCGATCGATCTTGGATAGCGGCCATCGGTTGGCTGAGTTTCTCAGGTCACTTCAAAACCCGATTGATCAAACTTCAAGGTCTTCGCATTTTCTGACACCGTCCGGATCTTGTTCTCGTCAAACCCGCCGGCATCGGTTGCTTCGATCTCGATCCGCACGGTGAGGTTGACGCCCTGCTCGCGTAGGTGGGTGATCACCTCGTCGGCGATGTTTTTGAAGTCTAACGCGATCTTGTCGGCGCTGAGGGTCTTGACACCGTAGAACCGTGTCGGGAACGCGATGTCGATCGGAGGTTTCGGGGGGCCAGGAGGTTCCGGCGGGCCGGGTGGGGGTTGCGTTTTGGGGCCAGGCGGCGGTTCATTTTCAAGCTGTTTGGCGGCGACATCCGGCCGCACCAGCAGCAACGAATCCGTCGCAGGGGGAGGGGCGGCCGTGTCATCCGGAGTCCACAGCCCAACGTACCGCTCAGCGACCTCGTCGTAGTTGGTGGCCAAAGCGAACGCATCGGTCTGCCAGATCATCGGCAGATCCACGATGCCGTGATCGAGTACCCGGCGATCCCGAAGCCGCGGCATGTACGGGTACTGGCAGTACAGCCCCCACAGTGCACCGAGCGAGACATGGCCGCCCTCCCAGATTTTCGGCACCTTGCCGATCGCCAGCCGGATCGTGCTCGCCGCCTGACGGGTGGAGAGGTCACCGTCGCTGCCAAGCCGGCGGGATACCCGATCGGCCAGGGACTCGGATTGGCCTTCGACCTTGGTCTCCCGAATCACGAACGGGGCACCCGGATCCGGCTGGGAGGGGATCAACGCCCAGGTGAAGGTCTGTAGTAGCCGGCCAGTAACAGTCTGATCGGCCTGGGCCTGGCGTTGAGTGGCCTGGTTTTTCTGGTTCTGGGTGAGGTCCAGGTCGGCTTCGTTGGCCAGAACGTGAGTCCAACCGAGGTAGTCGCGGGTTGCGTTGTCGAGCTCTTGCAGGCGCGTTTCGTCGGCAGCTAGGTAGACCAACATGTTGCGGTTGGTGCGGATGGCGGTACCCCGGTTCTCGGTAGCTTTGTGTGCGAACTCCTGAGCCGCCGAGTCGGTGTCGCGTTTGTGCGCCACCTTTGGGTGAAGGATCACCAGCCGAGCCTCCTCGGTGTCGGGGATGTCGGCATTGGTCTCCGGGCAGACATGCACCCCGGCGAAATCGCCGCGGGTGCGGGCCTGTCCTTGCAACCGGCGAATGATCTCGGCCCACACATCTTCTTTGTGCAGCCGGTCGGCCTGATCGCGCGCGGTGCGGGTGATGTTGGCCTGTAAGTCGTACCAGTATTTGCCGGACCCGGAGTAGAAGTAGGTGGCTCGGTCGGCGAGCTGGGTCAGCGCGGCATGGAAGTTGCCCGGCACATCCCCGGGCACGGCGGTGCCGAGGAACACTCGCTGGGTTTCCAGTCCCTTGTGGGCCGAGCCGATCGTGGGAGCGGCCCCGAAGAATACCGTGCGCGCCAAGCGCTTGGTGAGAGAGCGTTGCCCGAACAACGGCTTCTCGACGTCGATGCGCGCAGGCTCGGAGTTGGGCCCGTCGACGTCGGCGTCGATGATCGCCTTCCACGAATCTTGCAGATACTGGGTGAGTTCGGAGTTCACATTTGATGTGGCTAGCGGGATCGACCCTGGCATGATCAGCGGCGACGCGTCTTCACCGATCCATAGGGCGTGGATGACGGTACTCATCAGCCGCAGCACACCGCGGGTGCGCTGGAACCGCTCCAGCGATGACCACTGCTCGTAGAGTCGGTCGAACAACTCCGGGTGGATCGGGTAGGTCTGCTTGATCCGATCCTCGTAGGCGGTGTCGCGGGACTCGCGTGGGAAGTCGTCGGTGTATTTGCGGTACATGTCGACGTAGGCCCGCGCGGTGGCGCCTATAGAGGCGAGTGCCGACGCATCGGCTTGCTTGAACAGTCGCTGCCGCACGATCTGGTACGCCTCGACAGATGATGCTGGGCGCCACTGCTCGGCGACCCTGCGCACCACGTTCTGCAGCCGTCTCAGCGCCTCCAAGCCGTGTGCGCCGCCAACTTCTTCGGCGTTGCCGGCGACGACTTTGTCGCCGCTATCGCCGGTTTCGGATGCAGGGATCGAAATCACCAGCAGCACGCCGGAAGTGCCCTTGGCCGATTCGGTCAACAACTGTGCGAACGTGAACTGGTCATCGAAGGTGCCGCCCGCCAGGTCGTCACGGGCGACCAGTGAGCGGGCGTAGGCCACCCATTCATCGATCAGGATGACTGCGGGGGAGTACTTGGCCAGCAGCTCATGCAGCGCCTCGCCAGGGTGGGTGCGGTTGGCGTCGGCGGTCGCGACCAGGTCGTAGCCAGCCTTGCCGCCGAGCTGCCAGGCCAGCTCCCCCCAAATGGTGTTTACTTTGGTGCCGTCGTCTTTGACCATCCCGGATGGGCTGATGTGATTACCGACGATCGCCACCCGGTTGGTTCTGACACCCGCGTAGCCGTTGGCGGCCAGTAGTTCTTGGGTGTCCTGTGGAAACTCTCCGATCGGGAGTCCGCACGCAACATGCCACAGGGCGAGCATTGAGTGGGTCTTGCCGCCACCGAAGTTGGTTTGCAGGTTGATCACCGGCGGTGCGTTGTCATCGCCAGACAACCGACGCACGGCACGCCCGATTAGATCGCTCAGACCTTCAGTGAGATAGGTGCGACGAAAGAACTCGACTGGATTGGCGTAACCGGAGTCGTGCTCGCCGCCAAAGGCCACCTTGTACAGGTCGGCGGCAAATTCGGAGGCGGCGAAGTTGCCGGTAGCGACGTCGTCGTGGGGAGGGAGCACCTCGCGCCACGGCTTGAGCCCGGCGGCTGCAGGGTTGTCGACGGCGGCCTTGAGCGCTTTCTTGTCGTCCTTGTCGGCGGTGACGCGGCGCAGGTTGAGCCGGATCGCCTGCAACTCAGCCGCCTCGGCGGTGGCGTTGATCAACTTGAGCAGCCGCTCGCCGGTGTCGAGGGCACGGTAGGCGTCGTCATCGGTGAAAGTCCCGTTGTGTGCCCAGTTGTTTCGGACCTCGCGGAGCTCGATGGCGAATGATTCACCAGCCTTGCCCAAGGTCTTGGTGAACGGATACCAGCCCTTCTTGAACCCAGCGGTGATGTTCGACTCGGTCAGGATTCGGAACTGCATCTGCGGGTCGTGAGCGCTGTACGTTTTGGAACTCGACGCCCCGTCTTTGGCCTGCACGAGTTTCGGCCACGCCGCACCGAGCTCTGGGTCGCCCTGTCCGATCACTAACGAGATGAAGTCATCCAGCGGGGGGGCGATGATCTCGAACATCTTGTTGATGCGATCCCTATTGCTCAAGGCCATGTCAATCGTCCTCCAGACTTACATCGGCGGCAAATTCGTCCGGCTCGAACTGGGCCGAGTCCTCGTTGGCAAACCCTTCATCAATGTCGCGCTGCACGGTCTTGCCGATTGCGGATTCAACCAGCGTGCACAGTGACTCGCGACGGGTTCGGAAGTAGGTCTCGAAGTCGTCGGTGCGTAAGTGCTCGGCGGGAACGAGATGAGTGGCCAGCAGTTCGTCGAGTCGCCCAGCATCGACCTGTGCGCGGGATTCGATGACGGATAGGTACGACGACGGTGCCGCCCCGCCGATGGTCCGATTGGTTCGTGCGCTGATGGCTGTCTTGTTGACGATGCTGTCTCGATGCTCATTGTCGACGCCGTTGTTGTCGCACCACTTCTGCGGGAAGATGTGATGGATGTCGACCGCGAGATCGACATACTGGATTTTGTCGAGCGCCTTGTCCTCCATCCAGTCTCGCGCACCGCCGGCAAGGATAAGCGCAGCGATGCCTTTGTAAGCTGCCGCGTTGCGGGTGCGCAGGGAGTGCAGGCGCGATTCAACGAAGTTGGCGTCCTGGATGGTCCGCGGCGTCGGTTGCGTCTCATCGGTAGCCCACGCCGGAACACGCTCGATATCCCGAACGAACCGGGATTCGATTGCACCACCGTAAAGCTCGCCAAGCACACCGCACCAGTACCACCGGGCGAGACGTTCACGCACACCGATAAGATCCGCATCCATGCCGAGCACTACCTTGATGGCGGCGAGTGGAACCAGCTGTTTGGGATAGGGCACATCGCGGTGGGCGAAGATGTGTAGATCCGCCAGAAAAGTTGACGCCCAGACAAAAGCCTCACGCAGCGGGTCGCGCCACTTCAGGTAGTCGCTCAGCGTCAGTTTCAACACGTCCTCACGCTTGGCCGAAATTGCCGGCGGCCGATCGGATGTGTCGGCGAGATGGCGTTCGCGGGTGGCCAACATCGTTGCGGCCTGCAGAAAGTCGGTGTTCTCTACACCGGCTAAGACCGGGTACGCCGCCCATTTGAGTTGTGTTTCCTTCCAGTCGTCGTTCAACCGGAAGTCCTCGCCGGACTGCTGATAGTAATCGGCGTCACCGGCGAAAACCGCGGTGAGCAACTCGAACACGTTGAGTGGCAGGCCGCCGATATTGACCTTTTCGAAGACGGTGGCCACCGCTGCCTTGTCGGTGTTCTCGTCCAGCACGATCGCCGGGATGTCGTAGGTGGTGGCGGGTTTGATAAAGGCTTCGTGGAACTGCTTGCCCAACTCGCGGTCCGTGAGCTCCAGAATCCAGCTCATGTAGTCGCCGTAGAGCAGGTGTAGCGGGAAGTAGCCCTGCGAGCGCTGCTTGTCGTGGTCACTCAGATCGAGGTCAATGTCCTTGCCGAAGTTGGAGCGAACCACCCCATCAGCCGGGATGGAGATAATCGCCTCATCGACCTGGTTCGGATCACTCAGGGCGGTTTCCATGTGTATTAGGTAACGCCGGTCCAGCAGCCGGCCGCGGCTGTCTTTCGTCGCCACGGCGCCATCCCCGCTGAGAGCCTGGGTCAGCGAGGTGAGGCGCTGCTGACCATCGAGCAGGAGGAATTTCGCTTCGGTGCCGGTTGACAGCTCAACACCCTCAATGGCCCGGGGCTTGAACCTCACTTGCGCGTTTCCGGTCTTGAGTAGCATGACCGCGCCGAGTGGGTGTCCGCGCAGCACGGTCACCAGCAGTTGACGTATCCGTTCGTCTTCCCACTTGTAGCCGCGTTGGAAGTCTGGCAGCTGGATCTCCCCCGAGCGGGTCCACTTTAGGTACTCGCCCAGCTCGTACATTGGAGTCAAGAACCCCACGTCAGTCGTCCTCCTCGTCGAACTCGAATGAGCTTTGCTCACTGACCGGTTGCGCGTTTACACTCCGGGCCGCGTCCATGATTTCCGGCCAGCTGGTCACCAGCGTGTTGAAGGCGAGTGCATCTTTCGTCCACCCGTTGCCTTCGGCGATGCGGAACAACAGGTGCGCCAACTCCTTTATCCGATCGGCATCCACAGCGCCGTCGGTGCGGCCCAGCGCAGCCCCGAGGAAGTCACCCGCCGGTGCGATGCCGTCACGCTCCAGAATTTTGATGAGGTGGTGCAGCACTTCCCAGCCGCTGATGTCGGGGTCGGTGACCACGTCGTAATCCCAACTTAAAGCAGCAGGCTTGATCAGCTGCACTTTGCTGGCGCGAGATGTCAAGATACCCTCCCGCTCCATCGCGCCGACGCTGGTGTTGCGTGCACGAGCGAGGTTGTCGGCATCACCGAACTTGCCGACGCCGTAACCGTGCTGGCGGTACCAGGCGATTGCGAACCGTGTTGCGGCGACGAAATCGCCCTCCTGCTCGTTGAGTACTTGATCAAGAATCTCGTTGATGCGTGCAAGGGCAGAGCGCACCGACATCTTCGAGCCATCGGGCTCCAAGACGGCCGAATACCGAGAGAACACCGCCATACCCGGTCCAATCGCAGCTTGCGGCAAATCAACCGGAGCAATCGCGCCCTGCTGAAGATCTTTGAGTGCGCCTGGAAGTTCCGCCTTGAGAGTCTCGACGAATTCGCGCCGGTCGGTCCGTGGCGCATCGTGCGGGCGAGGGCGCAACGCCAGGACAATTGAGGAGGCGAGTGCATTGGTTTCCTGGCTGATGGACCGCCCCGTGCGCTCACTACGCATCGGCCAAGTTGCTGTAACTGCCCAACCTGAGCGGATCATCCCTTCCAGCAAAGTTTCCCAGCCAGTGGATGCCTCACCGATCTCGGTGGTTTCCGACTGCTTGAATGCGTAGTAGACGGCGATCGGGAAATCTGGCAGCGCTGTCTGACGCGCTCTGCGGAATACCTCGCGGAAGCCGTCTTCAAAAAACCTGTGAGCGCCGGCCTTACCGTCGTGGCGGTAGGGGTTGGCGACCAGTTCCTCGGCCTTGGGTACCAGCATCGTGGACAACAGGCCAGGTTGGATCGAACGCAGGGAGCGGCGCAGCCAGACGTAGAAGAAATCTGACAGGTCCGAATAGCCGATGTTGTCGTAGTACGGGGGGTCCGTCGAAAGCAACGCACCGGCAAGATCAAGTGACAGGGCTGACCCTTGCTGAACAGCGCCAACTGGCCCGTCGGTACAGCATGCCAACGAGCCGACCAGCATCTTCAGTGCATTGTGGAAGGAACCGGTGTTTTCCCCCAGGACGAGAACCTCGGCGAAGTCCCACGTCATCGGTAGTGCTTGGCGAGCAAATGTCGAGCTTGTTGATTCGCGGCTGACGTACCAATTGACGATCACTGAGTTGAGGTCTGCTAATTTGCTCGCGGTCATGCCCAGATACGTCGCAACAGCGTCGGCGTAGGCGGCGGCTTCGGAGCCACCGGCTTCGAGGCGGTCGCCTTCGGGCATGCCCGCGGCGCGGGCATCGGCGAGAATGCGCTCGCGGGCTTCGGTGACGAGGTCACTGAAGGTGGTGAGCGCAGTGAGCTGCCGCGGCGTGAAGAGGTCAGCGAATGTCGTTAACCCGTATGGCGGCGTCCAGATGTCCTTCGGGTGGTAGCCGAGTTCCTGATCTGGCACGCCGGCGGGCCGAGGGACGTCTGCAGCGGCCTCGTGTTCAGGTGTCGGCGCTAGGTAGATGCGGGTGCGGTTGCCTTCTGCGACGGTGGCCATCAACTGCGAGCCCATCCGCCCGGCTTGGCCCTCAGCCTTGATGTGATTACGATCGACGGCCGCCGCGCAGCCAATACAGATTGCGCCGGTTCGGTTGACGGTGCCGTCATTGTCTTTGGTGGGAGCGCCTTTGATGTCATTCCCGATATCGAAGTGGACGTTGCCGTCGACCACGGACGGCACGACATAGGCCTCTTTGCCCTTCTTCTTTCCCAGCCACCAGGAGCGCACCAGGGGCATGGCGATGCCGCAGGCGGGGTTTGGGCAGGTGACAATGCGCGCCCAGATCCAGGCGATCACGGTGGCCTTCGATCCGTCGGGCAGGGTGGCTTTGGGGTAGAGGTGCCCGATCCGTTTTTCGGCTTCGTCACGCATCCACTGCCCGTAGCGGCGCACATCCTCGGCCAGTCCGGTGGCGCGGGGCCACGGGTGTGCGAGTTCATCGGCTGCCACGTCGGGGGATACCGGTGCGCGGCCCGCGAACTTCGGCGGAATTTCGATGAGCGCCTTGTTGATTAGCACCGCTACCGGGTTGAGGTCCGAGGCGTGAGCTTCCAGTCCGAGTCGCTGCGCTTCCAGTGGGATGGTGCCGCCGCCGGCGAACGGATCGAGGATCGGCGGCGGATTTCCGTCGGTGGATTTCATGATTTCCGCGTGGGCGTCAGCGAGCAGCACCTCGTCTTGAATGTTCTCCCAGACGACGAGGCGCTCAATGATCTTGTGCAGCCGCTCGCGCTCCTTGCGTTGGAGTTCCTCGGTCGGGAATTCCTCGGGCAGCGAGGATGGATCGTCGACCAGCTGGGCGAACAGCACCGCCCGAGCGGCGGCCAGGGGACGGCGCGCCCACCACAAGTGCAAAGTCGAGGGGTGGCCGTGGCGGATCGACTTCTCTCGGGCCGACTCGCGGTTGATTGCCTCCAGCGGCAGCGCGACCTCGATCAACTTCCGCTTCTGCACGTATGTCCTCAACTCTCTCCGCTGGTGATTGCGAACCGTAACCGATCCGGTGGCTGGCAGGGCACCGGTCAGAACGGTTGCTTACCTTTGGCCCACATCCTGTTCCAGTCGCCGCGGATACCGGTGGCGGCAAAATCGCCCAGGTCGGTGGTGGCGAACGGGTCATCGAGGTAGCGGACCTCGTCGTACTGTGCGCCACGCGGGTCGACTTTGACTAGTGCCAGTCGATACCGGGGGACGGCGTTCTTGCCGGTCATCACCTCGTTGTGGGTGATGAAGAAATCGTTGGCGCCGGCCAGTCGGGCCTTCACCTCGATCCGGTAGGTGTCGCCGTTGGCGGCGGTGGACAGAATGTCGAAACCCTTGTTGGTGAACGATTGCTCAACGGGTTTGCGGCCCAAGTCATTCTCCCGCGCGAGCACCAGGTCGACACCGCGGCGCTCGACCTCCTTAGTCTCCTTGGCGTGCATCGGCGCGTTGGCCGGCAGGTCGGATTCCAGCATCGCCAATGGCAGCACCAGTGCTGCGGTCAGGATGCGTGGTGGCTTGGTGGACATCAGCATTTGCTGGTCGAGCAGTTCCAGGCGCTTGCGCAGACGCATGTCGATCTCGACGGCCTTGCGGTTGAGGCTGTCCGATGATTCCTTCGGCTTCTCCCCGGCGTGCTCTTTCTCCGAGGCGACCGCGGCATCCAGCAGCAGCCTGTCCCGCTCGCTTTCCAGCCGGGCAGTCACCAGCTGGCGGGTCTTGGTCAGCTCGGCGGTGCGGCGAGGTTGCACTTCAGCGAGATACTCGGGCAGTTGATGCGCGATGATCCAGCTGGTGGCGCGATTCTCGGCTTCGGCCAGCCACGGCAGCCGGCGAGCGTCAGCGACTACTTGCACGTCCGGTGCCGCAACGCAGTCCAGGTAGGGGGCCGGCCCGGCCGGCGTTACGGCGCCGAAGCTATCGACGTAGGCGTAGCCAAATCGGCGCGCCACACTGGCGCCGGTAGCGTCGGTCACTTCCTCGATTACGCCGACCAGCAAGTGCGGTTCCTCTAGCGTCGCCGAGACCAGTACGGTGCCGCTGTTGAGGGTGCCACCCAGCTGACGGGCGGCCTCGTCCATGACCGCATCATGCAACGGGTGGCCGGGGGCCAGCAGGTCGGCATGTGACATGGCGTCGCCTTCAATATGGGCGAGGTCGAAGGTGACTCGGTCGTATTTGGTGGCGATCGGCTGGTGCTTGCTGGCCCGGATGACGGCGGGCACGTTGGCGATCTCGTAGCGGCCCCGTTCACGTTTGGCGATGCGCCCGCCCAGCCGGGCGAAGGCCGCCTTGAACGCCAGCTCGATGTAGTGCGGCTGCAGGCGTCGGGCGCGCGCCTCATCCATCGCTGCCCGCAACGCTGCGAGATCGGCGTCGGCGAGGTGTTCGGACGCCAGCGCGCGCTCCGCGAGCAGCTCTTTGAGGCCCGTGGCGACCTGGTCGTCGATGACTTCGTGCATCTTGGCCTTGACTTCGGGGAGGTCCCCGTAGCGGATTGCATCCATCAGCAGATCCCGGAGCGGGGTGCCGGTAAATGCCTCACCGAGCACGTCGAAGACCTTGCCGCCGTAGGCCTTACGTTGCTCTTCGATCTTTTCCAGCAGCCGGGCGAACACGTCACCCTCACGGGTATTGGTGGCGACGAGGTTCCAGAGCCGGCACACGTCTTCCTGGCCGATCCGGTGGATGCGGCCAAACCGCTGCTCAATGCGATTGGGGTTCCACGGCAGGTCGTAGTTGACCATTAGATGTGCGGCCTGCAGGTTCAAACCCTCACCGGCGGCGTCGGTGGCGATCAAAATCTGGCAGTCCCGGTTCTTGGTGAACTCCTCGGTGATCACGCGACGATCCTTGCGGCGGACTCCACCGTGAATCGTCTGTACTGCTGTCGGCTTTCCGAGCAGGGATCGGATTTTCGCTGCAAGGTAATCAAGGGTGTCGCGATGCTCGGTGAAGATGATGAACTTGCGTGGCCAGCCGTTGCAGTCTGTGGTCAGTGCGTGGTCCTGCAGGATGCGGCTCAGCTCGGTCCACTTGCGGTCGGTGCCGGCGTCGCGGACCTGTTTGGCGATCTTGGTGAGCGCGGCTAGTTCCCACAGTTCGGCGTTGAGTTCCTCGACGGTCTGCGCGGCGGTGGCCGCATCCATCAGTTCTTCTTCGAGTTCCTCGATTTCTTCGGCGTTGAAGTCGTCGTCGTCAAGATCGCCAAGGTTGATCCGAGGTTCTTTCTCGACGTAGGTGCCGTTGAGGATTTCCTGTTTTTTGCGTTCCAGTCGCTCGCTGCGGCGCACCAGGCTCTTGTAGATAGCCTCCGGGCTGGACGCTAGGCGCCGCTGCAGGACGGTTAGCGCGAACCCGACGGTGTTCTTGCGTTTGCCGCCGACCCGATCAGCGCGGTTCATACCCTCTCGGACGTACTCGGTGACGTGGTCGTACAGGTCGTACTCTCCGGCAGTCAGTTCGTAGGGCACTGTCTCAGCTCGGCGTTCGGGGAAGAGTTTCTTCCCGTCGAATGTCAGCAGGTCCTCCTTGACCATGCGGCGCATGATGCCGTCGGTGTTGGCGGTCTTGGTGTTCTTGCCTTCGAAACGGTCCCGGTCTAGCAAGGTCAGGAAAAGCTGGAAGTCTTCTTCCTTGCCGGAGTGTGGGGTCGCGGTCATCAGCAGCAGATGACGGGTGGTCTTCCCGAGCAGCTCACCGAGCTGGAAGCGCTTGGTCTTCTCCAGCTTTCCGCCGAAGTAGTGCGCGCCCATCCGGTGGGCCTCGTCGACGATCACCAAGTCCCATTCGATCTCTTTGAGCTGGGCTTGCAGATCCTCGTTGCGGGAGAGCTGATCCATCCGGGCGATGAGGAGCGGGTGGGTGTCGAAGGCGTTGAGGTTGATGTTGGCGTCGATGAGCTGATTGGTCAGCAGGTCGAACCGCAGTCCGAACTTGAAGAACAACTCGTCCTGCCACTGCTCGACCAGCCCGCCCGGGGCGACGATCAGGCACCGTTTGACGTCGTCGCGCAGGATCAGCTCCTTGACGTACAGGCCGGCCATGATGGTTTTGCCGGCGCCGGGGTCATCGGCGAGTAGGAAGCGCAGCGGGGTGCGGGGAAGCAGCTCGCCGTAGACGGCACGAATCTGATGGGGCAGGGGGCGCACGTCGCTGGTGGCGACCGCGAGCATCGGGTCGAACAAGCCGGCCAGCGTGATGCGCTGGGCTTCGGCGACCAGCTTGAAGTCCGAGGCGTCGGCATCAAAGGGGCGGCTGCCGGTTTGTGCGACGCTGAGCTCACCTTCGCCTTTTCGGAACACGACTTGTTGGCCGAGGCTTCCGTCGTTGGTTTTGTAGGTCAGCTCCAACGCCTCGGTGCCGTGCCATTGAGCGGCGATCACGGTGACTGGTTGAGCCGGGATCAGTCCGTCGATCCGTAGCCCCGGCTTTAGCTCTTCCAGCAGCACGTTTCCTCCGAGGTAGACAGCGGTTGCACCGTAGCTGAGCGGTCCGACAATTCGCGGGCTAACCCTCGCATCGTCGGATGGCTCGGCTAATCTTCGCAATTATCCGAGAACGAATGAAGGGTCGATGTCGAGCCACGAGCAGCCGTCCGTAGCCGAGATTGCCGACGAGGTCAGGGGCTGGGTCGACGCTGGCCGCGAGACGTTGGCGGCGCGGGCACGTATCACTGAGGCCGGCGATGCAGCGATCGACGCGCTACGCGGGGCCACCGTCTCGGTGCGCCGAAACGGCCAAGTCCTCTGGCAGGTGTTGCCGCTGCGCCCCGCGAACCTCGAACATGTTCGTGACGTAGCCCGGCAGGCTCTGCTGCCGGAGGCAACCGCGGACGTTCACCGTGAACTGGAACGGCTCGCTACAACTATCGGCAGCGCCACCGACTCGGTGCGTGCTGTCACGGGCTTTCAACGATTCTTCGCCTTCGGTGGCCGTCGCGCGAATGGTGAGAACGCGGCAAAGGAGCTCACCGAGTATCGGGCGTGGTACCGGCGCCGCAAGATGGACGCCGCGTTCGCCCGCCTGGAGCCGGACGACTCCGCCGCAACAGGCGTTCTTCTTGCGGATGCGCTGGACACCAAGATCGGCCTGGCGTCACGGCTCGACATGGCCGCCGCGACAACCACGCTGGAACCGGCCCGCACGTTCGCGTTGCTGCCGAATGCGATGAAGCTCATTCAGCGGGCCGCCCATGAAGAAGCTGCGCAGCGGGCCGCCGCGCTGGAAGCCGGCAACGAAGTCCGTCGCGCAGAGACTGCCCGTCTTCTGGCTGAGATGCCCGTCGACCGGTTGAAAGAGGCGACCCGCGACCGCATCAGAGTTGGCGCCCTTCTAGACAACGGCATCGCCACCGTTCTTGAGGTGATCAAGCGGGGGAACGAGCTTGAGTTCTTGCCCGGGATTGGCGAGATGTCCGCGACGTACATCCGCGGTGCTGCCCGGACGATCATGCAGTCGACGTTCGAAGAGATGCCGATGCGTATCGACATACGGAACCGGTCGGCCGAACACACTGCGCTACTGCGCTGCCTACGCGGATGGGACGCGACGCGCAAAGCCCGCGCAGCACCCGACGACCTCCGACGTGTACGCGAACTTGCCGATCTGGCTGCTGCACTGGAAAAAGACGTTGTGTGTGTAGTCGTTTCTTGCCCCTCGACGGCGGGTTCCGATGAGCTCAAGGAGTCGATCCAGACCGTAGTGCGGTGCGCCCGGCAGATTGCCGACGCCCGCGATGCCGCACAGTCCGAGGACCCGTGGAACGACTTTCTCGCCCGGCCGGCGGATTACTTCGCCTTGCTCGCCGAACTCGGCTTCATCCTCGAAGACGAGGAGAAAACGCACGGGGATCTGTCCGAGGAGATCATCGAAGCGGTCCGGGCGTTCGAGCTCAAAATCGACTACCTCAACGTTTCACTACGCGGCTACCAGAGTTTCGGCGCGCGATTCGCCCTGGTACAACGCAAGGTCATCATCGGCGATGAGATGGGCCTCGGAAAGACCGTCGAGGCCCTGGCGGTCTTGGCGCACCTACGCGCGACGGGATCACAGCACACGCTGGTGATCTGCCCGGCAGCAGTCGTCACAAACTGGATGCGGGAGGTACAGAGCAAGTCGAAGCTGACGGCGCACCGTCTGCATGGCCCGGATCGGACCTGGGCGGGCGCCGATTGGGTGCGTCGGGGCGGGGTCGCTGTCACCACCTTCGAAACCCTGAAATGGTTGACGACCCACGTCGGTCCGCTTCCCGACATCGGTTGCGTCGTCGTCGATGAGGCGCACTACATCAAGAATCCATCGGCCCTGCGGACGCAACGCGCCGCCCGGATCATCGAGGCGTGTAGCCGTGCGGTCCTGTTGACGGGAACTCCACTCGAGAACCGGCTCGACGAGTTCCGAAACCTCGTAGGATACCTGCGGCCAGACCTGGTAGTGGATGCGACTGAGTTCGCGCCCACCAAGTTCCGCCGCCAGGTTGCACCGGCCTATCTGCGGCGCAACCAAGAAGACGTGCTCACCGAGCTGCCCGAGTTGGTCGAGGTGGATGAGTGGCTTGAGATGTCGCAGGAGGACTTTGGCGCCTACCGGACCGCCGTCGCGGAGGGGAACTTCATGGCGATGCGTCGAGCCGCCATGATGCACGGCGCGAAGTCGGTAAAGCTGCAGAGACTCTGCGAGATCGTCGAGGAAGCCGAAGACAACGGCCGCCGCGTCGTCGTGTTCTCCTACTTTCTTGATGTGCTTCAACAGGTTGCGGCGGCCTTGCCTGGGCGGGTCTTCGGCCCACTGACCGGCGCTGTGCCAGCAGTGAAGCGCCAGAAGATGATCGACGATTTTTCCGATGCGCAGCACGGTGCGGTCCTTGTGGCGCAGATCAGCGCCGGCGGGGTAGGCCTGAACATTCAGGCCGCATCGGTGGTGATCATCTGCGAGCCGCAGTTGAAGCCGACGACTGAGTGGCAGGCGATCGCTCGGGCACACCGGATGGGGCAAGTGCAATCTGTCCAGGTGCACCGACTCCTGTCAGAAGAAGGTGTCGACGAACGCCTGTGCCGAATGTTGGAGCGCAAGAGCGAGCTCTTCGAAGACTTCGCCCGCCGCGGCGATATTGCAGAGAGCGCGCCGGAAGCCTACGACATTTCAGAGAACGAACTGGCAAGGCAAGTCATCGCCGCAGAGCGCGAGCGATTATTCGGACGGGGCGCGCCGGTCACGCCGCCTACTGGGCCGAAGACGGACAACCGGGAGAACCTTCCAGTCCCGCAGCGACCCGATTCGGGGGCGGTTCAGGAGTCCTCGCCCGCACCGCAGACCAACGGATTTAAGCCAACCCCGAACGCATCGCCGCTAGCGGCCGCCGACATCATCACGGCGAAGCTAGAGCGAGTTGCAGAACCCAAGACGGATGAGGTTGAGCAGGTACGCGCTGCTGATCGCGTGAGCTCCCCGCGGCATCCCGAATTGCTGCCGTATCCCGTGTTCTCCGAAGTGCTGCCACCAGTCTCGGAAATTCCGACTAACCAGGTTGCGGGCATCGTGGCGCGAATCGTCTTAGCCGAAGGGCCAATAACAGGTTGGCGCATACATGAGGTCTATAAGAACTGCTCAACCGGCCGCGAGTCGCGCGACGAATTCTCCCGACTTCTCAACAGTGCAATCTCCGCCGCCGAGAGACGTAAGCTGATCGTAGCGGAAAACCCTTACAACCAGACAGGCAACAAGCCAAGGACTTTCAGGCTATCAACTCAGTCGTCGGAAATTGCGCGCGAACTGGGGCCGCGAACCATCAGTGTCGTGCCACCCACTGAGTTGGCGCAGTACTGCCGGGTCGTGTCCGCTAGCAGGCCGCTCTCCGACGGCGAACTGCTTCGACGAATCGCTCAACTTCTGGGCATCACCCTGCTGACGGCGGAAGCGCGCAACGCCATCTTGGCAGCCAAGAGGCTCGCTGTGCGGGCTGAGCCAAGTATCAGTCGGGTGCTCGCAACCGATGGTGGATCCGCCGCGGACGCCAGCGCTGCGCTGCGGAACGCCGTGAACAAGGGAAGCAATAAGGCGCAACGGACGGGAAACGCACGCAAGGAGCTCGACTCAAGACCTCGTTCGCCGTTCTACGACACCGATTTCGTTAATGGAGAGCGACGCGGCCATAGCCGTGGCCGAGACCAACGCTGATGAGCTGGTGGCTACTATCGGTGCTTGACGAGCTGGTCGCACTACCCATCAGAGCGCCGCGAGAAACCGCTGAATCTGTGGTGCGCGGTCCGCTGCGTATTTGTAACCGCTAACAACCTTTTCAAGTTGTGCTTCAGATTCGATGGGCATGTGGTAGTCCCGGAGGCAGACGCCCTGCCGAAAGCCGCCGATTCGGATGGTCATGCCGCAGCTTCCCGACTTGGTAAACTCACCGCCGGGTGGGATCGCCGCTTTTAACCGCGCGTACTCGCGCCAGTTGTCAGCAAATGCAGTCACGTACTCGCCAACGGACGCGGCGGGTATGCGCACGAAGGTCCCCTTGTACCGGTGGTCCGGCCCCGGAAAGTAGTACTCGATCTCCCAATCTTGAGACCGGACACGCAATTTTCCCGTACAGGGCAGGAGCTCTTCATAGGTTCCGGCAGGCACGTGTGTTCCTCGCAAGTCCGTGCGTCAACGATCTCGGGCTGCGAGCATACAGGTGGTAGGGCTTGCGCAAATGCCAGTCCGCGTCACTTGGACTGGAAAGCGGTCAGAACTGCTGGGCAGGTAGCCACTCTTCCACTCTGTCGGTGACGTGCTCTAAGTTCACTTATGGCGGCAACGGGGCCGCTGTCATGGGACGCAGGAGCTACGGGTAATGCCTGATCAGCGCTCGTTGTCGGAGTGGATGAGCGACGAGGAGCACCGGTGTCGCCAGGCGCTTGAGCCGGTGTCGCTGGTTGTAGAGAGCAACTTCAGCGCCGACGAGATCAGCCAAATCCAGTACCGGTACGGCCAAGCCGCCACCGCACTTCTCCGGCAGGGCTATTACCACCGCGACATCATCAGGAAATATCCAGCGTTGACACTGACCGCTCTGGTAGGGCACGCCGCGATTGCCTACCGGGAGGGCAAGTACTGGGACGAGTTCTTCGCCGAACTTGGCCGCCCTCGCGATCTGAATTTCGAGAATGCCCTACGCCACGCACTGACCGACCTGCTCGACAAATTCAAGCTGGCTCGCTTTCCCAGCCTGGAAGACCAGAACCAGTACGTGATGACGTTCGCCATGCACGCCGGCATCCCGGTGCACTGCCTGGCCGACCTGCTGCGTGTCGTCGACGACCACCTGACCCAGGGCCGCGACGCCAGCGGCGCCGCGCTGATCGAATGGCTCGACGAACCCGGCAAGGAATACCGCACCTTCTCCCTGGACGTGCCGGTGCGCAACTTCATCCACTACGGCGGCACGTTCGCCATCGACATCCTCGACCGGATCATCGAAGTTGTCGACGCGACGCTGACCAACCCTGCACTGCTGGACAGCGGCTTGGATTCATCAACGACCGGGCTGCCGGACATCATCGTCGACGAACTGATAAAACAGCTCCGCGACAACCCGCTGGGCTGGCAGGGGCGGCGTGCCACCCGGGCCGGTCTGCAGCGCCGGCCCGTGCTGCATTACGCGGTGGACGACGACCAGCTGCTGGTCGCCATCCCCTATCCGCGGAGCAGCTCGGACTCGCCGTGGCGGGTGTCGTTCGACGGCAAGGTCCGCCAGGTCTACGCCCAGCGCGGCTGGGGCGTCACCTCCCAGGACCAACCGCCCACCTTGGCGCCGATCCCCGAGCCGGTGCGCGAAATCCTGCTGTGGCACTCGGGCAGCGAGCAAAGCTTCACACTGTCGACGGTCGACAAAGCCGATCCGCTGCTGGTGTTTACCGCCGACGGTGCATGGATCCCCAAGCGCGAGCTGCTGAAACGCGGCACCGTGTGGGCGATCTACCCCTCGTCTAGCGAGCTGGTCGACCCGCGCTCCGGTAAACCCGTGGCCTCGGCGGTGATTGGAGCACCGACCGGTTGGCGGGGCTGGTGCAGCGCACTGGTCGACCTGGAAACCGTTGATTCGATTCAGCTGCGCCGGGCCGGCGACTTCGTCGGCCGGGCCCGGTCGGTCCGCCGGGACACCACCCCGACATTTGAGCTCGGCGAGCTGATCGCGGGATGCCTCACTGTCGACGGCCGCAAGGTGTACTCGAGTCGGCCGTGGGTCATGCTGCCGGCAGACCCATCGCCACAGCCAGCGTCCTGGCGGATTCGGACCCGCCGATTCGACAGCACCGACTGGATCGTGGATGACTCGTGGGATTCCGCCGAGGAGACCACCTGCGTTGACCCGTTCGACGAATCAGCCGACACCCAGCTTGGCCTGTTCGAGATCGTAGTCTCTGGGCCGTTGGGCGCTGACATCCGCGCAGTGGTGTTCGTCGCGGAGGGGTTGACAGTCGACTTCGACAATCCGCCGCGCTTTCCGGTGGCCGGCGGACTCTCACCGAGTGCCGCGATGATCACCTCCGAGTTTGAACTGACGGTCTCGGACTCCTGGCTGGAGTTCGATCGTGGTGACCGCAACCGCACCATCACCGTCAGCGACGGGGCCGATTCCGTCGAGCTGGTGATTCAGCCGCCGAGCGTCGACATCCGCACCGGTCTAGTGGGCCAGCCGGCACCTTGGCGCAGCAGCGCCGAGGCCTACACCCCTGATGCGCTTGGTGAAGACCGATTCGTTGCGATCCGCGCTCCGGGAGTCTCCTCGGTGCAGTTCGCGTTCCTGAACTCGGTCGGGGTTGTAACCCAAACTGAGACGCAGCCGCGTCGCAAAGCCGGCGAGGTGTACGAGGTTTCGACGAGGCGTTTCGTTGATACCGCGCGCAACGCAGCCACCGGGCGGATCATCGCCCGCATCATTAGCGGCGAAGGCAAGCTGGTCGATGTCACGGTTATTGCGGTTCGGCCGCCCACGTTCTGCTCGGGAGCGCACCTGGCCGATGGCGAGCTGGTCTTCCACAACCTGCTCACCGCCGACGACCTGGCCGTCAACATCTGGTGCAGCACCGCGCCGTGGCTGGAGCCGCGGGCCATCCCGCTCGACGGCGACCGCGCGGTGCTACCAGCAGAGCTGATCGAGGCCGGCCCACTGCTGTGCGAAGTGTTCGTCGACGACCCGTGGACCGCGGTTGAACCACCCCGCTGGCCTGGCCCCAACGCGATCCGCGTCGACCAGCCGGGCTGGGTCTCCGAAGGTACGTCGGCCACTCTTTCTCGGTTCCTTGCTGGCGACGGCCCGACTCCTGACTCGGTGAGCGCGATGCCCGAAGTTTGGTCGGCGCTGTGTTTCCCCGCCGCCGACGGCGTGAGCAGCCAGCGCATCGAATCCGCACTGACCAGAATCTTGCGCACGGAGCCGCGCGCGGCGTTAGAAGCGCTGGGCAACAGCACCATTGCGTTGGAAGACAAGATGGCGCTGTTAATCCGCACCGAGTTGGTCAACTGCTCGTTCGCTGCTGACTTCACCTTGAACGAACTGCATGCCGACCCGTGGTTTGGCTGCATGGTGGAACTCTCCGATTTGGCCGCGCTGCACCGCGACCGCGACAAGAAACGCGCCGAACGCGCCCAGACACTCGGCTACCTGAAGGACAAGGGCGGCGAGCTATTGATCGAAAGCCTGCGGGTCGGCAAGTTCGACTACGTCCGCGAAGGCAGCTTTGCTAGGAACGTGGTAGCGATGGACGGTATGTCGGCCGACCAGGTCGACGCAATCATTGACCAGCTGCGGCTGGTGCCTGGAGCCCTGCTGGGATCAGGTAGCCGGATGGCGGCCGCTGTCGAGGCGTTCCGCCAACGTGCGGACTGGGTAGCGTCGGGTTGGTCGGAGGGTTTCGCCGCCCAGCTTTCCTATGTGATGACCCCGATCCGGCGCGCCTGCCCGCTGGCCCACGACGTGATCGGACTGCGCAACGCCATGCTCGACGGCCTTGATATCGAGCACCTTCCGTGGATGCTGTTGACACTGCAATCGCTGACCCTGGCAGTTCTGGCCCGGCTGGAGGCCCACAACCGCATCGCCGGGCAGTATCTGAATTCCGGAATGCTGGCGACCTGGGCCCGGCTGGCTGAGCTTGCGCCCCGATTGGTGGCCACCGATCTGTTGATCGCTGAAGCCCTGGTCGTCCACTACTGCCATGGCGACCTCATTGGAGACGAATCGTGACCAAACCCCTTGATGCGCTTGCCGTTGGCCGGCAGATCGAAGAAACCTACAAGCGCTACCTCAAAACCCTGCTGTCACCGCGTGACCCGGCGCTGTCCCGGGCCTTCGATGCCGAGGTCGATGGCTCGCAGCTGCTGACGAAGGGACCGCTGCTGGAGCTGACCCCGCCCTACGCCCGCGGGTCGTCGATTAACCAGCTGATCGACGAGGGGCTGCTGCATCCTGGGCTACGGCGGATCAATTTTCCTGACGAGCAGCCGCTGTACGTGCACCAGGAAACCGCGATCCGCAAGGTCTTGTCGGGGCGAAATCTGGTGGTGAGCACCGGGACTGGATCTGGTAAGACCGAAAGTTTCCTGCTGCCGATCCTGAACTCACTGGCCGCTGAGGCAGCTGCCGGCACTTTGTGTCCGGGGGTGCGGGCACTGCTGCTGTACCCGATGAACGCGTTGGCCAACGACCAACTCAAACGTCTGCGCGGTCTGCTCGCCAGCACCCCGGAGATCACCTTCGGCCGCTACACAGGCGAGACTAAAGAAACCGATGTTTCAGCGCTGGCCGAGTTCCACGCCACTAACCGCGGCCAGAAGCGCCTGCCTAACGAACTGATCAGCCGCGAAGAGATGCGCCGGACACCGCCGCACATTCTGCTGACCAACTACGCGATGCTTGAGTACCTGCTGCTGCGCCCAGCCGACATGGACCTGTTCAGCGGCCCGCACACCGGAACCTGGCGATTCCTGGTGCTCGACGAGGCACACGTCTACGACGGAGCCCAAGGCTCCGAGGTCGCGATGTTGCTGCGCCGGCTACGGCAACGGGTGGCCAGCGGCAAAGCATTGCAGTGCATCGCCACCTCCGCCTCGCTGACCGGCACCTCGTCGGCGAACGCGCCGGCCGAGGCGATGAAGTTCGCCCGCGATCTGTTTGATGCGCCGTTCGAGTATGTCGATTCCGATCCGAACCGCCAGGATCTGGTGACCGCCACCAGGGAGCCGCATCGCCCTAAACCCACCTGGTCGTTGAGTGGTGAGCAGCTGTTGCGACTCGGCGCTGGTGATGAATCCGAGTTGGCGACGCTGGGTGGGGTTGACGACCCGGCTGAGGCGCTGCACGGCGAGAGGCTCACGGCGGACCTAAAGGCCGCACTTGCTGGGGGACCAGTCGGGGTACGCAAGCTGCAATCCAAACTGTGGCCGGAAGACCCGCAATCGGCGGAGAAACTGGCGGCGCTTGTCGCACTGGGTAGTCGAGTTTGCGATTCTTCCGGAAACCCGGTGCTCTCGGCTCGCTACCACATGTTCGTGCGGGCCACCGAAGGTGCATTTGTCAGCTTTGGCGACGACGGACCGCGAATCTTCCTCGGCCGACACGAAATCGACCCCGACACTCGGCGGGCGGTCTTCGAATTCGGCACCTGCCAGCGTTGCGGTGCGGTGCACCTGGCGGGAGACGTCGAACAGCACGACGGCCGCCAGCACTTTCGCCCGTCTACCAAGACCGAAGGGGCGGTGAACTGGCTAGTCCTCGTCGATGGCGCCGAGGAGACTCTGATCGACGAGGACGAAGTCACGCTGGGTGACCAGCGGTTTGCGGGCGACGCCACACTGCGCTGGCTCTGCGTAGGCTGCGGCTATCTGACTAGATCGGGGGAGACCGCCTGCTCAGGGCCGGGTTGCCCCGGCGGGCCGATGAAACTCGTTCGTGAACACCCGAACACCACCAGCGTGATGAGCAAGTGCACCGAATGCGGTGCGTTAGCCCGCCAGGTGATTCGCCGGCTGCGTACCGACACCAACGCCGCACCCGCGGTCATCACGACGGCGCTGTATCAGGAGTTGCCCGAGGCAGAAGATGAATCAGCTGATCATGTTGGCGGTGGCCGAAAGCTGCTGATGTTCTCCGACTCTCGGCAGGCGGCGGCATTTGCGGCGCCGTATCTGGACCGCACCTACGGCAGGCTGCTGGAGCGCCGCTATCTGACCCAGGCTCTCCAAGACCCGAAATACGCAGATGACGACCTCACTGTTGAAGATCTAGCCATCGTTGCGCGCAAGAAGGCTAGGGCGGCCGGGCACTTCCCGGAAGGCGCCGGCCGTGTCGCTGAGGAAAAGGCCGCCAACGAATGGGTCGTTGGCGAGTTACTGACCATGGATACCCGCCAGTCCCTCGAAGGCCTTGGTCTGATGCGGGTGGCACTCAAACGCCCGCGCGGTGAATCATTGCCACGCGGGCTGTCTTCGCTGGGGCTAAGCGAGGACGAGGGCTGGGCGCTACTGGATGAGCTGGTGAAATCTGCTCGGATGCAGGGCGCAATGACGCTGCTCGACGAGGTCGACATCAAATCCGAGCGATTCGAGCCCCGCAACGTCACCGTTCGGATCCGTTCCGATGGTTCGGATGCCCCGAAGAAGGTCCTCAGCTGGCTGCCCAGCGGCCGCCCCGGCACCACCAACCGGCGAATCACCTTCACCAAGAAGGTATTGGCGGCCGTTGCATCGAACGCCGACCCCCGCAAGGTGCTCGACGGATGCTGGCGTTTCCTCTGCGACAAGGGCTATGTCACCGTGGTGCCCGACAAGACATCGAGTGATGTATACCAGGTCAACCACGAAAAGCTGATGGTGCGCAATGGCTTGGACTGCGATTGGTATCGCTGCGATGTGTGCCGGCGCACCACCGCCTTCTCGGTGCGTGGCGTCTGCCCCAACAACACCTGTGACGGCAAGCTGATCGAGCGCACCATCCCGCCGGCGGCGTCGGACACCAATCACTACCGGGTGATCTACCAGACGATGACCACCGCACCGCTGTCCGCACGGGAACACACCGCCCAGTGGAGCGCACGGGAAGCTGCCACCATCCAGGACGAATTCATCCGCGGCCAGGTCAATGTGTTGTCTTGCTCGACCACCTTTGAGCTCGGCGTCGACGTCGGCGAACTGCAATCGGTGGTCATGCGCAACATGCCGCCCAAAACTGCCAACTACATTCAGCGCGCCGGCCGGGCCGGCCGTCGGGCAGCCTCCGCCGCGCTGGTGTTGACCTACGCCAAGCGCACCTCGCATGACCTTGCGAAGTATCAGCAGCCCGAGTCGATGATCAACGGGCAGATGCGGGTGCCATGGGTGCCGATCGACAATGTGCGAATCGCGCGGCGCCACGCACATTCCGTTGCGCTCGCCGCGTTTTTCCGGGATAGCTATGAAACCGACGGTTCCCAGTGGAAGTACGCCGGCGAATTCTTCGCTCCCGAAGACGGCCAAGAACCGCCGGCGTCGCGTGTGCGGAACTACCTGACGCCGGTCCCGGCCGGGATCAAGGCGGCACTGCACGAGGCGCTGCCGAAGCCCATTGCCGACGAACTGGGCGTTGCCGACGATCATTGGGTGCCGAAACTGTGCGACCTGCTGGATCGAGTGCGCGACGGTGTGAGCTCGGACATCAAGGAGCTCACCGAGGCCATCGACAAGGCCGCTGACGCCAAGAATGGTTGGTTGATGGAGCGGCTCAAGAGGACGCGCGCAACCGTCGAAAGGCGCCAACTGCTCGGGTTTTTGGCAAACCGGAACATCCTGCCGAAGTACGGCTTCCCGGTGGATACCGTCGAGCTGCGCACAGTGCACTGCGCGGACCGTTCTGGAGCGAAGCTTGAGCTCGACCGTGACCTGAGCTTGGCGATCTACGAGTACGCCCCCGGTAACGAGGTGGTGGCCGGCGGGAAAGTCTTCACCTCTCGCGGTCTGCATCGGATGCCGGGCCGCGAGCTGGAGGAATTCCAGTATCGGATCTGTCCGGCATGCAAGCGATTTCAAACCGCGCGGTTGCTGGATTCCGGGGAGCCGTGCCCGGGCTGCGGTGAAGGATTCGGGACGATCCGCAAGTACCTCATACCGGAGTTCGGCTTCGTCGCCGATTCCAAGGTGCACGATGTCGGCACCGCACCGCCGGAGCGGCGTTGGTTCGGGGCCAGTTACGTCGTTGACGTCGGTGATGAGATCAACACCCTGGTGATGAGGGCGCCTTCGGGAGTCGAGGTTGCTGCTCGAGCCGGTAAACGTGCCACGATGGCCGTCATCTCGGAAGGTGCGGGCGGTGGTTTCTGCGTTTGTTCCTGGTGCGGTTGGGCCGACGTCTACGGGCGCTCGAAACTGCCTCGCAAACACGAACGCCCGACGACCGGTCAGGAATGTACCGGGCCACTTTCGGTGTTCGCGCTGGGCCATCGCTACCAGACCGACGTTGCCGAATTCACCTTCAAAGACACCCGGTTCCTGGGTATTTCGGAGGAGAGCTGGCTCTCAACACTCTACGCACTGCTCGGGGGTGCTTCCGAGGCATTGGAGATCAGCCGCGACGACATCGACGGGGCGCTTGCCTGGAACAGCGACGGGCTACGCAGCATCGTCTTGTTCGACACCGTCCCCGGTGGGGCCGGAGCGGCAATGAAGATCGCCGAGAAGGTCGAACTGGTTCTGAAGGCCGCCCTTGACCGCGTGAACACCTGCGACTGCGGGCCGGAAACGTCTTGCTACGGCTGCCTGCGGTCGTACCGGAATGGGCGGTATCACGACAAGCTGTCGCGGGTCGGTGCGCTGCAGGTGCTGGAGTCTTTGGGCATCGATGGTCTGCGGAGTGGCATGAGTGACGAATGGGGGGTCGCGCTAGACCTTGCCACGGATCTCCTCGAAGCCTTGCTCTCCGAATTGGCGACCCTGGGCCTGCCGGAGCCGGAGGTCGGTGTCGAATTGGGCGAGTACTACTGGCCGATCGAGGCGGTGTGGAGAAAGCAGAAGGCCGTCGTCGTCGATGGGGTTGATGCCGAACGTGACGCCTCGTTGGCCAGGGAGGGGTTCACGGTTTTTCGGTTGGGGGAGACGGATGCCGGTGAGGTTGCCGGGGCCTTGAAGGATACATAGTGTCCAACATCGGTTATGGTGGTGCTCACGCAGGTTGCCTTCGGCGGTGGGCGGTTCGGTGATGTCGGCCAGCCGGGCCTGGTTGACCTCGGTGCAGCGAATTCATGGCGCATCCAGCCTCTGTCGTCGACAACAGCCACCAGGTCGTCATGGACCGATAAGCCGGACTTGGCCCTTGCGGCGGCGATAATTGGCGCTGACGTGGATTAGGTCATTGCCCTAGGGCCCCGTTGGCAGGCCAAAGTGGACCGGGATTTCGGCTTGCCGGTGAAATGTCTAGTACAAGTAGACCACTGCATTGTTGCCGCCCCTGCAGGTGATCCAGTTAGAGGCGTACGCAACACAGTGCACTACGAATCTCGACCCAGAACACTCGGCTCCGGACGTGCTACGACACGGAACGCTACCCGCCGCTACGACCGTTCGTCGTTCGGGGCTCACGTTGCCATACGTTGCCCAATAGGCTTCAAGCACCTGCTGAGCAAATCGACATGATGTCTCTAGCGTGCCGCGCCCCGACCGGGTCCCCCAACCGGTCCGTGAGTTCATCTGGTAACCGCCGTCGCAAGTTTGACGCTGGCTGCTGCCATCCGGCCCACTGACCAACGGCGGCAGGGCCATCTGCCGAGGCTCCTGCGCTGCAGGCGGTGATGTCGAGGATGAGTAGGTCGGTGGAGAGGACGTTGGTGATGAATAGTTCGGTGAGTTGCTCGGCCCGGTAGTGCGATGGGCGCGCGTTGTTGACGGAGTGCTCGATGAACTTGACGGCGAACCAAAGTTGCCAACAACGGCCGACAGGACGCTGACAAGCAAGATGGCCACCAGGCTAGCCCCGGTGAGGACAGCCGCCCACTTAGCGACCGAAGCCCACGTCGAATCTACTGAGCGGGATGGTGGTGCCGGCTGTGGCGCTGTGCTTGTCGATGGAACCGGGGCAGGCGATGTCGGCGCTGGAAGGGGAGTGTTCTTGCGATGTTGGGCTTCTTCGATGGCGTTGTTGAGGATGTAGGTCCAGGCCGCGGGCAGTGGGCGCCGTTCTGGCTCGTGGCAGAGGGTGTCGGCGATGATCTGGTGCAGCATCGTCGGGGTGTCCGTCGGAAGATCATCGGGCCTGGTGGTGATCTGGCTACCGACGATCAGCCGCAGTGCGAGCAACCCAAGTTTGTAGGCATCGGAATACACGGTGGCCAACTCTTCACCCGTCGGCACCGCCCAGCCGGGTGTCTCCATCTGCGGCAACACTGACATCCCGTCGATCCGCATCCCATCACAGTCAACGAAGTAGACCGCCGCCCGAGGTTTCAGCGAAAACAGCAGGTTCTTCGGCGACATGTCGCCGATACACACCGCGTGCCTGTGCAAAAACGCCATGGCTGAGGCGACCTCACGCAGCAGTTCGTAGCGCTGCACCTCATCGATGACGATGCCGCGAGCATCCAGAACCGCCTGCGGGTTCAACAGGTGTTGAAACTCCGCGAGACCGTCCGACACCCCCTTCAGGGTTGTTAGCGATACGGTAAACGCATCGGGGATCTCCGGCATCAAAAATCCGGTCGGCACCCCGTCATCTTCGACAAGCTCACACGGCCACGCCGCGATCGAAATGAGCCGCTCACCCTCCTGGCGTGGCATCGACTGTTCCACCAGTGTCGGCATCGCCGCCAACGCAGTGAAATCCACATCGGTACGAGTGTCGGACTTGTACTCCTTGTAGACCATGGCGTCGGTGAATGATGTTCGAGCCGCCGATGTCCGATACACTACCCCCTGGCCACCCTGGCCGACCTTGGTTAACTGCCCCAACTGATTTCGTTGCTTTGCGGCACGCATCATCTTGCCCTGTCCTCGGGCCGAGGTGATTGCGCCGGGTCGCTGTTCGCTGGCTGTATCGCCCAGATGGCGACCAGGGTTCTATCATCGTCGAACAGCTCGCGACTGAAATCCACTAGGTGGGCGAACTCCACCAGCGACGGTGGGGAAGGTTTAGCCAGGAGCTCGCGCAGTAGGTTGCCGACTCCACCGCGTCCATCGCCGAGTGGATCACCGATACCGTCGGTGCCAATTAGCAGCACCTCGTTGCTGGCGATGTCGACCACCGTGGGCTCCAGTGGGTCAGTTGGCACCTGCGGTAATGCTGTCACGGTTGCCGAGGTAAGCCCGGTCTCTGATATCGCTTTACCGCCGAGCAGTTCGGTGAACATGCCCGAAGAGAGCAACCACGCTCCTGAATCTCCGACACCGGTCAGGTATGCGCGCAGTCCCCCTGTTATCGCGGGCTCGATCACTGCGCAGACGAGAGTGGTGGCGAATTCTTCCTCGGCGCGCAACGGGTCGGGTTCGTCCAACCCGTATGAGATCTTGGCTTGCTCGGCGAGCGCCCACGCAACGTTCTTATACAGCAACTGCCAATCGGTATGTGCGACATCGTCGCCGAGATTTGACCGCAGCCAGTCGGCAGCATATCTGACGGCGGTTCCAGCGCCGACGTGTGACTGTCGCGCCCCAGAGACCCCATCGGCAACAACGGCGATGACACGTCGGCCGGGCAGTTGGTGGATCGCAAAATCGTCTTGGCGTGGTGCACCGTTGTGGCGGTGCATGTGTCCGCGCTGCGAGACGCCGCGAATGGTCACCGTGTCGGTCGACCACCCATCAAGGACGACGTCAGGCCGAAACGGGAACGACCGGAACTCGGCGCTGATCGCGACGGGCTCACCCGAAGGTGAAGGTGTCCCGACGCTTATTTGCGGGATAGCAAGCGGGCCGATCACCTTGGTCGTCCCGACCCAGTCGTGAGGTGCCGCGGGGGTGGGATCGAAAGATGTCGGCATCCAAGGGCCACGGGCAACCATGGGGACTGCATGGCCGTAGAGTGCCCTGTCATCGACCGGCCGGGCATCTGCGCGTCGCCTACGCCAGCTAGTTTCCTGAATCGGTTCGGGTTGGTGACGAGTCCTACGGCGTCGTCGACCCCATCTCATGGAGCTCATGGCGTTCGGTTAGATGACGTCAACTGCCAGGGTGAAGCCTTCGGGGCGGTCAAACTGCAATTCGCCCCGTCCGGCGGCGACCGCCTGGCCGGAGCTGATGACCGACTGCGTCAACGAGGTCAGAAACTCCGACAGGGCCGCCCCGGTATCTGCCCCACGTGCGGCCTGGAAGGCGTATTTCTCGTCGGTCGCCAGCTCGCACACTACCGCGGCGTCCGCATCGCCGATTCCGAACGCAATGATGTTGGGTCTGGTCGGTGTGGCTAATAATCGCGACCGAGCTGCCCGCCAGTCTTCCTTCTTGTTTGGCAGTCCGTCAGTCAAGAAAAACACTGCCGGACGAAGCACCGAGAATCCCTGCTGCTTCAGGTGGGGAACATCCACGGATATGCGGTAACCGAGCTGTTCGAACGCGGCAGCGTAAGACGTCAGCCCCTGAGCGCTCAATGTCGGCCTCCAGGTGGTCGACCGCAAGTCCGCGGCTTCAAGGTGAGTAAACGCCGTGGTGGAGAATCCGATCACTGAAAACCGAACCCGAGCAGCCGCAAACGGTTGCCGCTGCAGCTCATCTTGCAATGTGATCAGACCTTCATTGAGGTCACCGACGTTTGGCCCCATCGACCCAGACTCGTCGGCGACGAAGTAGACCAGCAAAATTGATCCTTTGGGCTCCACGCCTGCAGCACTCCTACCTCGTGGGTCGACGCCGTCGTCGACACCCGGTCGCAGTTACCGTAAAGGACCGCGGTTCCGGGTCACGCTAGCATTGCGGTGCGCCTCCGGGAAGCAAATGCCATATTCGCGGCGGCACCTAATGCTTAGGGCCGCGATATGACTGACCGCGGTGAATGAGGCGGGGCGGCAGTACCGTTCAGCCGGTCCCGGGTTGCCCACGCGCTCGCAATCAGCCGCCGGGGAAAGGGCTCACCGGATCCGCCAAACGTCAGGCGCGGACACCCGCGTTAAGGTATGAAACCCGCTTCGCGACATGAGTACCCGCATTGGCACACCCGTCGACGACCGGTCGCGTTATTGTCCGAGCATAGAGAGCAGTCAGAAAACGGAGGAGTCGCCGATGACGACGCCAAACTCTCCCGGCTGGTATGACGACCCGCAGGCGCAGGATGCGGAGCGTTACCACGACGGCCAAGACTGGACGCCACAGCGGCGGCGGAAGCAATCGATGCACCGTCGACCTACCCAGCCCCCCACACCACACCATCCTATGGCAGCCGCAGACCCTACCTATGCTCCACCCAACCAGGGTGCGCCCGCTACCCATTCGCCTTGGGCCTCCACGCCGAGGGATGGCTACGGCGCTCCAATTCACGCCGGACCTGCCGGTCCGTACGGGCCGCCGCCCCCGCCGATGCAGCTTGACGGCCACGGTCCTTCCGTCCCTGCCGCGCCCAATGGACCGTACGGTGCACCTCTGCCGCCGCCCCCCGGGAGCTACGGTGCGATGCCTCCTTTCGGCGGTTCCGAGCAACTGCTGGTGACGCGGTTGCGAGCCGGAATGGCTGGCGGTATCCACCGGACGATGGGACTCTCCATCGCCGGGGCCGGTGTCGCGTTGATCGCCGCATCCTTCGCTGTGTGGGGGAAGGCAAGGATCGTTGCCACCTACAAGGGCGCACTGGCCTCGGAGACCTACTCGTTCCCCGGCGTCGGTGATCCCACCATCGCGGTCACCTACTCCGACAACACAGCCAATGCAAATCTGAATGTGAGTGATCCGTCATCGCTTCTGGTCAACACGCATCCGGGCTGGATAACGTTGCTGCTCGGTATCGTTGCGCTGATCGCTGGTTCCGCCTATCTGTGGTCGAACCACCGCAAGGCCGTCGCGACAGTGGTGGCCGTCGTTGGAAGTATCGTGGGGGCGCTTTGCGCCAGCTATTTCTTCGATCTCCGCAGCACCTTCGGTGATCCGCCCGACTTGGCCAGCGCCGATTTTTCACCGGCTATCGGCTTGGTTGGGAGCTGCATACTTGCGTTTGCCCTAGTGGCGCTGGGTATAGCCGCTTACATCATCGAAACGAGACGGACGCGACTGATTGGGCTGCCTTACTGACCGCGGGCTTCACCGGATCGCACTACGGTGTCGGACCCACACGTGGTTGAGGCTGGGATCGAAGTCGCTCAGGTGCAAATGGGTGTCAGAGAACCGACTTCCGAGACCGAAGGTGGTCGGCGGGGCGCCGAATGTCGGACTTAGCGAATAGCCTCCACCCCATGGACACGGGCGTCTACGAAACCCTGCTCACCGAGCAATTGGCTGTCCAGCTCGCGCACCACACTGACCTGCATCCTGACTACGGCACCGTCGACGACGCCGAGCACGCATCGGCCATCGCGCACTACCTTGCACCGATCATCGAACGGTCCCTGCAGGCTGCGCGCACCGTCGAAGACCGGGTGGCCCTGACGCACCGCATCCTGGACGCACTACCCGACACCTACGCCGAGGGCGCCGCCCTGCACACGGACGACCCGGGCAAGATCACCCGCCTCGACGAGGTGCGCCGCGCTCAGGCCCTGGCCGACAACAGGCTCCCTCGCCCGGCCACCCCGTTCTCCGATGCCGCGCTAATGACCAACGGTCGCGGCGAGCCCACCCTCGCCGCCGAGCTGCGGGCTGAGCTTGCCAGCGCTGACCGGGTCGATTTGCTATGCGCGTTCGTCAAATGGCAGGGCCTGCGGCTGCTAGAAAAGGAGCTCACCGAGCTACGCGAGCGCAACATCCCGCTGCGCGTCATCACCACCACCTACCTGGGCGCCACCGACGCACGCGCCCTGGACGCCCTGGTGAATGAGTTCGGCGCCGAGGTCCGGGTCAACTACGACACCACCATCACCCGCTTGCACGCTAAGGCATGGCTGCTGCGGCGCAACACCGGCTTCCACACCGCCTACGTCGGCTCCAGTAACCTTTCGCACGCTGCCCTGGTCGACGGGCTGGAATGGAACGTGCGCCTTTCGGCGATCGCCACCCCGCATCTGCTTGAGAAATTCCGGGCTACCTTCGATTCCTACTGGGAGAACCGCGATTTCGAGTCATACCGTCCCGGCCAAGACGGTGATCGGCTCCGCCAGGCCCTCCAAACCGCATCCGGAGACCGCAAGCGCGACCCGCTGGCGGTCACCCTGTCCGGCCTGGAAGTGCGCCCCAAGCCCTTTCAGGCCGAGATGCTCGAGCAACTCGACGCCGAACGCACCCTGCACGACCGGCACCGAAACCTGATTGTCGCTGCCACCGGTACCGGCAAAACCGTCATGGCCGCCCTGGACTATCGTCGGCTGGCCCGCGACATTCACGGCCGCGACCTCAGCCTGCTGTTTGTCGCGCACCGCAAGGAAATCCTCGGTCAAGCCCAACGCATGTACCGGGAAGTCCTCACCGATGCCACCTTCGGGGAACTCCTCGTCGACGGCCAGCAGCCGACCAAGTGGCGCCACGTGTTCGCCAGCATTCAATCGCTGTCGGCGGGCCGGCTGGCCGACATTACCCCCGGCCACTTCGACGTCGTCGTGGTCGATGAGTTCCACCACGCCGAAGCCGCGTCCTATCGCCGACTGCTCGATTATGTGCAGCCGATTGAATTGCTCGGGCTGACCGCCACCCCGGAGCGCGCCGACGGTGTGGACGTGCGCGCCTTCTTCGACGGCCGCATCGCCGCCGAACTGCGGCTGTGGGAGGCCCTCGAGCAAACCTTGCTCTGCCCGTTCCACTACTTCGGTATTCACGACGGCACCGACTTGGAAACCGTCCAATGGAAGCGCGGCGGCTACGATCTGGCCGCGCTGAGTACTGTCTACACCGGTAACGACGCCCGAACCCGCATCGTGCTCAAACAACTGCACGACAAGGTCGGTGACGTCGCAGCCATGCGCGGGCTGGGGTTTTGCGTCAGCGTCGACCACGCCCGCTATATGGCCCAGTGCTTCAACGACGCCGGCATTCCTGCCCTGGCCGTCTCGGGCGACACACCCGCCGATGAGCGCCGCGCTGCCCTGGCCGCGCTGCGCAACCGCGACATCAACATCATCTTCGCCGTCGACCTATTCAACGAGGGCCTCGACATCCCCGAGGTCGACACCGTGCTGTTCTTGCGCCCCACCGAAAGCGCCACCGTCTTCCTGCAGCAATTGGGACGCGGGCTGCGACTCACTCACGGCAAGACCGTGCTGACCGCGCTCGACTTCGTCGGCCACCAGCGCCGGGAATTCCGCTTCGACCAACGCTTCCGGGCCCTGACCGGAACGGGCGGCAAGGCGCTGCAACACCAGGTCGAGCAAGGCTTCCCATTTCTACCGTCGGGAAGCCAGATCGTGCTCGACCGGGTCGCGCAAAAACTGGTGTTGGACAACATCAAACAACAAGTGGCGCCCCGTTGGGTGGCGCTCGTCTCCGAAGTGCGATCTCACCCCGACGACCGGCTGGCGGCCTACCTCGACGCCTACGGTCGGGGTCTTCCCGACATCCTGAAGAACAACCGGTCCTGGACTACGTTGTGCCGCGAGGCCGGGAAGCTGGCCCTTGAAGCCGGCCCCCGAGAGACGCACCTGGTCAAACGCGTCCGTGCCCTCGCGCACACGGACGATCGACTGCGCTGGCAGAGCTATCGGGCCTGTCTTGATGGGGCTATCGACCTGAGCGGCCCGGCCGAACGACGACTGGCCGCGATGCTGTTCTACTCGCTGTTCCCCAACGGCGGCGGCTTCGCTGATGTCGCAGCCGGACTCGGTGCCCTGGCCGGAGAACCCATCGTCGACGAAATGCGCCAGGTCATTGATATCGCCTTCGATACCGCCAGGCGCACCACCTACGACCTGGGTGTTCTCGTTCCGTCGCTGGCCGAGGTTCCGCTGCAAGTGCACGCCACCTACTCGCGCGAGGAAATCTTGGCCGCATTGGACTACGCGGCTCAAAACCGCACCCCGAGCACCATGCGTGAGGGTGTCGTATGGCGCCCAGAGCTCAACACCGACGCGTTCCTGATCACGCTGAAGAAGTCCGAGACCGACTACTCGCCGACCACTATGTACCGCGACTTCGCGCTCAGCGACCGGCTGTTTCACTGGGAGTCGCAGTCCACCACCTCGGCAGCCTCGCCGACTGGGCAGCGCTACATCCATCACCGCGAAAACGGCTCACACATCCTGTTGTTCGTACGGGCTGCCAAATCCAACGCGCTCGGCGCGGCGCCGTATGTGTTCCTTGGACCGGCCGACTACGTCTCACACGAGGGCGAGAAACCGATGGCGATCACTTGGCGGCTGCACCAGCCGATGCCGGCGGAGGTGTTTCAGGCGTCGAGCGTGGCGGTGGCGTAGGTCTCGGATAGCGCCTGCGATACCGTTTTGCGAACTGCCTACGTTCTTGGGCCGGGACCGTGATGGCACTCGCCCTGCCCCGCACCAACGCCAACCCGAATCCACCACTGCGGATGGCTGATATCCAGCCGGATGCTCTGCTGGTACCCCGACCACGTCGGCACTCCGGGTGCTTGGCCGCGGTAGAGCCCACGGGCGGCCGCGACCACCCGCTCATACTGGGTCGGCCAGCCGATTTCGCTGGCGATCTGCTCCAGCACGGTGCGGTCGCGGCCGAGCACGCGGTCCACGATCTGCAGCGACGGCAAGGCGTGCCGCTTGTCACCGTTGCACCGCGGGCAGGCTAGGACCAGGTTGGCCAGCCCATCGATCCCGACCAGCGACCAGGGCAGCACATGATCGACCGGATTGTCGGACCGTAACGCGGTGTCGCAGTAGAAGCATCGCGCGCCGAATACGTCTTTGAACGGTTCGCGCACCGCGGCCAACGAGATCCGTTCCCGCCCGAACAGGTGGCCGCTCACGTCGGGTACCTCGGCGTCGAGGAACTTGTTCATCCGCCGTACGTCATCGACCCACATGATCTCCAGCGCCGGCTTGAGCAGCCCGGCCAGTCGCGCCAACCCGTGGGCGACCCCCGGCTTGAGTTCGATGGCATCACCGTGGGCGCGCAGGGTGGCCCGCGAGACGTGATCGTGCAGAAATGAATCGTCGTAGAGAAACCGGTCGCCGGCGGCGCCACCCGGCAGATGCTGCAGCCGGTGCAAGGGCTGCTGGGCCAGACACAGGGTGATCTCGTCGATCGCCGTGCGGTAGGCCTGCGGGGCGCCTTGCATCGCGATCGCGAGTGCCGAACCGCGGTGGCCGGCACCGGACTCCTCGCGGAACCTGGTGGTGGCGGCGAGGATCCGGGCGCGCGGCTGCGTTGACTGACGAAGCTCGTGGCCATCGAAGGGGCGCACCTGGCGCCAGTAGATCTCCAAAACACGGTGCGCCAGCTCGGGTATCGGCACGGTCAGCGGCGCGTCCGGATCATCGGGAAGGTGCTCGATGCAGTGGTCAATCAGCGCGGTGATCGTGGCGAGCTTGTAGGTGGCAGTCCGCAAGCCGGTCTCCAGAATTGCGACCACCTGCTGGCCGAGCAGCAGCGGGTCGATAAGCCCGTCAGCCACCGCACGTCTCCGCATCGGAGCACCGTCGCACAGGCTGCGCTGTCGGAAGCCGGCGGTAGAAAGACACGAGACGCAGTATGGCAGGAGGTGTCGATGTCTAAGGGCAAGCTCGTGCGAGACAAGATCCCCGACTTGATCCGCGCGTCGGGGCGCACCCCGGATGTTCGGGTGCTCGATGAGACAGCCTACCGCGAGGCCTTGCACGACAAGCTCCTCGAGGAGGCGGCCGAACTAAAAGAGGCAGTGACCACGACCGAGGTGCTCGCCGAGATCGCCGACGTGTTGGAGGTGCTCGCTGCGATGGCCGCGTTGCACGGCCTGAGCTTCGAGGACCTGGTTGTCGCTGCGGAACGGAAGCGTCGCGAGCGGGGCGGGTTCGTCCAACGGTGGTGGCTGTCGGCCGCCGGCGCCGATTGTCTCCCATATGGGCCCGGAGCTTCCCCCGACGTAGGACGAACTGTCACACCCCCCTCGTAGCCTCTAGGCCATGAACACGGTGACGGACCGGGCCGGCGCGGCACTGCGTGCCGGCATCGGTCCGGTCGCCGCCGTACTGCTTGTTGTCTCGCTGTTCGGATCGGCCGGGTGGGTCATCGCGACCATGGTGCTGGCAGCGCTCGTGTTCGTCGGCTACCTAGTGATGCCCTACCTCGATGAGCAGCGGACCCTTGCAGTGCGTTACCGCAAAGAGGTTCGCGAGCGTGCCGATCGACAGCACCATTGGGTGTTGCGCGGCGACAGTAGAGGCCTCTACGGGCCCGACGGCGCCGAGCTGATGCGCCGCATCGAGGCCGACTCGACAGCGGATAGCCTCGACGATCCCGACGACGATCCTCCAGCCGCCGCAGTGGCCTACACCCCCGAAGCCCTGGCCACGCTGATCGCCGACAAGCCCGCCTGCTGGCGCTACGCGGCCTTCGCTTCTGTGCTGGTGCAGCGGCGTGCGGAGCTGCAACCACGTCTGCGCGATCAAGAGCTGGGCTACGCTCCGAGCCGGAGCACCCGCATCCACACCGGATTCAAGCTGGCGCAACACCTGTTTGAGCTACTTGAGCAATTGTTGGCGCTGATGGACCAGATCGAGCAGTTGATGCTCAGCTCGGGGTTCACCCGGATGTTCGGCGATCCGACCGACGGTGACAGCGCCGACGCCGACGCGATCGTGCATGCCGCGAACCGGCTGATGGATCTGCACGAGCGGGTGCTCACGCTGGCCGAACGCTGCCGTGGCATCGACGCGCCGAGCGACCACGCCGACGTGGTCCGCGACTGCGCCCGGGTGTTCGATGCCCCGCTAGAGGGCTACCGCAGATTCATCGATGAGTTCGTCGAACGCGTCGGCGAATTTCCCGAACTACTGCGCTATGCGCGCGGCTACATCGAGATGGACCCGATCATGTTGGAAGTCAACGACAGCAACGGGCTGCTGGACAAGGCCTTCGCCGGCATCCGGTCGTTGGCGCCGGCGGGCCGGTGACCGCTGCGGACATCATTCCGACGGGTCCCATTGTCGGGGTAGAAAGGTACCAACCATGGCGTTGAACATCAAAGATCCATCCGTGCATGAGGCGATCAAACAGATCGCCAAGATGACCGGTGAGTCCCAAGCGCAGGCAGTCGCCGGTGCGGTGCGTCAGCGGCTGGCCCAACTGCAGGCGGATGGCCTTGCCGATCGTCTGCTCGCCATCGGGCGCCGGACCGCAGTCCGGATGACCTCGGAGACCAAGCGGCTCGACGACGGGGCGTATCTCTACGACGAGCGGGGACTGCCGGCATGATCGCCGGCACGTCGGCGATCGTTGCGATCCTTCGTGACGAAGACGACGCGGCGCGATACGCGCGAGCCATCGCCAACGCAACGTCACGCAGGTTGTCCGCGGCGTCCTACCTCAATGCGGCATTGTCATGGGCTCCCAACGCGATCCGGTGATCAGCCGAGCGTTGGATGAATTTCTCGACGAAGCCGGCTTTGTCGTCGAGCCGGTGTCCGAGCGACAAGCACGCCTGGCCAGACAGGCCCACGCGGACTTCGGAAAGGGCAGCGGCCATCCCGCTGGCCTGAACTTCGGGGACTGCCTTGCCTACGCGCTGGCGACCGATCTGCGGGAACCGTTGCTGTGGAAAGGTGATGACTTCAAGCACACCGGAATTCGCTCGGCGGCCGACGACTAGGCAACTTCGCGAACATGCAGGGTCTCGCTTCGCCGAGGTGACGACGGCAATTGTGCTGCGGATCCTCTCTTCAGCTTGGGTGCGTTCGTTGACGTGGGCCTCGTCCCATCGGATCACGAGGTGTCTACCACGCCGAGGCGCGAGTCGATTCCGTACCGCGGCTAAGCAGCGCCACCAGTTCCACCGGGTCAGACCAGCCGTTGAGCAGTGCGATCAGTCGATCACGCTGCTGCACCGAAACCGGCTCCAGCGCGAAGAACCGCATGCCGACGCCGTCGGGCGCCATACGGGCGCAGACCAGCTGCCCGGGGTACAGCGTGTAGTCGGCCGTGTACGCCACGGCCCCGTGTCGTTCGCCGGTGCGTACGTCGCATACGGCGACACCCTTGCCGTGCTGCACGCGCTCGATCTCAAACACCGAACGAGGCGCCCGCACCCACTGCTCGGCCAGCCCCTGTTCGTCCTCGGGCAGCAGCATGCCGCGCACCATCAGGAATTCCTCGAATCCGCCGCCTTCGAACAGCACGGTGTCGATCACCACCGGGTCGGCCAGTGCCGCATTGAACGCGTCCACGTCGTCGACGATGACCGAGCGACACCGTTCATAGGCAACCGCGTAGCGCAGATCGGTCCAGTCGCCGGACAGCACGTGCTGAATCGCCTTGTGGTACAGCCAGCCCGCCCGGTCGCACAACGGCAGCTTGCCCAGATGACATTTCTTGTACTTGCGTCGCGATCCGCACCAGCACGGGGCGTTGCGGCCCAGATCGTTTCGCTGCTGTGGGCGATGGAGCCGCAGCAGGTAGTGCAGCGGATGATCTGCCTTGGCTCGGGCGCGTCGCAGCAGCGCCAGGCCGGCCTCGGCGTCGCCGCGGTCAGAGGCGAGGCGAGCCAAGTCGACCAGCGGCAGTGGCCAGCTGTCGTCCATCTCCTCCGCCTGCAGCAGGTCACGTTCGAAGCCGGCGATGTCGCCGTCGCGTTCGCACGCGACTGCACGTAGCCATTGGCAGGCCACCCGCGACTGCGGCGCCACCCGCGGCGACAACGCGTCCGCCAGCAACCGCAACCCGCCCGCGCTGAATCGGCCGTCCCGCACGGTCTCAGCCGCCAGCGCCTCCGCGATCACCGGATCGGCCAGTGCATTGCCGACGTCATCCATGATGTCGTCGACCGCGTTCACCGCAGACTCGGCCGCGTCGGCGACGGGACGCTCGCGCAGTTGGTACACCGCCAGCAGCCCATACAGTCGCAGCAGTATGTTCAGCATCTCCGCCGCATCGCCGGTCAGACGATGGCGTCGCGCGAGCCGCTCACTTTCCCGCTCGAAAACCCAGGGGGAGAAGTCGAAACCCGGCGGTGCCAGCCATTCGCCACGTCGAGCCAGGCCACGCTTCTCGGTCAGTTCCGACAACGGCGCTACCGGCTCGGTGAAGAGTGCCGGATCGGCTACGCACACCGTCCATGCCAGCGCGTCGATGCACTCCGGCTGCGTGCCGAGCAGTGCCGCCAGCTGTGAGTCCGCCGTCGTTGTGAGCGCCGCGGTGACTCGTTCGACCACCAGGCCCGCCTCGCTTAGCCGCAGGCCGACCAGATCACCGTCATCGACCTTGAGTGCCTCGAACGTTCCTACCTCAAGCGCGAGCACACTTCCGTTGCTGAGCAACCACTCCGGAATGTCCCACTCGGACAGCAGGCGATCATCGCCGGGCCGCAGAAGGTGGACGGCGGATCCATCGGCCAGCCGTTGATAGAGCGCGCAGTCGCAGAGCAAGGCGATAGGGGCGAGATCCGGGCCGACGGTGAGCACATCGAAGTCCACCTCGGCCTCGGTGACCCGTCGGGTGAACCCCCGGCCGGCCAGCACGGCGGGCAACCATGCCCAACGTCCGTCGGCCAATTGCCCTACCGGGATTTCGATTCCGAGTCGTAGCCGCCGCAGGACACGGGCGGGGTCGGTCACCCGAGCGCCCCGGAGGTGCTCGGCGATGTCGGCTTCGTGCAGCGGGCCGTGCTCGGTGAGAATCGTCGACAGTAGCCTGACGGGATCGAACGGCTCGGTCATGGCGGTCAGGGTAGGGACGAGGCCGGGCGGCTGCACTTCACCAGACCGGGCGGTGTGCAGAAGCGTCCGCGGAGTTCGCTCTTGGACCCGACATAACGTGCGGTGTCGCGCAGAGGCGGGCAATCACCACAACGCGTCGTCGTAGTTCAGCACGGCGACGTCGGCAAGTCAGCCGGACCAGTCGCTCTCCGCCGGTTCCGCGGACTCATCGAAGACGTCCGACACTGCGAGCCACCGGCTCAGAAACTCCACCAGCTCCACCGGATCCGGCTCGTCGTCAAGCAGCGCGAGCAGCTCATCGCGCTCATCTGGCTCGACCGGGTCGATGCCGCCGAAGAACGCGAAACCCTCGCCGGTCGGCAGCGCCCGTGAGCAGATCAGCTGCCCCGGCTCCAGCGCGCGACTCCGCGTGGTGACCTCGAGCACCTCGCCGATGCGCACGTCGCGCACGGTGACGCTGTGGCCGGGCCGGACCTGCTCGATCTCGAACACCGCGCGCGGCACTTGCAGCCACTGCTCGGCCAGCTGCCGCTCGTCGTCGGGCAGCAATGCGCCACGTAGTTCCAGAAATTCGGCGAACGCCCCGCCCTCGAACAGCATGGTGTCGATCGCCAGCGGGTCGGTCTTGGCGGCCGCCAGCAGATCGTCGATCTCATCCTCGACGTGGCGGATGCGTTCGTAGCCCGCCAGCATCAACAACTCGGCCCACTCGCCGCCGAGCAGCTGCTGGTGGGCCTTGGCGTAGAGCCAGCCCACCCGCTCCGGCAGCGACAACTGCTCATTACCCAGATGGCACTTCTTGTACTTGCGGCCCGACCCGCACCAGCACGGCTCGTTGCGGCCGACGTCGGTACGCGGCTGCGTCCGATGCCCTTCCAGCAGACGCACCAGCGGGTGATCCGATCCGACACCGGCGCGATGCAACAGCCCCAAACCGGCCTCGGCGTCGCCGCGATCGGAGGCGATCCGGGCCAGCGTCAGCAACGGCAGCGGCCACTCCGGGTCCAATGATTCGGCGGCCAACAGCTCGCGTTCGGCCCCGGCGACGTCGCCGAGCCCCTCGCACGCCATCGCCTGCAGCCAGCGGGTGGCCACCCGCGCCGAGCGCGGCACCTTCGACTCCAGCGACTCGGCGAGCATGCCCAGGGCAGCAGCACCCGCCCGGCCCTCACGGGTCGCCTCCTCCATGAACGACAGCGCCAGCACCGGATCGGCCAGTGCGGCACCCAGTTCGCCGAGCACGTCTGCGTATTGGCCGTCGGCGGACTCGGTTTCGGCGGGCGCTTCGACCTCGTCGTCGCCCGTGTCGGCCATGGCGATGTCGAGCACTTGGGCCATCTGTGCATGAATCTCGACCAGCGTGGTCAGCACGAAGGCATCGTCGTCATCCAGGCCGTACCGGTCGGCCAGCCGAGCACATTTGCGCTCGAAGCGCCACCGCTCGAAGTCGAATCCGGCCGGCGCCAGCGAGTCCCCGCTGTGAGCCAGCCCGTGCTCGTCGGCGATCTCGCCGAGCGGGGCCAGCGGCGTGGTGAACAGGGCGGGGTCCGCCGTGCACACCGCCCACACCACGGCGGCGAAATAGGACGGCTCGTCGGCGTCGAGCAGAGCGGCCAGCCGATCACCGAGCGTCGTGTCCGTGGTCGCGGCGACTGGCTCCAGCGCGATCCCGCCGTCGGTCAACCGCAGCCCGAGCAGATCGCCGGCGGCCAACCCCAGACCGGCCAACGCGCCCGGCTTCAGCAGCAGCGCGCCGGACTCAGCGATCAGCTCGACCGGGATGCCGCGCTCCGCCAGCAGCTCGTCGTCGTAACCAGGCAGTACCACCGCCACCGGTGCGCCGTCGGCAAGCTCGGCGTAGTCGTCGTGATTGCACAGTTCGACAATCGGATCCAGATCCGGGCTGACCGCCACCACGTCGTGGGTGAGTTCTTCGGCGGTGATTCGGTGGGTGAAGACCCGCCCGGCCAGCAGCGCCGGCAACCACACCCACCGATCGTCGGGCAGCGGTCGGGCCGGGCAGCTGTAGTCGTTGAGCAGTTCTTCGATGACGGCGTCCGGGTCGGTGACACCGGCCTCGCGCAGCCGCAGCTCGATGTCCTCGGCGGCCAGCGCGCCGTGTTCGGTCAGGATCGCCGCAAGGGCCGGTACCGCCTCGGAGGAATCGGTCACGGATGACACCTTAGGGTCGGCGGTCCTCGGGTGCAGCGCGCAACGCGTTGAGGCTCGCGACCCTCGCCCGACGGAAAGCCCGCATCGCGCTGACATCGCGATCGACCGCTGCCACGCCACACCGGAATTCGCTCGGCGGCCGACGACGGGCACTACCCTCAGCGTCAAATGACCCACCCCGTGCGCTACCGACCCGGCGACGCGCTGGCCGCGCTGCACCGCCGCCGCGGCCCGATGATCGACGCCGGGATCGGCCGCCACGGCTACGTCTATGTGTTCGGGGCCGATGCCAACAAGTTCGTCTTCGCCAACTCCGACGCCTTCAACTGGTGGGACGCCTTCCAGGTGCTGGTGCCCGTCGACGGACCCACCGCGTTGATCGTCAGCGACGGCGCCGACCATCGTCGCCGCCGCAGCCTGGTCCAGCCGGCGTTTCACCACCGCCACATCGCCAACTATCTGCAAGTCATGACTGCCAACGCCGACAGCGTCATCGACACCTGGCACCGCGGCGCCACCGTCGACGTCTTCGCCGCATTGCGCTCGGCGATCCGGCGCAGCGCCATCGAATCGCTGTTCGGGCAGGCGATGGCCGGCCACACCGATTTCCTCGGCGAGCAACTGCAACCGCTGATCGACCTGACCCACCGGCTGCCGCAGGTGCTACGCGCCGAACAGCTGCTGCGCTCCCCGGCCTGGCGGCGCGCCATGGCCGCCAGAGCCCGCGTCGACGAGCTGATCTACGCCGAGATCGCCCGCGCCCGAACCCATCCCAGCCCCGACGACAACGTGCTGGCCACGTTGATCGACGGACGCACCGACGACGGCGCGTCGTTGCGCGACGACGAGATCCGCGACCAGATCGTCTCGCTGATCGCCGCCGGCTACGAAACCACCAGCGCGGCGATGGGCTGGGCGGTCTACAACCTGCTCGCCAACCCCGGGGTGTGGGAGACCGCGGTCGTGGAGATCCGCGATGTCCTCAACGGCCGCGCCCCAGCCGCCGCCGACTTGAAGGACCTGACCTACCTCAACGGCGTCGTGCACGAGACGCTGCGGCTCTACCCGCCGGCGGTGATCTCCGCGCGCAAGGTCACCCGCGACCTGTCGTTCGCCGGACGGCGCATCCGGGCCGGACGCACGCTGGTGTTCAGCCCGTACGTCACCCACCGGCTACCCGAGCTGTGGCCCGACCCGCTGCGCTTCGAACCGCGTCGCTGGGATCCCGCCTGGCCGGGCTACCGGCGGGCGGCCCCGTACGAATTCCTGCCGTTCGGCGGCGGCACGCACCGCTGCATCGGGTCGACCTTTGCGACCGCTGAGCTGACGGTGATGCTGGCCCGGCTGCTGGCCAGAACCGAGCTCAGCCTTGCCGACCAGCGCATACGCGCCGGCGGTTATGCGGCCCTGCAGCCCCGTGACGGGCTGAACGTACAGGTCACGCGGCTTCTTTGACCCCGACGACCACGGGTGCGTCGGCATGGACTGGCTTTTCGATCTGACATATGATGTGGTGTAGACCACGTTAAAAAACAGATGTGACCCTGAACACAGGAGCTGCTGCCATGACCGCTTTCTTGAGCGCCTTGGGTATCACTGCGGCCACCGCAACCATCGGCGCCGGCATGATGGGCCAGACCACGGTGGCGTTGTGCGTCGGCCTGGTGTCATCGGCATTCTTCGCCGGCCGACTCTGCTGATTCGCACGCGAAACGCACGCTGCCGTCGGTAGGCCATGGCAGTCTCGTCGGCGTGCCGATCTCGCTGCCCGACGAACCACGCTTCGCCAGCTCCTCTGAACGCCACGTCTATCAGGCGCTGATCGACCAACTCCAGGACGGCGACCTGATCGTCTCCGGTCAGCGCGTCACCGATCACCTCAAAGACCACGAGATCGACTTCGTCGTCGCGATCGAGGGCGCCGGCATCATCTGCATCGAGGTCAAGGGCGGCGAGATCTGGCACGACGGATCCGGGTGGCGGCAGCGGGCCGGGGCCAAGGAGCGCCGTATCCATCCCGTGCGCCAGGCGCGCGACGCCTGCTACGCGCTGCGGGACTACATCGAGCACGATCCGCGCTGGAAACAGGGCCGACTGCGCTGGGATCACGTGGTGGCCTTGCCGCACACCGAGCTGCCCGACGACTTCGAACTGCCCGACTGCCCGCGCTGGAAGGTGATCGACCGCAACGACCTGCCGCAGTTGGTGTCTCGGCTGCGCCACGTGCTGATCCGCCAGGAACTCGACCGGCCGCTGCTGACCGCCGACGGCATCGACCAGTTCCGCACCGCCCTTGCCGGGCGCGGGCTGCCGCAGCGCGACGTGGTCGCCCGCGCCCTGGCCAACGACAGCGCCGCCGACGCCCTCACCGAACAGCAAGCCGTGATCCTGGAGGCCATCCGGCTGCTCAACCGGGTGCAGGTGCGCGGCAGCGCCGGCAGCGGCAAGACCTACCTGGCCGTGGAGCAGGCCCGCCGGCTCGCCTCCGACGGGAAACGCGTTGCGCTGCTGTGCTACTCGCACGGATTGGCCTCCTACCTCAAACGGCTCACCGGGGCGTGGAAACGCCGCCAGCAGCCCGCCTACGTCGGCGAGTTCCACTCGCTGGGCGTGATGTGGGGTGCCCCCGACGGGGCGGGCCACCCAGACGACTCGGTGTTCTTTGAGGAGCAGCTGCCGCAGCAGATGCTGGCGCTGGCCGAAAACCTCGACCACGGCCAACGGTTCGACGCGATCGTGGTCGACGAGGCGCAGGACTTCGCCGACGCCTGGTGGGACCCGCTGCTGGAGTCGTTGCGCGACGACGAGGAGGGCGGGCTGTTCGTGTTCAGCGACGAAGGCCAGCGGGTCTTCGACCGGCAGGGCACGCCGCCGGTGCCGTTGGTGTCGCTGGTACTCGACCGCAACCTGCGCAACACCCGCCAGATCGCCGCCACCTTCCGGCCGCTGGTCGATCACCCGATCCGGTTCCTGGGCGCCGACGGGCCGGAGGTGCGGTTCGTGCCGTGCCGCAAGGAGACCGCCGTTGAAACCGGCGATGACGAAGTCGAGCGGCTGCTCGACGACGGCTGGCGGCCCGAAGACGTCGCGCTGCTGACCACCGGCAGCCGTCACCCCGAACAGGTCGCCCGCCAGCAACAGGGCACCGAGGCCTATTGGGACAGTTTCTGGGACGCCGAGCAGGTGTTCTACGGACATGTGCGGGGCTTCAAGGGATTAGAGCGCCGCGCCGTCGTGCTCGTCGTCGACGCCAGCGGCCCGGTCGAACTGGCCCGGGAACGCCTCTACGTCGGGTTGTCCCGGGCCCGGGATCAGCTCGTGGTCTGCGGTGATCCGGATTTCATCGCCGAGGTGGGCGGACCGGCGCTGGCGCGGAAGTTGGGAATCGGTTAGGGCTTCGATCTGGGATCGTCAGAGCTGGATGACGGTGACGTCGGGCATCGCCGAGTAGTCGGTGTCCTGGGTCACGACCGGGACATTGTGAGTCAAAGCCGTTGCCGCAATCCAACTGTCGTTGATCGGGACCTTCCGGCCGGCGACGTGTAGCTGTGAGACCAACAAGGCCCACGCTTCGGAGACTCTTTCATCGACGCTCAACGGTTCGAAGCGCTGCGCGATTTGGTAGGTGGATAGCCGGCGCGCTGCGGCCTCGGGAGCGGAGGCTTGCAACACCGCTAGTCGGAGCTCTCCGAGCGTGATGGCTGACACGCCCCACTCGAACGCTGCAAACCTGTCTGTGTCGATACGTTGCGCTTCAAGGCCGATGAAGACTGACGTGTCCGCCAGCGCTCGCTGCAGACTCATGACCGCTCAGTCGGGCAGGTCGTCGGTGGTCTGCGCGAGAATCTCGCGCAGTTCTTGACGCATGCCGGTGCTATCTGGGCCCAATCGCGCCAGTTCGCCGAGCACTTCCGCGGCGGGCCGCCACTGGCGTCGTCGCGAAACCGGACTGATCAGCGCCACCGGGCGGTTGTCTTTGAGCACCTCGATCTGTTCACCAGCGGCGACCCGGCGCAGAATCTGCGCGGTGTGGTTCCGGAGATCGCGAGCTGGAACTGTAGCGGCCATGCTACAAGTGTAGCGTTCCATCGTCACCGCATTCCCGGAACGTAGGTCTGGCACGAATAGGTGACCGGGTCGCACATCACCGGCAGTGTGGTCCAGCCGCCGTAGGTGCCCGGCACGTTCCAGGTCGGCAGCAGCGGGCCGTCGTAGTACGGGTTGGGCATGTACTGGCAGGTGTCGTAGGCCGCGCACGGTGGTGGCGACTGGGCCCACGCGACCACCGGAACACCCAGGCCCAGCCCGGACACCGCCAGCGCGGCAAGCAGGTATCTCATGTCCCCACCGTGGCACGGGGTACCGACAACTATCGTCGGACGATGACCGTCGAGCAGCGACTGGCAGCCCTTGAGCAGATCGAGGCCATCAAAGCCCTCAAGCACCGCTACTTCCGGGCCTGCGACGCCAAAGACCCCGTCACCTTCCGGGCCTGCTTCATCGCCCAGGGCGCCGACGTGCACTACGGCCCGCTGGGCGGCTTCGACGATGCCGATCAGATCGCGGAGGTGTTCACCCGCATCGCGCTGCACAAAGTCGACGGCAAACCGGTGATCCTGGACATGCACCACGGCATGCACCCCGACATCACCATCACCGGCCCGAGCACCGCCACCGGACACTGGACGCTGAAGTTCCGGCAGCTCAACCTGATTGACCGCACCGAACGCCTGCTCACCGGCGAATACGACGATGACTACGTCATCGAGGACGGGGCGTGGAAGATGGCCCGCAGCCATTTCCGGCAACTCTGGGTGGTCACCCGCCCACTGGGCGACGCCGTGGTGGAGGCCTGAGATGAACGACGCCCGAATCGCCCTGGTCACCGGTGCCAGCCGCAGCGTCGGCAAGGGCATCGCGCTGGCGCTGGGCTCGGCCGGCTGGACCGTCTATGTCACCGCGCGGCGCGAGGGCGGAACCGGTGGGCCGCTGGATGAGACCGCCGCGGCTGTCGGCGACCGCGGCGGGCGCGGCATTGCCGTGCAGTGTGACCACCGCGACGACGCCCAGATCGCCGCGCTGTTCGCCCGCATCGCCGACGACCAGCACGGCCGGCTGGACCTACTGGTCAACAACGTGTGGGCGGCACCCAAAGGATTCGCCGGGTTCACCGAGAAGTTCTGGCAGCGCCCGCTGTCGGACTGGGACTCCCTGATCGGGGTGGGGTTGCGCGCCCACTACGTCGGCTCCGTGCACGCCGCGCAGCTCATGGTGGACCGCGGGTCGGGCCTGATCGTCAACATCTCCTCGTTCGGCACCCGCGGCCACCTGCACTCGGTGCTCTACGGCATATCCAAAGCCGGGCTGGACAAGATGGCCGCCGACATGGCCGTCGAACTGGCCGGCACCGGGGTGAGCGCGATATCGGTGTGGCCCGGGCTGGTGAAAAACGAAGTCATGCAAGGCTTCATGGACCGCGGCCTGGACAACTTCCAGGGCTTCGCGCTGGCCAACGCCGAAACCCCGGAGTTCATCGGCCGGGTGATCGCCGCGCTGGCCGCCGACCCCGATATCGCCGCACGCAGCGGGCACACCCTGATCACCGCCGAGACCGCCCTGGACTACTCCGTCACCGATATCGACGGCAACCAGCCCGACTCGCACCGGGAACTGTTCGGCGGCGGGCCGCTGTACTAGCCGTGCCCGCCCGATTGTCGATCTGGGCACCAGCGCCCATACACTTTCTGGCGCCATGACCGACAACGCCGTGCACTCCGAAGCGGGCCGCCGCAGGACCTTCGCAGTCATCAGCCACCCCGACGCCGGCAAATCCACCCTGACCGAGGCGCTGGTGCTGCACGCCAAGGCCATCACCGAGGCCGGCGCGGTGCACGGCAAATCCGGTCGCCGCGCCACCGTGTCGGACTGGATGGAGATGGAGAAGGCCCGCGGCATCTCCATCACGTCGACGGCGCTGCAGTTCGGCTACCGCACCGCGCGGGGACAGGACTGCGTCATCAACCTGCTCGACACCCCCGGCCACGCCGACTTCTCCGAAGACACCTACCGGGTGCTGACTGCAGTCGACTCCGCAGTCATGCTCATCGACGCCGCGAAAGGCCTTGAGCCGCAAACCCTCAAACTGTTCCAGGTGTGCCGCCACCGCCGGATCCCGATCATCACCGTGATCAACAAATGGGACCGCCCCGGCCGCCACGCCCTGGAATTGATGGACGAGATACAGACCCGGATCGGGCTGCGGCCCACCCCGTTGACCTGGCCGGTCGGCATCGCCGGAGACTTCCAGGGGGTGCTCGACCGCCGCTCGGGGAACTTCATCCGATTCACCCGGACCGCCGGCGGCGCCACCGCGGCACCCGAGGAACACATCCCCGCCGCCGACGCGCACGAGGCGGCCGGTGCCGACTGGGACACCGCGGTCGAAGAGTGCGAACTGCTGAGCGCCGACGGATCCGACTTCGACCGCGAGGCGTTCCTCGACTGCACCGCATCACCGGTGCTGTTCACCTCGGCGGCGCTGAACTTCGGGGTCAACCAGCTGCTCGACGTGCTCACCGAGCTGGCGCCGGCGCCCGGCGGGGCGCTCGACATCGACGGCGTCCGGCGCGCCACCGACGCGCCGTTCAGCGCCTTCGTCTTCAAGGTGCAGGCCGGCATGGACTCCGCGCACCGCGACCGCATCGCCTATGCGCGGGTGTACTCCGGCACCTTCGAACGCGGCGACGTGCTCACCCACGCCGCGACCGGCAAGCCGTTTGTGACCAAGTACGCCCAATCGGTGTTCGGCCAGCAACGCTCCACGCTGGACACCGCCTGGCCCGGCGACGTGATCGGGCTGGCCAACGCCGCCGCCCTGCGCCCGGGCGACACACTGTACTGCGATGTGCCCGTGCAGTATCCGCCGATACCGAGCTTCTCGCCCGAGCATTTCTCGGTGGCCCGCAACGTCGACCCCAGCAAGCACAAGCAGTTCCGGCGCGGCATCGAGCAGTTGGACCAGGAGGGCGTCGTGCAGGTGCTGCGCTCCGATCGGCGCGGTGACCAGGCGCCGGTGCTCGCCGCGGTCGGCCCGATGCAGTTCGAGGTGGCGGCCCACCGGATGGCCACCGAGATCGGCGCGGCCATCTCACTGGAGTCACTGCCCTACCAGGTCGCGCGGATCGTGGACCCCGGCGACGTCGACTTCGTCGCCAGGCAGTCGTTGACCGAGGTCATGACCCGTAGCGACGGGGTGCACCTGGCACTGTTCTCCAACAGCTGGCGGCTGCAAGGCTTCCAACGCGACAACCCCGATATACAGCTGCGGTCCTTGGTGGCCGCCGACGAATAGCCGGGACCGCTGGATCAGTTGCGCAGCCGCACCATTCGCGTCGTCGAACTCTCATCGAGCTCGACCAGGTCGGAGTAGGACCGCAGGAAATCACTGAAAGACTTGTAGCCCAACTCTTTCTCGCTGAACGACGGATCCATCCGCTTCATCTGCGCTTTGACCGCCGAGTTGTGCAACCACTCGACGTCGTCCTTCTCCAGGCCGATCTGCAGCGCGCGGGTGAGCAGCGCGGTGGCGGTGTCCGCCGGATCCGGCTCCGGCGGTTCTTCGGGCTGCTGCTTGGGCTGGCGGGTGCGCCGCTTCGGTTCGGCGTCGGCGTCGGCGTCGGGCGGTGCGGGCTCGAACACCGGCACCCCGGGTAGCGCGTCGTAGCTGATGAAGTCGTCGCAGGCCGCGGCCAGCGCCCGGCTGGTCGATCCGGCCACCCCGATGCCGACCACATAGCGGCCCAACCGTTTACAGCGCTGCGCCAGCGGGATGTAGTCGGAGTCGCCGGCCACGATCACCACATGGGTCAGATCCGGCAGCCGGAACATGTCCTCGACCGCATCGACGGCCAACCGGATGTCCGCGCCGTTCTTGCCGTAGGCGGCCGCCGGGAACAACTGCACCAGATCGACCGCGCGGGCCACCAGCTGTTGGCGGTAGCCGGTGTTGACCTCGGCCGACCAGTCGGCGTAGGCGCGGGTGAGCACCAGCGTGCCGAACGACGACGCGAAGTCGATGATCGCCCCGACGTCGATGGTGGCCCGGGCCAGCCGATCCGGATGCTTGGCCAGACCCTTTGCTTTGTCCTTCTGGAACGAGTTGCGTCCGTTGACCTGGTCATAGCGCGAGATCACGATGTTGTCGAAGTCGATGTAGACCGCGACCCTGGTGTCGCCGGATTGCGTCATGGTGACAGTGTGGCACCACCGGCCACATCCGTAGCGGCTTGGTGGGAATGGGGTAGTTGCCCGGCTCTGAGCGACAACTGCTGACGCGGGGTGGGCCCGATGCGATTTGTCGCTGAGAGCCGGGCAACTATCCATATGGTCCGGGCCGTCGGCACCGTCAACCCGGCCGGTACCACCGCGGAATCAACTCCGGATCCGGCAGCGGGTACTGGCCGAAGAACCCCCGCGGGTCACCGCGCAGCACCTGGGCGTTCTGCATCTCGGCGCGGTGCCGAATCGCCGCCAGCCGGCTGTGCTCGGCGGCGCGGTGCTCGGCGTAGCTGCGCATCAACCAGCGCGTGACGAGCACCGCCAGGGTGATCACGGCGCCGGCGAGGATGAGCCAGCGCAGCCACCACAGCAGCGCGAGCAACAGCAGGACGGCGAACACCGATCCGCCGCCCCCCGACCCGCTGCTGCTGCTCATAACCGACACGATAGAAGCAGGGTGTGACAGAGCGGGATCTCAGCGGCCGGGGGGACCGACAGCCCGTCACGCCTCGCGCAGCCGCAACGCCAGCCCGGACGCACGCACCGCACGCCGATCCAGCGCGGCCCGGATCTCCGCCTCGGAGCCGATCACCCGCACCTGGTGTTTGGCGCGGGTCACCGCGGTGTAGAACAGCTCGCGGGTCAGCAGCCGCGACTCCACCGGCGGCATCAGCACGGTCACCACGTCGGCCTCGCTGCCCTGGCTCTTGTGGATGGTCATCGCGTACATGCTGTCGACATCGGAGAGCCGGCCGGTGGCGAAATCCACCGGACCGGACGCCGTCGCGATCACCGCCCGCACCCCCTCGCTGCGCGCCACGACCACCCCGGTGTCGCCGTTGCGCACGCCCAGCCCGTAGTCGTTGGCGGTGACCAGCAGCGGCCGCCCGGCGTACCAGTCTGCCCACACCGGATCCCCGGTCTGCTCGGACACCCACCGCCGAATCTGGTGGTTCCAGTGGTTGGCGCCGTGCGGGCCGTCGCGGTGTGCGCACAACAGCCGGTGCTCGTCGAGGTTGCGCAACGCCTCGCCGGCGTCGCCGAGCAGCGCCGCCTGGCGCACCCGCAACGCGTGCGGCACCGCGATCGCCGCCAGCTGGTCGGCCAGCGCGGCGGGGGTCGACACGTCGAGCCATTCCCGGTGCTCGTCACCGGAGCCCAACAGCTCGATCACAGTGTCACCGTCGCCGGCGCGGATCGCCGCGGCCAGCTCACCGATCGCCTTCTTGTAGCGGTGCGCGGTCGCCAGCGTCGCCACCCGGGTGCCCGGGCGGGCGGCCAAGCCGTCCACCAGGTCGGCCAGCACTGCACCGGCCTCCACCGACGCCAACTGGTCGGGGTCGCCCACCAGGATCAGCCGGGCGGTGGGCCGCACCGCCTCCAACAGCCGGGCCATCAGCGTCAGCGACACCATCGACGTCTCGTCGACCACGATCACGTCATGCGGCAGCCGGTTGCCGCGATTGTGCTTGAACCGCGCCGATCCCGGTCGCGAGCCCAGCAGTGAGTGCAACGTGCTGGCCTGCAGCCCGGCCAGCCGGGCCTGATCCACCGGCTCGAGCCCGGCTACCACCCCGGCGACCGCCTCGGTCAGCCGTGCCGCGGCCTTGCCGGTCGGGGCGGCCAGCGCAACCCGCAACGGTCGCCGCCCGGATGCCTCGGCCTGTTCGGCCAGCAGTGCCAGCAACCGGGCGACCGTGGTGGTCTTGCCGGTTCCCGGGCCGCCGGTGAGCACCGTGACCGCCTGCGTCAACGCGATCTCGGCGGCGGCGCGCTGGTCGTCGTGGTCCGGCGGGAACAGCCGCTCGAGTCCGGGCAGCTCGACCGGCCCGTCCTGCGGCGTCGACAGCGCCAGCAGGTCCGCGCAGACCTGCTCCTCCTCACGCCAATAGCGGTCCAGATACAGCAGCCCGCCCGAATCGTTGTCATAGATGCGCAACACCTGCTTGGCGACCAGCGAACTTCCACGCACCGCCGCCAGCCAGGCCGCCGGCTCCGGCCAACTCAGCTCCGGAGACTCGGTGCCGTCGGCCACGGTGGCCAGCTCCACACAGACCGAACCGGTGCGCAACGCCCGCACCGCCAGCGCCACCGCCAATGCCACCGTCTCGTCGGCTTCTGCGCCCAGCGCGCAGATCCGTTGCGCGGTGTGCACATCCGCGGCTTCCAGCAGCCCGGCCTCGTTGAACTCCCGCAGGATGCCGGTGGCGCCACGAGCCACCCGCCACGACAGCGGATCGAGCTCGGTGCTCATGCCGCCACCCCCTGCCGCAGCAGGTCCGACAGCGCCACCACCAGCGCGGCCGGCGGGCGCCAGCTGAACACCCCGGCCGGATAGCCGCCCAGAATCGGGGTGTCCGGCCCGCACATGCCGCGCACGAACAGATACAGCACCCCGCCCAGCTGCCGCTCCGGGTCATAGTCCGGTTGGCGCCAGCGCAGAAACCGGTGCAACACCGCGGTATACAGCAGCGCCTGCAACGGGTAGTCCGAGTGCAGCATGGCCTCGGCCATCCGGGCGGGGCTGTAGTCGGCGGCTGTTTCGCCGAGGTTGTTGGTCTTGTAGTCGACCACCAGATACCGCTGATCGGGCAACCGCAACACCACGTCCAGCGAGCCGGACAGGTAGCCGCGCAGCGACTGGCCGCCGAGCGCCTCGGACAGCAACCGGTCGGCGTAGACCGCGAACGGATCCTCGGAAGGCAGGTGATCACGCAGCAGTGCGCCCACGTCGGCGACCCGCAGCTGCGTCGCGGCGCCGGCGGTGTCGCCGCCGGCCAGTGGAATCTCGAAGTCCAGCTCCCGCAACCGGTCCGGTAAGCCGATCTGCCGCAACGTCAAGCCGTCGGCCAGCGGGCCCAGCGGGGTGTCGTGCATCGGCACCAGCGCCGCGGCCAGCGTCTCGGCGTCGACGCCGATCGGCCACCACGGTTCGTGCACCCGCACCTGCTCGGCCAGTTCGGCGACCAGGTCCGCGGTGAACGGGTCGGCGGTCTCCAACACCCCGTGCACCAGCGACCCGAACGTCTTGCCGCCGGGCAGATCCGCCATCGGTGAGCGCAACTCGACGCCGTCGGCGGCGGCCGCCCCGGTGACCGTGACATCCTCGGACTCGTCGTCACGGGTGTGGGCATCGGGTTCGGAGTGCACCCCACTCTCCGCCTGCTCCTGGGCGCCGCGGAGCAGCGCCGAATAAGAGGTGCGCCGCCAACCGGCGTCGATGTGGCGGTGGAAGTGACGCACCGCCAGCTCACCGGGCGCCTCGCGCCGAACCGGCGCCGTCGGCGGACCGATCACCGACTCCTCCACCACCGGCCCACCCCGCTCCTGCCAGCCGGTGAACACCGCCCAGGCGTCGTCGTCGGAGATCCGCGACTCACACCGGTCGGGCACCTCGGCATGCCCGGGCGCCCGCCCGCGCAGCAGCCGCGACAATCCGCCGTTGATCTCGTCGCCGGCCGGCGCCCACCAGGCGATCACCTGCGACTGGGCCCGGGTCAGTGCGACATAGGTGATCCGGATGTGGTCGAGCGCTTCCTCCCGCCGATGCAACTCCTTGACCGCCGCCATCCCAGGGCTGCGGGACCCGCCGATGTGCAGGCAGCGGACCTCGGCGCCGTCGGCGCCCGGCTCGTGATAGAGCAGGTTGCCCTCGGCGGCGATGTAACGGCGAAACATGAAGGGCAGGTACACGATCGGGAACTGCAGCCCCTTGGCCGCGAACACCGTCATGATCTGCACGGCACCGGCGTCACTGTCGAGCCGGCGATTGCGCTCCACCGCACCGGTGCGGTCCTCACGCTGGCGGCGCAACCAATCCCGCAGCGCCGGCAGGCCGAGCCGGTCGGCGTGCGCGGCCTCGTGCAGCAGCTCACCGATGTGGGCCAGGTCGGTCAGGTGCCGCTCGCCGCCACGTTGACTGAGCACCCGCCGCCCCATCCCGGCGAGCTGCGCGGCCTCGAACACCGCAGCGACGCCACGCAACCGGACATGGTCGGCCCACTCGCGCAGCGTCTGGGTGACCCGGTCGGTCAGCGAGTCGCCGCCGCGGGCCAGCGATTCCGCGGACTCGCCGAAGAACATCGTGCAGGCCGCCGCGCGCACCAGCCCGGTGCGGCCCGGCTGGTCGAGGGCCTCCAACAGGCACAGCCAGTCCTCGGCGGCCCGGGAGGCGAACACGTCGGCGTCGCCGGTGTAGACCACCGGGATACCCAGTTTGGTCAGCGCGTCCCGGCACAACGCCGCATCCTGGTGCTGCTCGACCAGGATCGCGATGTCACCGGCGCGCACCGGCCGGTCGCCGTAGCGGGCGCCGGAGTTGAGCAGGGCGCCGACGTCAGCTGCCAGATCAGCCGGAATGTGTTCGCGTAGTGGGCCGATCAGCAGGCTGTCGAGGCCGCCCTTGCCCAGCGTGGGCCGTTTGACGACCCGCAGCCGGAACGGGGCGTTGTGCGGCGCCCCGCTGAGCCGATGGCCGGTGTGGTGGGCCTCGATGGGTGGCACGACGATCCCCGGGTGGCCCAGCTGGGCGCCGCCGAGCACGGTCTGCAGGCTGTCGACCAGTGCCTTGTCGCTGCGGTAGTTGGTGGCCAGGGTGCGCCGGTCGGCGGCGGCGCGGACCGCGGCCAGGTAGGTGTAGATGTCGCCGCCGCGGAAACCGTAGATTGCCTGCTTGGGGTCACCGATGAGCACCAGCGTGGAATGCCCGCTGAAGGCGCGCTCGATCACCTCCCACTGCACCGGGTCGGTGTCCTGAAATTCGTCGACCATCACGATCGGCCAGCGCCGGCGCATTCGTTCCGCGGCGTCGGATCCGCTGCGGCGCAGGGCTTCGGCCAGCCGGGTCAGCAGGTCGTTGTAGCCGAGCACCCCCAGCCGGCGCTTGCGGCGCTCGAGCTCGTCGAGCACCGCCTCGGCGAACGCCCGTCGCACGCCTGCCTCGGATTCGGGGTCCGGGTGCTGCGGGCGCAGTTGCGCGGCCGGGTCTTCCACGACCCTGCCGGCCAACTCGAGCGCTTCGTTGCGCGTCATCGGCGGCTTGTTCTCGTCGTTGCCGAAATGCGCCAGGTAGTGGTCATCGACGATCTCGGTGACCAGATCGGTCAGGCTTTCCACCAGTGTCGCGGTGGAAGACGTATCACCGGCCACGCCAAGCGATTTCAGCACCATGGCACAGAACTGGTGAATCGTGACGATCGTCGCGGCGTCGAAGTCGGTCAGCGCGTTGCGCAGCCGGGCGCACGCCTGCCCGGCCTCGCCGGTGGTGAGCAGATGGTGCTCCAGATCGTTGCCGGGCTCGCGGCGACCCTCCAGCACCGCCAGCGCGTCACCGATCTGGCCGCGCACCCGTTCCCGCAGCTCCCGGCTGGCCACCCGGCCGAAGGTGATCAGCAGCAGCTGGTCGACACGGGCGACCCCGTCGGCCAGATAGCGGGTGACCAGGCCGGCCAGCGTGAAGGTCTTACCGGTTCCGGCGCTGGCCTCCAGCACCACGGTGGACCGCTCGGCGGGCAGCGGACCCAGCAGCTCGAAGCGATGCGTCACGAGAGCACCTCCGCGCTCAGCAGTGGCGCCCACAGCCGTACCGCCAGCGCTCCCAGCCGGGTGCCCTCGCCGGTGACCTCCTCGCCGGGACGGGGGACGTCGAGCAGGGTGTCCAGCCCGGCGTTTTGTCCCCACACCTTGATGTGGGCGGCGTCGGTGGACTCGCCGAACCTGCCGCCCCAGGCGCCCCGGGCGGCGCCGATCGGGTCCTCCTTCTCGCGGCGGGCCGCCGCCCAGGCGCACGACGTCGCCAGCGGCAGCGGCAGCGGCTCCCGCCGGCCCGCGTCGTAGATCGCCACCAGGTCATCGAGCACCGCGATCGGGTCCGGTGGCGGCACGAAAAGCCGCTGCCGGATGTGGCTGCGGCCCACGCCCCGCCCGATGCACAGCGCGCTCCACTGGGTGTCGGGGTATTGGGCGGCCAACGCCAGCAACGGAATCCAGGCCGCCAGCACATGCTTGGGTGCCAGCCGCGAGTAGACCACCGACACGGTGCGGCTGCCGTACACCCCGGACACCGTGCCGGTGAGCCGGCGCCCTCGCAGGTCGACGTCGATGTCGTAGGCGTCCGGGTCCCCGACCCGGTGGGCGAACGCGGCCTCGGCCAATGCCCGGGACAGGTCGCGGATCTCGCAGGCGGTGCGCATGCCGAGCCGCCCCGGCGGCAGGGTGCCGCGACGCCACTCGGCGTTCGCGGCGTCGTCGGGGTGCATGCCGGCGAGCATGTCGGAGAGCATCCGATCACCGACCGCCCACTGCGCCAGGCCCTCGATCTCGACGGGCATGGCGTCCTGGACGCCCTCGACGTCCCAGGGCAGCGTGTAATCCAGTGCCCGGAAATACCCCTTGACCGGATCCTTGAAGAATCGGGTCAGCTCTTCGAGTTCCACGTCGGTGGCCGGTGGCGGCGGCAACAACGCGGCGAAGGTGTCGGTCGGTTCGGTGCGTTTCCCGGCGGCGGCCTCGGCGGCGGTCAGCGCCGTCGGGTCGAAGGTGAACGGCCGGCCCGGCACCCCCAGTGCGCCCGGCTCGACATTGCGGATGTCGAAGGGCTGCAACGGGTGCCGCACCACGACGTGATCGCGGACCGGCGCCTCGGTGGCGATGTCGAGCGCGTCGAGCAGCTCGGCGAGCGGCACCGCCGGCGGGCGCAGCTTGCCGGTGCTCTCATCGGCGCCGGCGTAGGTGATCACCAGCGTCTCGGTGGCCGCGCACACCGCATCCAGCAGCAGCTGCCGGTCCTCGGACCGCACGTCGCGTTCCCCGGTCAACGGGCGCCGGCACAACACGTCGTCGCCGTCGATGTGATCCGCCCGCGGGAACACCCCGTCGTCGAGGCCGACCAGACACACCACCCGGTGCGGCACCGATCGCATCGGCACCATGGTGCACACCGTCAGGCCGCCGGTGCGGAAGTTGGCCCGGGTGGGCCGCCCGGCCAGCTGCCCGGCCAGCAGGGCACGCACGTCGGAGAGCTGCAGCGCGGTCTGGGCGTGCGAACCGGCCTGCACCACCACATCGGCCAGTTCGCGCTGCAACTGGCCGGTCTGCCAACCGTCGTCGATCGAGACCCGGGTCAGCGCGGTCACGCCGTCGATCAACGCGGCGACCCACTCGCTGAGCGGCCGTGACCCGGTGAGCGCATCGGCGGCGGTCTGCAGTCGTGCCACGAACTCGGCCAGCCGCCCGGCCAGCTCCACCCGGTTGCTGCCGACGTCGTCGAGCGGCAGCGCGGTGCCCAGCCAGGCCCGGGAATCCTCCGACATCGCCACCCCGGTCAGGATCCGGTCCAGCCCGAACCGCCAGGTGTTGTGCTGAATGGTCTTGAGCCCGTACGGCTCCCGATGCGCGGCGTCGAAGCTCCACCGGACGTTGGCCTGCTGCACCCAGGAGGTGATGTCCTCCAGGTCGTCGTCGGTGAACGCGAACCGGGCCCGCACCGGTGCCGCCTGCGCCAGGTTGAGCACCGCACTGGCGGTGGCGCGGCTGTCGGCGATACCCAACAGTTGCTCGGCCACCCCCAGCAGCGGGTTGGTCTGGGTCAGCGCCCGGTCGGCCAGCTGCACCCGCAGTGAGTGCGCGGGATGGCTCTCGCCGGCCAGCTCACCGAGCCCGAAGCCGGCGACGATCAGCGGCGCATAGGTCTCGATGTCCGGGCACATCACCACGATGTCGCGCGGCTGCAGCGTCGGGTCGTCTTCGAGCAGGCCGAGCAACACCTCGCGCAGCACGTCGACCTGGCGGGCCGGGCCGTGGCAGGCGTGCACCTGCACCGAACGGTCCGCCGGTGTGGCGCAACGCCCGTCGGGCCGCACCGCATTGGCGGCGATGTCGGCCTGCAGCCAGCCCAGCAGGGTGCCCGGTTGGGCCGCGGCGCCGAGGTAGTCATCGCCGGCCGGCGTCGCGGGCAGGGCGCGCTGCAGTTCCCGCAGATCACGGCCCAGGGTCTGCAGCAGCGGATGCGTAGCGCGGTCGCGGCTGTCGTCGTCGGTGCGCGGCACCGCCCCGTGCACGCCGCGCAGCGCCTGCCACAGCGCATCGGAGGGGTGCGGCAGCCACAGGTGCAGCTCGTGGTGGGTGGCCAGGGCGTCGAGCAACTCGATGTCGGTGCACGACAGCCGGGTATGCCCGAACAGGCTCAGCCGGGCCGGCAGCGTGTCGGCGGATGCGCCGCGGAGCCGGTCGACGGCCCGGCGGTGCCGAACGTGGGGGGGATCGGCCGGAATGGCCGCGGCCAGCGCCCGCCACAGCGGCGGCTGCCAGGCCAGGTCGGGATCCAACTGCCCACCCGCGCCGTCGCCGCGCCCGCCGTCGAGCCAGTCCGCCAGCATCTCGGGCCGCTGCCGGGCGTAGGAGGCGAACAGCCCGGCCAGCCGCCGCGCCACCGCGTAGCGCCGGCCACGTCGCACCTGCGCGTCGTCACCGTCGTGAAAATGGCCCAAATGCGTTGCCAACGTGCGGCACCAGTCCTCGTCGAGGCTGGTGTCGATCACCGACAGCAGCGGCCAGCTCATCGCGTCCGGCGACCACGGGTCCTCATCGGCGATCCCGGTGATCTCGGCGATCAGCGACGCCGGATTGCGAAACTCCACCCCCGCGCACACCCCGTCGCCCCCCGAACCGGCGCCGAGCACATGCGACAGCCGCTGGGACAGCCAGCGCTCCACGCCGCGGGCCGGGACCAGCACCAGGTCCAGCGCGAACGGGTCAGCCGGCGGTGTCGCCAGCAGCGCGCCCAGCCCGTCGACGAGGGCGTCGGTGCGTTCGGCGCGGTGCAGCTGCAGTCCCATCGCGGCCACCATAAACCGCGCCACCGACAGGGGTGCCTCGTAGGCTGGGTCGCGTGAAAGCGGTCAGCTGCAGTAGTGCCCAACTCGACGTCATCGACCTGCCGACACCGGCGCCCGCCAAAGGCCAACTGCTGCTCGGGGTGCTGCGCTCCGGGATCTGCGGGTCGGACCTGCACGCCCGCCACCACTGCGACGAGGTGGCCGAGGCGGCGGCCGAGACCGGCTACGACGGTTTCATGCGCTCGCACCAGCAGGTGGTGCTCGGCCACGAATTCTGCGGCGAGGTGCTCGACCACGGCCCCCGCACCCGCAAGGCGCCCCGCGCCGGCACCCGGGTGGTCTCGGTGCCGCTGGTACGACGCGCCGACGGCATCCACCCCGTCGGGCTGTCGGCGGCGGCGCCGGGCTCCTACGCCGAACAACTGGTGGTCGAGCAGTCGCTGACGTTGCCGGTCCCCAACGGGCTGTCGGCGGAGGCGGCGGCGCTGACCGAGCCGATGGCGGTCGCCTGGCACGCCGTCCGGCGCGGTGAGGTGCGCAAACGTGACGTGGCGATCGTGATCGGCTGCGGGCCGATCGGCCTGGCGGTGGTGTGCATGCTCAAGGCGAGCGGGGTGCGCACGGTGATCGCCAGCGACTTCTCGCCCGGCCGGCGCGCGCTGGCCGCCCGTTGCGGCGCCGATGTCGTCGTCGACCCGGCGCAGGGCTCGCCGTACGACGCGGCCGCCGGGCACGGTCATCTCACGGGATCCGCGGATGCGTTCGGTGTCGCGGTGGGCACCGTGGAGAAGCTCTACAAGGCGCGGCTGCCCTGGTGGCATGTCTGGCGGGCCGCCGAGGCCGTCGGCGCTGCCACCCCCAAACGCCCGGTGATCTTCGAGTGCGTCGGCGTCCCGGGAGTGATCGACGGGATCATCGCCGGCGCCCCGCTGTTCTCCCGGGTCGTGGTGGTCGGGGTATGCATGGGCAATGACACCATCCGCCCGGCGATGGCGATCAACAAGGAGACCGACCTGCGGTTCGTCTTCGGTTACACCCCAATGGAATTCCGGGATACGCTGTACATGATCGCCGAGGGCAAGGTCGACGTCACACCGCTGATCACCGGGACCGTCGGGCTCGGCGGGGTGGCGAACGCCTTCGACGCGCTGGCCGATCCGGCGCGGCACGCCAAGATCCTGATCGATCCGCAGAGCCCGTTGCAGGAGGTGGCATGACCTCGGGGATCAAACGCGTCGCGATCAACACCGGCGGCGGCGACGCACCCGGCCTCAACGCCGTCATCTATGCCGCGACGTTGGCCGCCGACAACCGCGGGTGGGAGGTCGTCGGGATCCGCGACGGCTTCAACGGGATGCTGTTCGGTGACGACTACCCCGACGGCGGTGTGATCGAGCTGACCCGCAACCGGGTGCGCGGCATCATCCACCAGGGCGGCACCATCCTGGGCAGCACCAACAGCGGCAACCCGATCGCCTACCCGGTGCAGCAGCCCGACGGCAGCTGGATCGCGGTCGACCGCACCGACGAGCTGCTCGGGCGGTTCGCCGAGCGCGGGATCGATGCGCTGATCACCGTTGGCGGGGACGGCTCCCTGACGATTGCCAACCATCTGCACGACGCCGGGCTGCCGCTGGTCGGGGTGCCCAAGACCATCGACAACGACTTGGACCGCACCGCCGCGACGTTCGGTTTCGACAGTGCCGTCGGGTTCGCCTCCGAATGCATCGACCGGCTGTTCTCCACCGCGACCTCGCACAGCCGGATCATCGTGGTGGAGGTGATGGGCCGCTATGCCGGCTGGATCGCGCTGCACGCCGGCATGGCCTCCGGGGTGCACGCCATCCTGATCCCGGAGATTCCCTACCGGCTGGAGCCCGTCGCCGAACTGATTCGTGAACGCGCCCAACGCGGTTCGACCTACTCGATGGTGTGCGTGGCCGAAGGCGCCAAGCCGGTGGGCGGCGAGCACACGGTGGCCGCCAGGGCGGTGGGCCAGGCCGAGCGGCTGGGCGGCATCGGCCAGAAGGTGGCCACCGAGCTCGAGGCGATGGCCGGCCGCGAGTCGCGGTCCGTGGTGCTCGGCCACCTGCTGCGCGGCGGCTCGCCGACGGCGCTGGACCGGCTGCTGGGATTGCGGTTCGGGGCGGCGGCGGTGCGGGCCCTCGACGAGGGCCGCCGCGGCGTGATGGTGGCGCTCAACCCGCCGACGGTGGACTACGTGCCGCTGGCCGAGGCCACCAGCCGGCAGAAAACCGTTCCGCTGGACTGCGATGCGATCCAGACCGCCCGGGACATGGGCATCCGGTTCGGCGATGAAGGCCTCGCCGATGGCTGAGCGGGAACCGCGTGGCGGCGACTACGGCGTCGACGGGTCGTTCAAGCGGGTGCCGCTCGGCGGGCAGGTCGCCGGGCTGGCGCTGGGGTGCAGCGCGCTGGCGATCTACGCCGGCATCGCCTTGGCCCGGGGACCGGCCTGGGCCGGCGTGGTGGCATTGGTGCTCGACGCCGGCATCCTCGCCCAGGTCGGGCTGTACTGGCACGCCACCCGGGCCGGCAAGTTCACGGTGTGGGAACGCATCCTCGACGGCCTGCGGCTGCGCGGCGACGAAAGGGTGCTGGACATGGGTTGCGGGCGCGGTGCGGTGCTCTGCGCCGCGGCCAAGCGGCTGCCGGCGGGCCGGGCGATCGGCGTCGACCTGTGGCACGCCGACCAGACCGGCAACTCCGCCGACGCCACCCTGGCCAACGCCGCACTGGAGGGGGTGGCCGAGCGGGTCGAGGTGCGCACCGGTGACATGACCGCGCTGCCGCTGGCCGACGCCAGTGTCGACGTGGTGGTGTCGAACCTGGCGATCCACAACATCCCGAGCCGCGATGGCCGTCGCCGCGCTGTGGCCGAGGCGGCCCGGGTGCTGCGGCCCGGCGGCCGGCTGGCGATCGCCGACCTGTGGGAGGTGCGTGCGCACGCCGCCCAACTGCGTGAAATCGGTTGGGGTGACGTGCGATGGCGCAACCTGGGATGGCGGATGTGGTACGGCGGGCCGTGGACCGCAACCCGGCTGGTGACCGCGACGAAGCCGGGCTGAGCTGCGCACCGGAGCTGCGCGCATCTTCGCGTTCGGGCCCGACTCTCGTCGTGCCACGGGGACATCGGCATGAGGTATGTGCCCACCTCCGAGCGACAACCAACGTTATGTCAGGTGCGCGGGCCGGGTGCGGGCGGGGCGCGATGGCCGGGTGCGGGCGGGGCGCGATGGCCGGGTGCGATGGCCGGGTGCGCGAGCCGGCGCGATGGGCCGGGTTGCGATGGGCCGGGCACGTGGGCCGGGCACGTGGGCCGGGCGCGATGGGCCGTTGTCGCTCGGAGGCGGGCAACAGCCACATTCCCCTGGCGCCGCAACGGGTGGGGCCGATGGTGCCGCAACGGGTGGGGCCGATGGTGAACGAGCTGGGTGAGAAGGCGTCAATACCCGACCGTGAACCCGTGCCGCAGTACCAGATCCGCGGTCACCTCGGGGCGCTCCGACAGCGGCCACGACTCGACCTCGAAAGCCTCGACGGCGAAGAACGCGTAGTTGACCGAGGTCTCCGGGGTGGTGCGCGACCGGTAGACGATGGCGTCCGGGCACTCGTCGGGCTCGGGCCACCAGCGCCGCACCGCGTCGGCCAGGCACTGGCAGGTGGCCCACACCGCGTCGTGCTGACCGGTGCTGATCTGGTCATCGACCGCCAGGGCGTCCAGATTGCGTTCGGTGCGCAGATCCAGCACCCGCAGATGCCTCGCGGCGGTCAGTCGCACCAGGTGGTGGCCGGCGTGGTCGGCCGGGATCATCAGCCCGGTCAGCCGGTAGCGCTCCCGGAACGCCCCGAGCAGATCGGTTGCGCCGTAACGGGTGCGGAACGCCCCCGAGGGCGGGTCGAACCGGTAGCGCGGCTCGTCGAACCCTTGCCACGTCCAGGCGTCCGGGTGCTCGGCGTCCAGCCGCCACAGCTGCGTCCCGGCGGTGATCCGGCGGCGGCGTAGCCCGATCGGCCGGGCCTGCGGCAGCGCGGCCCGGTACCCGGCGGGAAGCTCAGGCACCGAGCGAGGTCAGCATCCGCCGGGCGGCCGGCGCGGTCTCGGGGTGGCGCAGCGCCTCGGCGATCGAGACGCCGCCCAACTCATCGTGGGTGAGCCGCATGATGCGGTCGGCGGCCAGCGGGTCGGAGGTGAACCGCCCCAGCAGCTCCAGGATCTCGGGGAGGTCGGCGCGCACCCGGGCGTCGTCGAATTGCCAAGCCGGGAACCAGGTCTGGTTTCCCACGGCCGCTCCGGTCAGCTTGCCCCGGCTCCGCAGCCGGTGCACCGCCTGTGGCGTGCCGAGTCGCAGCAACTCCTGGACCTTGGGGGTGGGCAGTGCGCCGGCGACGAAGTCGTCGATGAGCGCGGCGCGGCGCTGGTCGTTCAGCGCGTGGGCGGCGATGCGCTCCAGGGTGCCCTGCGGCGCCGTCGGCGCCTCTAACAGGACATCGAGCACCTGGGCGAACCCGGCATCGGTGCGGGCGCGCTCGGCGACCTGGCGGGCGATCGGTGCGGCGGTGGGCATGCGTCCATGCTACCCGCGAGTGCGCCTAATTGAAACAATCGAAACCAACACTAGTGCTACGGTCGCGCCCAGCAGGGGCCAGACGCCCAGCGCGTCGACTCGATCTGCCAGCCAGGACTGCACGGCGCCGGCCGCATGGATCACCGGATCATCGGCTTCAGCACCGGCGAAGTACAGCCGGATCTCGTAGTAGCCGTAGTAGATGACGTACAGCCCGGTCAACAACACGATCACCCCGGCGATCCGGCCCACGTACGGCAGCACCCGCCGCAGCGCCGAGGTGGCCGACGACCCGGCCAGCGCCACCGCCAGGGCCGCCACCCCGACGGTGATGCTCATGCCGGCGGCGTAGGCGACGAACGCCAGCACGCCGGCCAGCGCCGAACCCTGCTGGAAGGTGGTGCTGATCACCGCGAGAAACGGTGCGATCGTGCACGACAGCGACGCGACCGCATAGCCCACGCCGTAGCCGTACATCGACGCCAGCCGCGCGGTCGGCGTCCCGCCGGCCGCCGGCAGCAGCACCGCGATGTCCCGGCCGGAAAGCAGCCAGGCGCCCATCGCCAGCAGCAGCACGCCGATGACCACGGTGGCGAACGGCAGATACTTCTGCGCCGAAGCGATCAACGGCGACACCGCCAGGCCGAAGATCCCGAAGACCGTCAGGAACCCGGCCGACATCGTCACCGTCGCCGCGCCGGCCCGGACCAGCGCGGCCGGGCGCGACGTGTCCCGACTACCGGCGATCACCAGCCCCAGATACCCCGGCAGAAACGCGAACCCGCACGGGTTGAGCGCCGCAACCAGTCCCGCGCCGAGGGCGAAACTCAGTGTGGCGGTGTCGATCATGAATTCTTCAGCGCCTGCACCCGCGCACTCAGGTCGGCCTCGGACAACGAACCCTTCACCACCTCGACTTCGCCGCCCGGGCTGATGAAGGCATACGCCGGCTGGCGGGTCACCCCGAAGCGGGCCCACACCGCCGCGTCGGTGTCCGCCAGCTCGGTGAAGCCGTCGACGCCGTACTTGGCGGTGAACTCCCGCAGCGCGTCCGGCTGATCACGGGCGCCGACGCCGACGAACGTCACCGCCGGGTTCGCCGCGGCCACTCGCGCGACCAGCGGTGCATCCTTCTGGCACGTGGGACACCACGGCGCCCAGAACCACAGCACCGCGGGCCTGCCGGCCAGGCTCGCGCCGGAGAACGGCCGGCCGTCGAGGGTCTGCGCGGTGAAGTCCAGCTGGGTGCCCTCGGCCGGCGTCCGGGAACCGCAGCCGGCAACCAGCAGCACCGCCGACAGCAGGAACGTGAGCAGGCGAAGTCCAGGAGTCTTGGCAGGGGGCATGTCGCCGAGTATGCCATCGGGTGCTGCCGGACTAAGGTCGCTCGCATGGCCCGCGGACGTCTGGAACACACCGCCGACATCGCCGCGGCACCCGAAGCCGTCGCCGCGTTCCTGGCCGACCTGGTCAACTACGAAGCCCTGCATCCGATGCTGGTGGACGTGCGTCGGATTCCCGGTGGCACCGACGGGGCCACCCGCTATCTCGCCCCGCACCGCATGCGTCTCTACGGCGTGCCGATCCGCTTCACCTGCCGGGTGGAGCTGCGCACCGACGGCCCCGGCGACATCGTGAGCCACACCCGGCAGCGGCCCGGCATCGAGATGTGGTCGACGGTGACGGTGCGCCCGCACGGCGCCGGCAGCCGGTTGCGCGAACACGTCGACATCACCGCGCCCCGACTGTTGATGAACACCGTGCTGCGCGACGGCGGCGCCTCGCACGCCGCGATGTGGGAGAACCTGCGGCGCCATTTCGCAGATTGAGCGACCCGGGCATGCTGGAAGCCATGAACCGAAGCGAGATCACCGAGCAGATCGTGGCCGCCCGGCTGGCCAAGGGCCTGAGCTGGCAGGAGCTGGCCGACGCGATCAACCGGCCGGTGGTGTGGACGACGTCGGCGCTGCTGGGCCAGCAACCCATCCCCGCCGAGCTGGGCGAGATCGTGGTCGGCCTGCTGGGATTGGATCGCGCCGTGGTGCCGGTGCTGGCCGCGGTGCCGATACGCGGCGGGTCGCCCGGCGCGGTCCCTGCCGACCCGACGATCTACCGGCTGCACGAGGCGGTGAGCGTCTACGGCCCGGCGATCAAGGAACTGATCCACGAGCAGTTCGGCGACGGCATCATGAGCGCGATCAATTTCAGCGTGGACATCGACAAGAAGCAGCATCCCGGCGGTGACCGGGTGGTCATCACTTTCGACGGCAAATTCCTGCCCTACGAGTGGAATTCAGCGGACTGAGTCCGATGGCCGCCCGCCGATCCGGCACGACCGCCCCGCTGACCGCTGACCTGGTGCTGTCCGGCGGGGGAGTCCGGTTCATCGGGCTGGTCGGTTCGGTGGTCGCGCTGATGGACGCCGGTTACTCGGTGCAGCGCATCTCCGGGGTGTCCGGCGGCTCGGTGGTCGGCACCATCCTGGCCGCGGCCGCACAAGGCGATCAGCTGACCGCGGCGCAGATCAAGGAGTTGGCGCTGTCGGTGCCCCTGGACACCTGGCGTGACACCGACCTACCGGTCCCGCTGCTGGGGGCGGCCTACGGGTTCCTGCGCGACAGCGGTCTGTACCGCGGCGACGTCGCCCACGACTGGATTCGCGGTGAGCTGGCGAACCTGGGCGTGCGCACCTGGGGTGACCTGGCCTACGACCATGACAACCTGCTGGCCGAGCGGCGCTACCGGGCGGTGGTCACGGTGACCGACGTGACCACCGGCCAGCTGGTCCGACTGCCGTGGGACTACCGGCGGGTCTACGGACTCGATCCCGACGAACAGTCCGTCGCCGACGCGGTCCGCGCCTCGATGTCGGTGCCGTTCTTCTACCGCCCGATGACGCTGACCAGCGCCGACGGGCGACGCTCCACCCTGGTCGACGGCGGAGTGCTGTCGAACTTCCCGATCTACACCTTCGACCGGCTCGACGGCCGGGTACCGCTGTGGCCCACCTTCGGGGTGACGGTGGTGCCCGAGCTGTCCGGCGGCGAGATCGGCGACATGGTCCCCGGGCTGCGCCCACTGCGCATGTTCGGGCAGTCGCGGCTGCTGGAGAACCTGATCAGCACGCTGCTGATCGGCCACGACCAGACCTACCTGAACCAACCGTGGGTCAGCGTGCGCGCCATCAAGGTCAACCCGACCGACGTCGGCGTGCTGGACTTCGGGATCTCCCGCGACCGGCTCGAAGAGCTCTTCAATAACGGCTACACCGCAACGCAGGACTTCCTGGCGACCTGGGACTGGCCGGCCTACCTGGAGCAGTTCCGGGTCACCCACTACCCCGGCGGCGGTCCGGCCCGCCCGGAGTGATGCCGCCTCAGTGGCGGTGCTTGCCCAGCTCCGCGCTGGCGTCACCGAGTCGCACCGTGATGTCGGTGTTGCCGGCGCCATCCAGCTGCTCGCGGCCCCGCAGCCGGTCCTGGATCTCGCGGGCCGCCCCGTTGATCCGCTCGATCTCGGCGCGGAACACGTCCGGGCGGGTCTCCTTGGACGCGTAGTGGAAGTAGCTGAGCAGGCTGCGCAGCAGCTCCAGCTTCTGCTTCTCCCGCTTGGCCAGGTCGTGCGTCGTCATCAACTCGACCCGCCGCACCGGGGGCAGGTCACCCCAGTCGAGCGTCACCTTGTTCTCGTAGCGGGTGCGCTTGCCGCGCCCGAACCAGCCTTTGGGCTCCTCGGGGGTGTCGTAGTAGCTGACCGTCCCGGTGAACCGCGACTCGATGCCCTCGCCGAGTTCAGCCCGGTCGATCGCCGAGTCCCACACCGTGCGCCACTCCTGGTTGGGCGCCAGCACCGTCAGCTCCTCGGGCAACTGCAAGGCCACCACGTCGGCGTAGCCGTCCGAGGCCGTCTCGTAGCGCGCCACCGTGGGCGGCTGGACGAACGAGAACCCGATGTCGTAGGCGGCGGTCTTGCCGAAGTTGCGCACCACCAGCTCGATGACGTGCCAGTCCGCGGCGTGCGGCTCCATGAACATCGCCACGTGCGGGCGGGTCTGCTCGGCGGCCGCCCGCCGGTTGCGCTGCAGCTGTCGGTTCAGGTAGATCAGCGCCAGCACGGTGATCCCGATCGCCAGCCACGCGGCAAACGCCAGCCACGCCTCCGGCCCCGCATGCGTGATGTCGTACCAGCGATCCTCTACTGATCCCATCGGCTATCCCCTCATCCGCCCATCAGCATGCGCCACCGGTCCAGGCTGTCGGCGCGAAACACGTAGTTGGATCGCTTCACCTCCGAGAGTGCGGCGCTCGGGTCAGCGGAATACCAATGGCCGGGAAACACCGTCGGGTCGCCGGGCAGGGCGGCCAGCTGCTGCAGGCTGCGATACATCTCATCGGAGTCCCCGCCCGGGAAATCGGTGCGCCCGCAGCCGTCCAGGAACAACGTGTCCCCGGCGACCAGCCGGCCTTCTCGACCGGACCCGAGCAGGAAACACTGACTGCCCGGGGTGTGCCCGGGGGTGTGCAGCAGCTCGATCTCGATGTCGCCGACACTGACCTTGTCGCCGTGTTCATGCGAGGTCAGGTCCGCCATCGCAATCCCGGTGATCCGCGAAACCCACTGGGCCTCATGGGTGTTCACGTGAACCGGGACGCTGACCCGCTCCAGCAGCTCGGCGAGGCCCTTCAGTTCGAAGCCCATCATCGAGCCGCCCACGTGATCGGGATGGTGATGGGTCACCAGCACCCCCGACAGCCGCATGTCGTCGGTCTCCACCGTGTCGAGCAGGTCGCCGGCGGCGTAGGCCGGGTCGACTACCACGGCGTCGCCGGTCTGCCGGTCACCGATCAGGTACGCGAAATTGCGCATCTGGGCGGCCATCGGGTCCCCGACCGCGAAATCGCGTCCGGAGAGCAACTGGCGGAAATACAGCCTGTCGGATTCGGGCACGCCCTCCACCCTAAAGCAGTCGATTGCAACTGCGGCGGAGCCGGGCGCAGGGGCTACCGGCCACTGCGGTTTGGTGACCTCATGGCCGAGGTTGTAACCTTCTACAGGCTTACGGCGCCGCAACGCCGCCGTGGGCGAGGCCCCCTTAGCTCAGTCGGCAGAGCGTTTCCATGGTAAGGAAAAGGTCAACGGTTCGATTCCGTTAGGGGGCTCGGTGGACGCCGGGCCTGCTGGCAGGTGTATTACCCGCGGCGATGTAGCTCAGTTGGTTAGAGCGAACGACTCATAATCGTTAGGTCGCCGGTTCAAGTCCGGCCATCGCTACAACGACAACCAGCGCAACAACAGACGAAAGAGGGCAGCTGACGTGGCCTCCAGCACCGATGTGCGGCCGAAGATCACCTTGGCCTGTGAGGTGTGCAAGCACCGCAACTACATCACCAAGAAGAACCGCCGCAACGACCCCGACCGGCTGGAGCTGAAGAAGTTCTGCCCCAACTGCGGCAAGCACCAGTCTCACCGCGAATCACGCTAGGTAGCGCGAACCGTGTCGTTGGCCGAGCGCCTCGCCGGGGCGCACTACCGCTACCCCGACCACTACGAGGTGGAGCGGGAGAAGATCCGTGAATACGCTCGCGCGGTCAAGGCCGTGGACCCGGCCAGTTTCGACCTGCGGGCGGCCGCGGGCCTCGGCTACGAGGGCCTGGTAGCCCCGCTGACCTACATCTCGGTGTTCGGGCACAAGGCGATCTCGTCGTTCTTCGAGCACGTCGGTGTCGCCGTCGATGACGCCCAGATCGTCCAGGTCGACCAGAAGCTGGAGTTTCACCAGCCGATCAAGGAAGGCGATCGGCTCTACTGCGACGTCTCGGTCGAATCGGTTCGCCGCGCACACGGCACCGACATCATCATGACCAGGCAGGTGGTCACCAACGCTGCCGGTGAGACCGTGCAGGAGACATACACGACGCTGGCGGGCCGCGCCGGCGAGGGAGAAAAGGGTTTCACCGATGGCGTTGCGTGAGTTCAGTTCGGTCAAGGTCGGCGATCAGCTGCCGGAACGGGTCATCCCGCTCACCCGGCAGGACCTGGTGAACTACGCCGGCGTATCCGGCGACCTGAACCCGATCCACTGGGACGACGAGATCGCCCAGCAGGTCGGCCTGGACACCGCGATCGCCCACGGCATGCTGACCATGGGTCTCGGCGGCGGCTACGTCACCGCCTGGGTGGGTGACCCGGGCGCGGTGACCGAGTACAACGTCCGCTTCACCTCCGTGGTGCCGGTGCCCAACGACGGCAAGGGCGCCGAGATCACCTTCAGCGGCCGGGTGAAGTCGGTCGACCCCGAAACGAAGTCGGTGACGGTCGCGCTGACCGCCACTGCCAGCACCAACGCGGACAAGAAGATCTTCGGACGGGCGGTCGCCTCGGCGAAGCTCGCCTAGGGGAAAACGATGGCGATTAAAACCGACATCCGAGGGCTGATCTGGCGCTACCCCGAGCCGTTCGTGGTGGGCCGCGAGAAGATCCGCGAGTTCGCCAACGCGATCAAGGCCGAGGACCCCGCCTGCTACGACGAGAAGGCGGCGGCCGAACTGGGCTACGACGCGCTGCTGGCGCCGCTGACCTATGTGGCGATCCTGGCCAAGCTGGTGCAGTCGGACTTCTTCCGCAACGTCGACACCGGCTACACCACCATGCAGATGGTGCAGGTCGACCAGGGGTTCACCTTCCACCGGCCGATCAAGGCCGGCGACGTCCTCTACGCCCGGATGGAGATCGCGTCGGTCAACGAACGCTTCGGCGCTGACATCGTCACCACCCGCAACATCTTGACCGACCCCGACGGCGACGTCGTGTTGGAGGCGTTCACCACGATGATGGGCCATGAGGGCGACGATTCGGTCAGCCTGAAGTGGGACGCCGAATCCGGTCAGGTCGTCCGAACGGCCTGATTAGTTGCGGCTGTCCCGGCTTCGGCTCACCTCCGCCGTCCCTTCGGGCCGACTCCGGTGAGCCTCGCCGAACAGCCTGATTAGTAACTGACCCGGGCGGCGAGGTACACTCGAATCTCGGGGTTTTCCCAGCACTAGCGCGCTTTCCGTGAGCGAACGGGGAGCGCGCGAATTGTGTGGGCCGGACACGGTGCACAGGTGAAGCTCGGAACGCGCAGGTTGGCCTGCCAACCGCGAAGGGGCGTAGCTCAACTGGCAGAGCAGCGGTCTCCAAAACCGCAGGTTGCAGGTTCAAGTCCTGTCGCCCCTGCTGACGTGCCATGGTGGACAGTGGACACTGGACACTGCCGGGCACGGTACGGCAATACGTAAGCGAGAAGAACGAAGGAGCATGCGGTGACCGACGAGCTCGACCGTCCCGACGCCGCAGCCGGCGGCGACAGCGAGGCCGACTCCACCGGCCGCGGTCGCACGGCCGTGGCGAGCATGCAGGTCGGCGTGCCGCTGCGGCCCACCGGTAAGCGCTCCCGGCGCCGTGGGGCCGCCGATGGCGACGCCGCCGAGCCGGAGTCGACGGCGACGGAGCTGGGCACGGACGACACCGGCGTCAAGAAGGCCAAGAAGGCCAAGAAGAAGGCGGACGGGCCGTCGCGCAATCCGTTCGTTTTCGTTTTGAACTATCTCAAGCAGGTCGTCGGCGAGCTTCGCAAGGTGATCTGGCCGAACCGCAAGCAGATGGTCACCTACACCGCGGTGGTGCTGGCGTTCCTGGTCTTCATGGTGGCTCTGGTCGCCGGGGCGGACTACGGATTCGCCAAGCTGATCCTGCTGGTGTTCGGCGAGTGAAGTAATTAGGGAAGGACTGACAACCGTGACTACCTTCGACGGCGATACGCCCGCGGGCGAGCCGGTCGACGTGGCGGAGACGACCGAGGCGCCTGCCGAGGCCCCGGCTGAAGAGACCGTTGCGGCTGCTGACGCCGCTGAGACCGCGGAGGGCGCCGAGCCGGCCGAAGCCGAGCCGGCCGAAGCCGAGCCGGCGGAGGAGCTCGACCCCGCGGCGGCCCTGAAGGCGGAGCTGCGCACCAAGCCGGGCGACTGGTACGTCATCCACTCCTACGCCGGCTACGAGAACAAGGTGAAGGCCAACCTCGAGACCCGCGTGCAGAACCTCGACGTCGGCGACTACATCTTCCAGGTGGAGGTGCCCACCGAAGAGGTCACCGAGATCAAGAACGGCCAGCGCAAGCAGGTCAACCGCAAGGTGCTGCCGGGCTACATCCTGGTACGGATGGACCTGACCGACGACTCCTGGTCGGCGGTGCGCAACACCCCGGGTGTCACCGGGTTCGTCGGCGCCACGTCGCGCCCGACCTCGCTGCCGCTGGACGACGTGGTCAAGTTCCTGCTGCCGCAGGGCGCGGCCAAGAAGCAGGGGCGCGGCGCCGCGGCGGCCACGGCGACCACGCACGACGGCGGTCTGGAGCGGCCGGTCATCGAGGTCGACTACGAGGTCGGCGAGTCGGTCACCGTCATGGACGGCCCGTTCGCGACGCTGCCCGCCTCGATTTCCGAGGTCAACGCCGAGCAGCAGAAGCTCAAGGTGCTGGTGTCCATCTTCGGTCGCGAGACACCTGTGGAACTGACCTTCAACCAGGTCTCCAAGATCTAAGTAGTAGCGAAAGGAACACCAACACTCATGGCCCCGAAGAAGAAGGTCGTCGGTCTGATCAAGCTGCAGATCGAAGCCGGCCAGGCCAATCCCGCGCCGCCGGTGGGACCCGCGCTCGGTCAGCACGGCGTCAACATCATGGAGTTCTGCAAGGCGTACAACGCCGCCACGGAGAACCAGCGCGGCAACGTCGTCCCGGTGGAGATCACCGTCTACGAGGACCGCAGCTTCACCTTCGCGCTCAAGACCCCGCCGGCCGCCCGGTTGCTGCTCAAGGCTGCCGGCATCGCCAAGGGTTCGGCCGAGCCGCACAAAACGAAGGTCGCCAAGGTGAGCTGGGACCAGGTCCGCGAGATCGCCGAGACCAAGAAGGCCGACCTCAACGCCAACGACGTCGAGGCCGGAGCCAAGATCATCGCCGGCACCGCCCGCTCCATGGGCATCACCGTCGAGTAGTACCCCTCGACGAATCGACCGAGCACGACCGAGCGGGGCGAGGAACGAGCCCCAGCGAGGGAATGCGAGGGAGCATTCGGCGAGAAACAAGTACGTGGGAGGGCCAGCTTCGGCCCGCAAACCACAACCAACCACGAGATTGGATAACCGATGAGCAAGAACAGCAAGGTCTACCGCGCCGCCGCCGAGAAGGTGGACCGCGACAACCTCTACACCCCGTTGCAGGCCGCCAAGCTGGCCAAGGAGACGTCGTCGACCAAGCAGGACGCCACCGTCGAGGTGGCCATCCGGCTCGGCGTGGACCCGCGTAAGGCCGACCAGATGGTCCGCGGCACCGTGAACCTGCCGCACGGCACCGGTAAGACCGCCCGGGTCGCGGTGTTCGCGGTCGGCGAGAAGGCCGAGCAGGCCACCGCCGCCGGCGCCGACGTGGTCGGTAGCGACGACCTGATCGAGAAGATCCAGGGTGGTTTCCTCGACTTCGACGCCGCGATCGCCACCCCCGACCAGATGGCCAAGGTCGGTCGCATCGCCCGCGTGCTGGGCCCGCGCGGCCTGATGCCCAACCCCAAGACCGGCACCGTCACCCCCGACGTCGCCAAGGCCGTCTCCGACATCAAGGGCGGCAAGATCAACTTCCGGGTGGACAAGCAGGCCAACCTGCACTTCGTCATCGGCAAGGCCTCGTTTGACGAGTCCAAGCTGGCGGAGAACTACGGCGCCGCCCTCGATGAGGTGCTGCGGCTCAAGCCGTCGTCGTCGAAGGGCCGTTACCTCAAGAAGATCGTGATCTCGACGACGACCGGCCCCGGCATTCCGGTGGACCCGGCCGTCACCCGCAACTTCACGGCTGAGTAGGCACGCACTGGAAAAGCCCCCGCCCGCTTGCGCGTGACGGGGGCTTTTCTACGTGATCTGGCTCAGGCCGCTTGCTTGACGTAGCTGACCAGGCTGACGTCCAGGGCCTCGTCGGTGAAGTAGTACTCGCAGCCACGCAGATACTTCATGTAGCGCTGGTAGACCTCTTCGGACTGGATCGCGACCGCTTCGTCGTGGTGCGCCTCCAGCGCGTCACCCCAGATCCGCAGGGTCTTGATGTAGTGCGACCGGAGTGAAAGCGCTTCGGGCACAGTGAAACCGGCCTTCTCGCCGTGCTCCACCATCATGTCGGTGGTGGGCAGCCGCCCGCCCGGGAAGATCTCGGTGAGGATGAACTTGATGAACCGGGCCGTCTCGAACGTCAGCTTCTTGCCGCGCGCGTTGAGGTCATACGGATGGAAGCTGACACTGCTCTGGATGGCCATCCGGCCGTCGGCCGGCATGATCTCGAAACAATTCTTGAAGAAGTCGTCATAGTTCTCGAAGCCGAAATGCTCGAACGCCTCGATCGAGACGATCCGATCCACCGGCTCGTTGAACTCCTCCCAGCCCTGCAGCAGCACCCGGCGGGAACGCTCGGTGTCGATCTCGTCGAGCAGGCGCTGGGAGTAGACGTGCTGGTTTTTGCTCAGCGTCAGCCCGATCACGTTGACGTCGTACTTCTCGACGGCGCGCTTCATGGTCCCGCCCCAGCCGCAGCCGATGTCGAGCAGCGTCATCCCGGGCCGCAGGTTCAGCTTGTCCAGGTTCAGGTCGACCTTGGCGACCTGCGCCTCCTCCAACGAGATGCCCGGCGGCTCGAAGTACGCGCAGCTGTAGGTCCGGCTCGGGTCCTGGAATAGCGCGAAGAAGTCGTCGGACAGGTCGTAGTGGGCCTGGATGTTCTCGAACTTCGGACGCATCCCCGCGGCGCGTTTGGCCTTGTCCACCATCTGTTTGTCCACCATTTGTGACTGGTTGCCTTCCTGATGTAACCCGTCGTGACCGGACCTGGCGGTTGCCGTCTGGTCCGTGCCGGTCAACTGTTGCAGCTTAGCGGGTTGAGGGTGAATCGGTTGACGTGAAATGTAGCCAAGCCGTAGCCCCCACGGCAGGCGGATCCCCCGCTATTTCTCCAGCGTGTACTGGTGGACGCTGTTGTAGCCCTCGCGGAACAGCTTGATGCAGCCGTTGAGGTACTTTTCGTAGCGGTCGTAGACCTCCTGGCCCTGCAGGGCCAAGGCCTCTTCCTTGCGGGCGGCCAACGCCTCGGCCCAGTCGCGAAGGGTCGGCGCGTAGTTGGGCCCGATCTCGTCGTCGCGGGTGCAACGGAACCCGGCCTCGGCGGCGTAGAGCCGCGGCATCTCCGCCGACGGCAGCTGACCGCCCGGGAAGATCTCCTTCATGATGAACAAGGTGAACTTGGCCAGGTCCATGGTCAGCGGGATGCCCTTGCGCTGCGCTTCGTCCTGGCCGCTGATGGCGGTGATGGTGTGCAGCAGCATCCGGCCGCCGTCGGGCAGCGCGTTGTAGGTGATCTCGAAGAAGTCCGGCCAGCGCTTGCGGCCGTAGTGCTCGAATGAGCCGATCGACACGATCCGGTCCACCTTGTCGGTGAACTCCTCCCACCCCTGCAGCCGCACCTCGAAGTCGCGGTTGGTCTCCGCCTGCGACAGTTTCTTGATGGCGTACTCGCGCTGCTCCTCCGACAGCGTGAGCCCGATGACGTTGACGTCGAACTTCTCCAACGCCCGCTGCATGCCGCCCCCCCAGCCGCAGCCGACGTCGAGCAATGTCATGCCCGGACGCAGATCCAGTTTGCCCAACGCCAGGTCGAACTTGGCGATCTGGGCCTCGTCGCGGGTGGTGTCGGCACGTTCGTAGTACCCGCAGGTGTAGCCCATGGTCGGGCCCAGGAACAACTCGAAGAACTCATTGGAGATGTCGTAGATCGACTGCAGTTCTTCGTACTTGGGTTCCAATTTCGGCATGGTTCGGTTTACTCACGATCTTCTGGGGGATAGGAGGAGGCCCCGACATCGTACCGTCTGGTGTTAGCCGGACAACAATTAGCTAGTGGCCGGCGGCAAACGTGGTGGTCAACTCGGTGATCACCGGATCCCACAGCTCCTCGGGAAGGTCATGTCCCATGCCTTCGAACAGCACCAGCCGGGCCCGGTCGATGGCATCGGCGATCGCCCGCCCGCCCGATGGCCGCATCAACTTGTCGGCCAGGCCGTGGATGACCACCGTCGGCGCGGTGATCAGTTGGTTGTAGGCGGCCAGGCTCCCGCTGGCCAGAATGGCGCCGAACTGGCGGGCGATGCCCCACGGGTAGTAGCTGCGTTCGTAGGCCTCGATGACATTGGCCCGCAACTGCTCCTCCGGGGTCGGGTAGCCGGGGCTGCCGATGATCCGGCTGGCCCGCACCGCGTTGTCGATGATCACCTCCCGCGGCGAGTCCGGCGGTGGCCCGGACAGCAGCGCCAGCAACGCGCGCGGCGCCGGCGGGGGCAGGAACCGGCGGTTGTTGCTGGAGAAGATCACGCCCAGCGACCGGGTCCGCTCGGCGAACCGGGCCGCGAACACCTGGGCGATCATTCCGCCCATCGAGGCGCCGACCACGTGAGCCCTGTCGATGCCCAGGTGATCCAGCAGCGCGGCGGCGTCGTCGGCCATGTCCTCCAGGGTGTAGACCGCTGAGCCGGGCTTGCCCAGCCAGAATCGCGCCATCCGGGGCACCAGTGCGCCGCGGGCATGCTTGCGGCCCAACTTGCTGGAAAGACCCACATCCCGGTTGTCGTAGCGGATCACCCGCAGCCCCTGGGCTACCAGCTTCTCGCAGAAGCCGGTGCGCCACAGCAGCAGCTGCGCCCCCAGGCCCATCACCAGCAGCACCGGCGGGTCGTCCGGGCTGCCCATGTCCTCGTAGAAGATCTCCAGTTCGCCGGAGCGAGCGGTGCCGCTGCGCACCTCCACGGCTACACCTCCGGTGCTTCGTTGTGTTCACGGCTGACGTCGACCATGAAGTTGGCGAAGTAGCCGGTCAGTTGTGGATCGGACATCATCTGCCAGCGCGGCGCCAGCAGCTTCATGTAGCGCTCCACATAGAGGAACTGCTTGCCGATCAACACCAGCTCGCGTGGCAGCTTGACGTCGTAGGCGTCGGCCAGCGCGCCGAGTTGCCGGCCGATCTCGGCGTAAGACAGGTCGCCGAGGGTCTTCATGGTCAACGGGGTGGAGAACGCCTCCAGATCCTTGGCGGCCTGCGCCTCGGGCTTCATCGTGCCGACCGCGCCCATCAGCACCACGATCTTGCCGGCCGCGGCGTGGTCCTTTTTGACCAGCAGCGCATACACCAGTTCGCGCAGCAGCCACCGGGTGCGCGGGTCGATGCGGCCCATGATCCCGAAGTCCAGGAATACCACGCGCCCCTGGTCGTCGACGAGCAGGTTGCCGGCGTGCAGGTCACCGTGGAACAGGCCGTGTCGCAGCCCGCCCTCGAAGGTGGAGAACAGCAGCGCCTTGACCAACTCCACGCCGTCGAAGCCGGCCTTGCGGATGGCCGGGGCGTCGTCGATGCGCACGCCGGAGACCCGCTCCATGGTGAGCACCCGCTCGCTGGTGAAGTCCCAGTGCACGTCGGGCACCTTGATGTTGCGGCCCAGCGGTGAGGCGTGCAGGTGCGACACCCAGGTCTGCATGGACTGCGCCTCGATGCGGAAGTCCAGCTCCTCGGCGAGGTTGTCGGAGAAGTCGGCGACGACGTCCTGCGCCGACAGTCGGCGGCCCAGCTTGGCCAGCTCGACGAGTTGCGCGAACCGTTTGAGGATCTGCAGGTCGGCGGCCACCCGGCGGCGGATGCCCGGGCGCTGGATCTTGACGACGACGTCCTCGCCGCTGTGCAGTGTGGCGAAGTGGACCTGGGCGATGGACGCCGACGCGATCGGGGTCTCGTCGAACTTCGCGAACAGCTGCTGCGGTTCGGCGCCCAGTTCTTCGACAAGCAGCTTGTGCACCGCTGCCGGGTCGGCCGGGGGAACCGAGTCCAGCAGGCCGCGGAATTCGCGCGACAGCGGCTCGCCGAACGCCCCGGGGCTCGAGGCGATGATCTGGCCGAACTTGACGTAGGTGGGTCCCAGGTCGGCGAAGGTCTGCGGCAGTTCCCGGATCACCTTCTGCTGGATGGGGCCCGGCTCGAGCAGCCGGGTGAAGACCCGGGTGGCGGCGCGGGTGAGCTGCCACCCGGTGGCGCCGATGCGGGCGGCCTCGACCGGCAGTGGCACCCGGTCCAGCCGGGCCACCTGGCGGGGTGGGGTCGAACTCATTGCTGCAGTCTGCCAAATCACCGGCGGAAGTTCTCCGCCAGCGCACCGTGCTACGCCGTGGCGCCTGGTCGCCAGGGGGTCAGCCATGCGGTCGGTTCCCAGCCCTCGAACCCGGCGATCAGTTCGTACATGGTGGCATCGTCGATGCTTTCCCGGATGATGTCGGCGTGCCCGGCGTGCCGCGCCAGCTCGTTGATCACGTGGTGGAACACCCAGCGCACCGTCCACGCGTCGACGTCGGCGGGGAACCACGGTGCGTCGCGCGGCACCGGCACCGCGGCGTCGAGGTCGGCGGACTCCAACAGGCGCAGCGTCTCGGCGTTTTGCGCCGCGAACGCCTCCAGTGCCCCGGCCAGGCTTTCGTCCTGGCGCAGTACGTACTGGTCCTGGTATTCGCGGGCCCTCTGCTCGCCCGGTCGGCTGTCCGCGGCCGGTGCGGCCGGCGCGGCGGCGACGCGGGACATCCAGCTGCGTTGCATCCCGGTGGCGTGCTTGATCAACGCGCCGATCGACAGGGAACTGGCGGTCGGGGTGGCACGGGCCTGCTCATCGGTGAGGCCGTAGGCCACCGCGAAGTAGGCGCTTTGGTGATAGGCCACGAATTGGCGCAGGGCGTCGCGTTCGTCGGTCACCGGTGGTGCAAGCCCGGGCATGGTCTAGTCCTTTCGATCGAGTCGGTGCGCGTACAGGTCGCGCAGGCACGCGATTTCGGCGCCGTGATGGATGACTTCGCGGTTGATGTGCAAGACCAGCTCCGCCATGGTGCGGTCGGCCCACGGCCCCTCCGCGGCGCCGATGGGCCGGTCCAACGCGGACTCATCGAGGCCACGTACCCCGGCGAGCCAGCCCGCGTAGGCGTCGTCGAGCTGGCGCAGCGCGGTGGCGGCATCGAGGGCATAAGGCCAGCTCTGGTAATCGGCCGGCGGCCCGCCGAAGTGGTGATGGTTGCGCATGGCGAACACGCCGACGATGACGTGCGCCATCCGCCAGGCGATGGTGGTGAACGGCGCCGGCTCGGGCGGCGGCAACGCAAAGTCGATGCCGTCGCGGCGAACGGACCAGCAGCCGGTCACCGCCTCCCACAGGTACTCGTCATCGGTGAGGCCGTCCAGCCGCGGGCGCAGCTGGTTCTGCCAGTGCCAGTCGAGCTGGTCGGCCAACAGGTCACGTGAAACGGGCATGATCCGAGCCTGCCAGCCGGGTCGGACAATTCCCACGCGTGCACTCCAGAACAAGCGGTCGCCGAAAGACTCCGCTCGGTGGGCAGCGCATCCGTACGTTTGGGGAATGCGGATCCTCGACGTCGAATCGACCGAGAAGTTCGTCGGGCCGGTCGACGCCCCCGTGCAGCTGGTCCGGGTCGAGTACACCGGTGCCACCGCGCCGACACCGGTGCGGGTGGACGGTGACGGCCTAGTAGGGGAAGCCGTCGCCGAGCCGGGCAGCGGCGTCGTCGAGGTGCCGGTGACCGTCGCAGACCCGGTGCCGGGCCGGCAGCGCGCCGCGCGGGCCAACGGCACCGGTTTCACCTTCACCGTGGCCGAGCCGGGCTGGACGATGTTCATGGTCGGGCACTTCCACTACGACCCGGTGTGGTGGAACACCCAGGCCAACTACACCAGCGCGTGGACCGAGCATCCGCTGGGCGCGTGCCGCCAGACCAACGGCATCAACCTGGTGCGCGACCACCTGGACTGGGCAAGCGAGCACCCCGAGTACAAGTTCGTCATGGCCGAGGTCGACTACCTCAAGCCGTACTGGGACACCCACCCGGCCGACCGCGCCGAACTGCGCCGGCTGCTGGCCCAGGGCCGTGTCGAGGTGATGGGCGGCACCTACAACGAGCCCTCGACCAACCTCACCGACGCCGAGACGACGATCCGGAACCTGGTGGCCGGGATGGGTTTTCAGCGCGACATCATGGGAGCCGATCCCGCTACGGCCTGGCAGCTCGACGTGTTCGGCCACGACCCGCAGTTCCCCGGGATGGTCGCCGACACCGGGCTGACCTCCAGTGCGTGGGCGCGCGGGCCGTTTCACCAGTGGGGGCCGATGGCTGGCGGCGGGGATCCGAGCCGGATGCAGTTCGCCTCCGAGTTCGAATGGATCTCACCGTCCGGACGCGGCCTGCTGACCCACTACATGCCCGCCCATTACGCCGCGGGCTGGTGGATGGACGCTCGGGAGACGCTGGCCGACGCCGAGGACGAGGTGTACCAGCTGTTCCTCGAGATGAAGAAGGTTGCCGCCACCCGCAACGTGCTGCTGCCGGTGGGGACCGACTTCACCCCGCCCAACCGCTGGGTGGTGCAGATCCACCGGGACTGGAACGCCCGCTACACCTGGCCGAAGTTCGTCTGCGGGCTGCCGCGCGAATTCTTCGCCGCGGTAAGCGCCGAACTGGCCGAGCGCGGCGAGAGCCCATCCCCGCAGACCCGCGACATGAACCCGATCTACACCGGCTGCCACGTCTCCTACATCGACACCAAGCAGGCCAACCGGGCGGCCGAGCGGGCGCTGCTGTCCGCCGAAACCTTCGGGGTGTTCGCCTCGGCACTGACCGGGGCCGGCTACCCGGAGGCGGCGCTGGCCAAGGCGTGGGCGCAGCTGTGTTACGGCGCCCACCACGACGCGATCACCGGGTCGGAGGCCGACCAGGTGTACCTGGATCTGCTGACCGGCTGGCGCGACGCCTGGCAGTTGGGTGCCGATGCCCGCGACGCCGCGCTGGCGATGCTATCGGGCTTGGTCGACGCCGGTTCCGGGGCCGGCCAGACCACGGTGGTGTGGAACCCGGTGGCTGCCGACCGCACCGACGTGGTCACCGTGCGCCTGGACCCGCCGCCGGCGGCCGGTGTGCGGGTATTCGATTCCGACGGCACCGAACTGCCCGCCCACGTCGAGCACGGCGGCCGATCCGTGAGCTGGCTGGCTCGCGACGTGCCGTCGCTGGGCTGGCAGGCCTACCGGCTGATCCCCGACGCGGGCCCGCAGGGCTGGGCCCCGATGCCCGGCACCCGGATCTCCAACGAGCACCACCGGCTGACCGCCGACCCCGGCCGCGGCGGCGGCATCACCTCGTGGCGCTGCGACGGGCGCGAAATGATCATCGAAGGCGGGCTGGGCAACCAGCTGGCCGTCTACGACGAATACCCCAAACACCCGCAATCCGGTGAGGGGCCGTGGCATCTGGTGCCCAGCGGCAACCTGTTCACCTCGGCGGTGGCCACCGCCGTCACCGTGCAGGCCTACCGCGGCCCGCTGGGGGAGCGGCTGGTCGTCTCGGGGCGGATCCGGGATGTGCTGGCCTACACCCAGACCCTGACGCTGTGGCACGGCGTGGACCGGGTGGAATGCTCCACCACCATCGACGAGTTCACCGGCGCCGATCACCTGCTGCGGTTGCGCTGGCCGTGCCCGGTTCCCGGTGCGATGCCGGTCGCCGAGGTGGCCGACGCCGTGATCGGCCGCGGCTTCGCGCTGTTGCACGAGCCCACCGGACGCTCGGTGGACACCGCGCAGTTCCCGCGGACCCTCGACACCCCGGCCAACCGCTGGTTCGGGCTGTCGGCGACGGTCCGCATCCGTGTTGGTGACGGCAGCAGGGCGGTCTCGGTGGCCGAGATCGTCACTCCGGACGACCGTGCGGCACCGCGGGAGCTGCTGGTGGCGCTGGTGCGCGCCGGTGTCACCGCCAGCTGCTCGGCGGCCGGGTCCCGCTACGGCGACCTCGACGTCGACTCCAACCTGCCCGACATCCGGATCAGCCTCGGTGGGCCGGACTGCAACGCCTTCACCCGGACGGTGCTGGATGCCGCCGATCCGGCCTACGCCGCCGACCTGGACCGCCAGCTGCAGCGGCACGGCCGGGCCCGGGTCTGGGTGCCCGCGGCCAAACCGCTCGCGGAGGTCTGGGTGCCCGGAGCCGACCTGACCGGTCCGCGTGCCCTGCCGGTACTGGTGATCGCCGCCGGTGACGAGGCCGCACTGGCCTCGGAGATCGCCCGGGTCACCGAGGAACTGGCCGACAACGAGATCAGCGTCGAACAGAGCGCCCGCGCTGACCTGGAGCCGTTCGAGGCGCGCACCGTCGCGCTGATCAACCGCGGCGTGCCCAGCTTCGCCGTCGACACCGCCGGCACGCTGCACACCGCACTGCTGCGATCCTGCACCAGCTGGCCGTCGGCGGCCTGGGAAGACCAGCCGCGACGGACCGCACCCGACGGCAGCGCCTTCCAGCTGATGCACTGGACGCACACCTTCGACTACGCCCTGGTGGCCGGTGACGGCGACTGGCGCCAAGCCGGCATCCCGGCGCGCAGCGCGGAGTTCGCCGACCCGCTGCTGGCCGTCCCGGTGACCGAGGGCTCCGGGGCGCTGCCGGCGACAGGCTCGCTATTGCGCATCGACTCCGCCGGCGCGGTCGGCCTGGGCGCGCTCAAAGCCGCCGGCAACCCGACCGCACGGGCCAGCGCACAACCCGTCGACCCCAGGACCATCACGCTGCGGCTGGTGGAGACGCGCGGCGCCGATGCCGCCGTGACACTGCGCAGCGATGTCGGGACGGTGAGCGTGCTGGGTCGCGCCGACCTGCTGGAGCAGGCCCGCGAGCACCCGGACCCGCAGCGGTTGCACGGCTACGAGATCGCCACCGTCACCGCCCGGCTCGACGTCGAACGCCTGGGTGCCGCCGGCCCGTTGGCGCCCGAGGCCGAGACCGCCCAGCCGCTGTACGCCCGCTACTGGCTGCACAACCGCGGGCCGGCGCCGCTGGGCGGCATGCCGGTGACCCCGGCGCTGCATCCACACCGGCTCGACGCCGACCCGGGTGCGCAGTTGAGCCTGGACCTCACCGTGGCCAGCGACAGCATCGATGCGGAACTGGCCGGTGCGGTGACGCTGGCGTGTCCGGCGGGCTGGAAGGCAGCGCGGGCCGGGCATCCGGTGCAGGTGGATGCCGGGGGGTATACCGGCGTCCCGATAGGGCTGACGGTGCCGGCCGACGCCCCGCCCGGGCTCTACCCGATCCGCGCCCGCCTCGACCTCACCGGTGACGTACCGCCGTCCTGGCGCCAGCCGGTGGAGGACATCGCGGTGGTGCGCGTCGGCGATCCCGGCGCCGACCGGCTGCTGTCCATCGACGGGCCCGGCGCGGTCGAGGTCAGCGCCGGGCAATCCGCGCGACTGCGTGTCACCGTCGGCACCGACGCGCACGCCGATCTGCCGGTGGAGGCGCATCTGATCAGCCCGTGGGGCACCTGGGAATGGTCGGGGCCGGCTGCGGTGGGTGCGGTGGTCCCGGCTCGCGGCAGCGTTGACGTCGAGTTCACGCTGCGCCCGCCGGTATGGGCACCGCCCGGGACGTGGTGGGCGCTGGTACGGGTCGGCGGGGCGGGCGCGCTGGTGTACTCACCGGCGGTGCGGCTGGTGGTGCTGGCGCCCGGCACGAGCGGGCTCGACTGATGGCCGCCGTGCTGGCACTCGACGTCGGCGGCACCAAGATCGCCGCCGGCCTGGTCGACGCCGACGGAGCCCTGACCTACACCGCGGTTCGGCCCACCCGCGGCGACCAGGACGCCGAGGTGGTGTGGGCGGTGGTGGCCGAGCTGCTCGACGACGTCCTGGCGAAGGCCGGCGGGCGGGTGGGCGCGGTCGGGATCGGCTCGGCCGGACCGGTGGACGTCAACGCCGGCACGGTCAGCCCGATCAACATTCCCGGTTGGCGGGGGTTCGGCCTGCGTGACCGGGTGGCCGAAGCGGTGCCGGGAGTACCGGTGGTGTTGGGCGGCGACGGCGTCTGCATGGCGCTGGGCGAACACCGGCACGGCGCCGGGCGCGGCACCCGGTCGATGCTCGGCATGGTGGTCTCCACCGGGGTGGGTGGCGGTCTGGTGCTCGACGGCGCACCGTTTCACGGCCGCACCGGCAACGCCGGGCACGTCGGGCACGTCGTCGTCGACCCCGGCGGCCAACCGTGCCGGTGTGGCGGGCGCGGCTGTGTGGAGACCATCTCCTCCGGGCCGTCGATGGTGCGCTGGGCGCTGACCAACGGGTGGAGCCCGATGGGTCCCGACGCTGATGCCAAAGCGCTCGGTGCCGCTGCCGAGGCCGGTGACCCGGTGGCGCTGCGCGCATTCCGGCGCGGCGCCGATGCGCTGGCGGCGATGATCGCCTCGGTGGCCGCCGTGTGCGATCTGAATCTGGTGGTGATCGGCGGCGGCGTCGCGAAATCCGGTGCGCTGCTGTTCGATCCGCTGCGGGCCGCGCTGGCCGAGCACGCCCGGCTGGACTTTCTGACCGGGCTGCGAGTGGTGCCCGCCGAACTTGGTGGCGACGCCGGGCTGGTGGGCGCGGCGGCGCTGGCCACCCTGCGTTGATGCTGGCTACTCCGCGTTGATGCTGAGCCTAGGGCGACGAACTGCGAGTGCGGTGCGCCCTGGGTGCAGCATCAACGAGCCAGGTGCCTGCGTCCCCAGTCGCAGAGCGCCTGCAGCACCGGGGCCAGCGTCGCGCCGTAGGCGGAGATCGAATAATGCACACACGGCGGCACCGTGCCGGCGTCGTGGCGGTCGATGATGCCGTCGTCCACCAGTTCGTGCAGGTGGCGGATGAGCATCCGCTCGGTGATGCCCGGAATGCTGCGCCGCAATTCCGCGGTGCGCATCGGCCCGTCGGCCAGTCGCCACAGGATGGTGCCCTTCCAGCGGCCGTCGATGACCGACAGCGCGGCGTCGATCGGGCACTCGCCGATTTCTTTCTTCGATACCGCCACCAGCGGCTCCTATAGTGACTAATTTGTCAGTACCTTGTTTTTTGTCAGCATACCGCCCATAGTCGATGCGATGATGATCGGAATCGTTGCGGTAGCGGTGGTAGGTGCCCTGGCCGGCTCGGAGTTCGCGGTGGCGGCGTTCTTCAACCCGATCGTCGGGCGCCTGCCCGAGGAGGCGTTTCGGGCCGCTCGCAGCGCGAGTGCTCGGTTGCTGGGGCGGGTGATGCCGTTCTGGTACCTGGGCACGCTGGCGCTGCTGGTGATCGCCGCTGCCCTCGGCGCCGGCCCGCAGCGTTGGCTGATCGGTGCCGGGGCGGGCCTGATGGCGGTCGTCGCGCTGCTGTCGGTGACGATGCTGGTGCCGATCAACAACCGCATCGCCGCCGGTGAGGTGCCGCGCCCGCTGGCGGCGCGCTGGGACCGGCTGCACTGGGTGCGGGTGGCGCTGCTGGGGGCAGCGCTCGTCGTGGTGGTCGTCGCGGGCACGTAACCGGCGAGGGCCGTTTTGGCTGATCGCCACCGGTCGCGCTATGGTGTGTGCCGATCCACCGAAGACCGTCGGTCACCGAGCAATCGGTTGAAGGTCCGGGAACATCCCGGCGGCCCACGCAGGAGGACGAGGCACCGGCCCCGCCGGCACGTAGTTGTGACGCCCCGACCGCTTCCTGCGCCGGGGCGTTCGTCGTTTCCGGGGCGGTTTCCGAGGCGGATCGCACGGACACTTACAGCGACCCCGAGGAGGTATGCATGGCGCGGGCTGACAAGACCGCCGCCGTCGCGGACATCGTCGAGCAGTTCAACGACTCGACCGCCACCGTGATCACCGAGTACCGCGGTCTGACCGTTGCGAACCTGGCGGAGCTGCGGCGTTCCCTCGGCGGCTCGGCCACCTACACGGTGGCCAAGAACACACTGGTCAAGCGCGCTGCATCCGAGGCCGGTATCGAGGGCCTCGACGAGCTGTTCGTCGGCCCGACGGCGATCGCGTTCGTCCGGGGCGAGCCGGTCGACGCCGCCAAGGCCATCAAGAAGTTCGCCAAGGACCACAAGGCGTTGGTCATCAAGGGCGGCTACATGGACGGCCACGCGCTGACCGTGGCCGAGGTGGAGCGCATCGCCGACCTGGAGTCGCGCGAGGTGCTGCTGGCCAAGCTGGCGGGTGCCATGAAGGGCAACCTGTCCAAGGCGGCCGGCCTGTTCGCCGCTCCGGCCTCGCAGCTGGCCCGCCTGGCCGCTGCGCTGCAGGAGAAGAAACCGGCCGACGCTCCCGCTGCCGCCGAGGCGCCGGTTGCCGAGGCTCCCGCAGCGACCGAGGCCCCGGCCGACGCCGAGGCTTCCGCCGACACCGCCGAGGCTCCGGCCGAGGCTGCCGAATAACCCGGCATAACCCCAACCCCGACTTCCTTAACCGGAATCAGAAAGGACCGAAATCATGGCCAAAATGTCCACCGAAGAGCTGCTCGACGTCTTCAAAGAGATGACCCTGCTGGAGCTGTCGGAGTTCGTGAAGCAGTTCGAGGAGACCTTCGAGGTCACCGCTGCTGCTCCGGTCGCCGTCGCCGCTGCCGGTGGCGCTGCCCCGGCTGCCGCCGAGGCCGCCGAGGAGCAGTCCGAGTTCGACGTCATCCTGGAGGCCGCCGGCGACAAGAAGATCGGCGTCATCAAGGTGGTCCGGGAGATCGTGTCCGGCCTGGGCCTCAAGGAGGCCAAGGACCTGGTCGACGGTGCTCCCAAGCCGCTGCTGGAGAAGGTCGCCAAGGAGGCTGCCGAGGAGGCCAAGACCAAGCTCGAGGCTGCCGGCGCCACCGTCACCGTCAAGTAGTTCGTACTACAGCCCAAACCCCCGGAACCCGCGAGGTCCGGGGGTTTCGGCTGTTCAGGGCCGGGCGGTCACCGCAGCCAGTGACTGCGCCACCCGCTCGGGGGTGTCGCCGAGGGCGACCAGCAGGCCGGTGGCCATCGGCCGCAGTACCGGTCCCGCCGCGGCCACCGACGCGCCCGTCCCGCCGAAGAACCCGGCCAGCTCCAGCATCACGAAGCCGTGCATCATCGTCCAGAACTGCGCCGCAATCGCCACCACGTGAGCATCCGAGCCGTCGGCGTCTGCGTCGTTCGAGCCCAGCGCGATCCGGCCGGCCTGCATAGAACGGTGTACGCCGCGCACCAGGTGGGCGAAGCTGGGGAAGTGGACGTCGATCTCGGCCAGGCCCAACGTCAGCATGTTCTGCGTCGGCGCGTTGATGCCGTGTGCGCTGGTGCTGCCGAACATCAGTCGGTAGAGGTGCGGGCGGCCGATCGCGAATTCCCGGTAAGCGATGCCGGTGGCCAGCAGGTCCGCCACTGGATCGTCGGTCTCCGGGAGACTCAGCGCCGCGTCGAACCGGCGCAGCCCCTCCTCGGCGATCGCCGCGATCAGTTGGGCCATGCCGCCGAAGTGGGTGTAGACCGCCATCGTCGATGTGCTTGCCGCGGCCGCGATCTTGCGGGTCTGCAGCGCGTCGGGCCCGTGCTCGTCGAGCAGTCCCAGCGCGGCGTTCAGCAGGTCGTCGCGCACGCTGTGATCGGGCTGCGAAGTCACGGTTGTCATCGTCGCACAGCTGACGTACGGTAGCTATAACGTTGAAATAACATTGTTATAGGAGTGTTCATGGTCATCAAGTCCACCGGCGAGGCGGTGCCCGCGGCGAACCCGTACCTGGAAGGCTTTCTGGCGCCGGTGGACGCCGAAATCACCGCCACCGACCTGCGGGTCACCGGGCAGATCCCCGACTACCTCGACGGCCGCTACCTGCGCAACGGACCCAATCCCGTCGCCGAGGTCGATCCGACCACCTACCACTGGTTCACCGGCGACCCGATGGTGCACGGCGTGGCGCTGGGCGACGGCCGGGCCCACTGGTACCGCAACCGCTGGGTGCGCACCCCGGCGGTCTGCGCCGCGCTGGGCGAACCGTTGCCGGCGCGGATCGACGTCCGGGCCGGGATGCAGTCCGTCGGGCCCAACACCAACGTGCTCGGCCATGCCGGCAAGACACTGGCGCTGGTGGAAGGCGGCGTCGCCAACTACGAACTCACCGACGAGCTCGACACGGTGGGCACCTGCGACTTTGACGGCACGCTGACGGGCGGCTACACCGCGCACCCGCACCGCGATCCGGCCACCGGCGAACTGCACGCCGTGTCGTACTCGTTCGCCCGGGGCAACCGCGTCCAGTACTCCGTGATCGACAACACCGGGCGGGCTCGTCGCACCGTCGACATCGAGGTGACCGGTGCGCCGATGATGCACGACTTCTCGCTGACCGAGAAGTACGTGGTGGTCTACGACCTGCCGGTCACCTTCGACCCGATCCAGGTGTTGCCGATGAACCTGCCCCGCTGGCTCAGCGCGCCGGCTCGTTTGGTGCTGAACAGCCTGGTGGGCAAGGTCCGGATGCCGAGCCCCCTCACCGCGATGGTCAACCGCGACAGCCGGCCCCCGGCCGGGCTGCCGTACGGGTGGAACCCCGGCTATCCCGCGCGCATCGGGGTGATGCCGCGCGAGGGGGAGCCGACGGTGCGCTGGTTCGACATCGAACCGTGTTACGTCTTCCACCCGCTCAACGCCTACTCCGACGTCTCGGCGACCGGCCAGGAACTGTTGGTGCTCGACGTGGTGCGCTACGCGAAGGTCTTCGACGCCGACCGGCGCGGGCCCGGTGACGCCCCGCCCGTCCTGCACCGGTGGACGATCAACCTGGACACCGGCGCGGTGAGCACCGAGGCCCGCGACGACCGCCCGCAGGAGTTTCCCCGGATCAACGAGGCGCTGCTGGGCGCCAAACACCGCTTCGGCTACACCGTCGGGATCGACGGCGGGTTCGTCGGCGGCGGCCAGTCGGAGATGTCGACCACGCTCTACAAACAGGACTACGCCACCGGCTCGAGCATCACCGCGCCGCTCGACCCTGAGCTGGTGCTCGGCGAGATGTCGTTCGTGCCGCGCCCCGGCGGTCGCGACGAGGATGACGGCATTCTGATCGGAATGGGCCACCATCGCGGCGCTGACGAGGGCCAATTACTGATCCTGGACGCCGCAACCTGTGAGCAGGTGGCCACCGTGCACTTGCCGCAGCGGGTGCCGATGGGTTTCCACGGTAATTGGACGCCCGCGGAGTGAGGCGGACCGGCGATGTGGGCCGCACCGGTGCGCTACAGTGGCCCAAGCCACAGGGGAGACGTGGCTACGACCAGACGTTGCGGAAGGACCACCAATGGGTGTCGCCATCGAAGTGCAGGATCTGACGAAGTCCTTCGGATCGGCACGAATCTGGGAAGACGTCTCGCTGACCATTCCCGCCGGAGAGGTCAGCGTCCTGCTGGGACCGTCCGGTACCGGCAAGTCGGTGTTCCTGAAGTCGCTGATCGGCCTGTTGCGGCCCGAGCGCGGCTCGATCGTCATCGACGGCACCGACATCCTGCAGTGTTCGGCCAAGGAGCTCTACGAGATCCGCACGCTGTTCGGAGTGCTGTTCCAGGACGGCGCACTGTTCGGGTCGATGAACATCTACGACAACACCGCCTTCCCGCTGCGCGAGCACACCAAGAAGTCCGAGAAGGAAATCCGTGACATCGTCATGGAGAAGCTCGAGCTGGTCGGTATGCCCAACGACGGCTACAAGTTCCCGGGTGAGATCTCCGGCGGTATGCGCAAGCGTGCCGGCCTGGCCCGCGCCCTGGTGCTGGACCCGCAGATCATCCTGTGCGACGAGCCCGACTCCGGTCTGGACCCGGTCCGCACCGCCTACCTGAGCCAGCTGCTGATCGACATCAACGCCCAGATCGACGCCACCATCCTGATCGTCACGCACAACATCAACATCGCCCGCACCGTGCCGGACAACATCGGCATGCTGTTCCGCAAGCAGCTGGTGATGTTCGGACCCCGCGAGGTGCTGCTGACCTCCGAGGAGCCGGTGGTGCGCCAGTTCCTCAACGGCCGGCGCATCGGCCCCATCGGCATGTCCGAGGAGAAGGACCAGGCGACCGCGGCGGCCGAGGAGGCCATGCTGGCCGCCGGCCAGCACCACGGCGGTGTCGAGGAGGTCGAAGGGGTGCCGCCGCAGCTGACCGCCTCGCCGGGCATGCCCGAGCGCAAGGCCGTGGGCCGCCGGCAAGCCCGGGTGCGCGAGATCCTGCACACCCTGCCGCCCAGCGCGCAGGCCGCCATCCGGGATGATCTCGAGGGCACCCACAAGTACGCCGTGCACGAGTTCCCGGCCGACGACGACGCCCCGACCGCCTCGATCCCGTCTCCGCCGGGCTGAGTCCTCGCCACCGGCCCGCACCGTGTCAGCTCTTGACGGACGGACGTAAACGGTCCAATCTGTTCCCAGCGTTTGTGTGGAGGCTCCGGCGGAGGCCAGCCAGCACCGATAGGGCCCCGGGACGCGGCAGTTGAGGATTGCGTGAGCCTGCGCTATTGTTGGACGTTGCGCTGGCTTCCTCCTGCCCACCCTTACCCGCACCCGAACCCGCAGTACCAGCCTTGAGTCGCGTCGGTCGGCTCGTTTAAGGCTTGTGACCTCATGGTTTGGCTGTTCGTGAGACCGGACAGAGCGTCCGCCAGCCGAACCAACGGTTGATATTCGCAGCGAACGGGGTCTGGTGAGAACCGGGACCCGCTGGCCGCATTAGGTGCTGGAAGGATGCATCTTGGCAGTCTCCCGCCAGAGCAAGAAGAACGCTTCAGGTACTACCACCCAATATTCTCCGAATAGCTCCGTCCCCGGAGCTCCCAACCGGATCTCCTTCGCCAAGCTGCGTGAACCGCTCGAGGTTCCGGGTCTGCTCGACGTGCAGACCGACTCGTTCCAGTGGCTGATCGGGGCGCCGGAGTGGCGCGAGAAAATGGAGAACCTGACCGGCACCGCGCCCAGGGGCGGCCTCGAGGAAGTACTCGAGGAGTTGTCGCCGATCGAGGACTTCTCCGGCTCGATGTCGCTGTCGTTCTCCGACCCGCGGTTCGACGACGTCAAGGCCCCGGTCGAGGAGTGCCGCGACAAGGACATGACCTTCGCGGCGCCGCTGTTCGTCACCGCGGAGTTCATCAACAACAACACCGGTGAGATCAAGAGCCAGACGGTGTTCATGGGCGACTTCCCGATGATGACCGAGAAGGGCACCTTCATCATCAACGGCACCGAGCGTGTCGTCGTCTCCCAGCTGGTGCGCTCGCCCGGTGTGTACTTCGACGCCAACATCGACAAGTCCACCGAGAAGACGCTGCACTCGGTCAAGGTGATCCCGGGACGGGGCGCCTGGCTGGAGTTCGATGTCGACAAGCGGGACCTGGTCGGCGTCCGGATCGACCGCAAGCGCCGCCAGCCGGTGACCGTGCTGCTCAAGGCGCTGGGCTGGACCAGCGAGGCGATCCGGGAGCGGTTCGGCTTCTCCGAGATCATGATGTCGACGCTGGAGAAGGACAACGCCGCCAACACCGACGAGGCGCTGCTGGACATCTACCGCAAGCTGCGTCCGGGCGAGCCGCCCACCCGGGAGTCCGCGCAGACCCTGCTGGAGAACCTGTTCTTCAAGGAGAAGCGCTACGACCTGGCCCGGGTGGGTCGCTACAAGATCAACAAGAAGCTGGGCTTGCCGGCCGCGCCGTCGGCCGTCGGAACGGCGCCGACCACGCTGACCGAAGAGGACATCGTGGCCACCATCGAGTACCTGGTGCGGCTGCACCAGGCAGCTCAGGACGGGGTGTCCGGCACCATGACGGTGCCGGGCGGCGTCGAGGTGCCCGTCGAGGTCGACGACATCGACCACTTCGGCAACCGGCGGCTGCGCACCGTGGGAGAGCTGATCCAGAACCAGATCCGGGTCGGCCTGTCGCGTATGGAGCGCGTGGTCCGCGAGCGGATGACCACCCAGGACGTCGAGGCCATCACGCCGCAGACCCTGATCAACATCCGCCCGGTGGTGGCCGCGATCAAGGAGTTCTTCGGCACCAGCCAGCTCTCGCAGTTCATGGACCAGAACAACCCGCTGTCGGGTCTGACCCACAAGCGCCGGCTGTCGGCGCTGGGGCCCGGTGGTCTGTCGCGTGAGCGGGCCGGCCTGGAAGTTCGTGACGTGCACCCGTCCCACTACGGCCGGATGTGCCCGATCGAGACCCCGGAAGGCCCGAACATCGGTCTGATCGGGTCGCTGGCGACCTACGCGCGGGTCAACCCGTTCGGCTTCATCGAGACCCCGTACCGCAAGGTGGTCGACGGTGTGGTCACCGATGAGATCGTCTACCTGACCGCCGACGAGGAGGACCGCTACATCGTGGCGCAGGCCAACTCGCCGCTGGAGGGCGACGGTCGCTTCACCGAGGAGCGCGTGCTGGTCCGTCGTAAGGGCGGCGAGGTCGAGTACGTGTCGTCGGCCGAGGTCGACTACATGGACGTCTCGCCGCGCCAGATGGTGTCGGTGGCCACGGCCATGATCCCGTTCCTGGAGCACGACGACGCCAACCGTGCCCTGATGGGCGCCAACATGCAGCGTCAGGCGGTTCCGCTGGTGCGCAGCGAGGCGCCGCTGGTGGGCACCGGTATGGAGCTGCGCGCCGCGATCGACGCCGGTGACGTGATCGTCGCCGACAAGGCCGGTGTCATCGAGGAGGTCTCCGCCGACTACATCACGGTGATGGCCGACGACGGCACCCGCCAGACCTACCGGATGCGCAAGTTCAACCGGTCCAACCACGGCACGTGCGCCAACCAGCGGCCGATCGTCGACGCCGGCCAGCGTGTCGAGGCCGGCCAGGTGATCGCGGACGGCCCATGCACCGACAACGGCGAGATGGCCCTGGGCAAGAACCTGCTCGTGGCGATCATGCCGTGGGAGGGCCACAACTACGAGGACGCGATCATCCTGTCCAACAGGCTGGTCGAGGAGGACACGCTCACCTCGATCCACATCGAGGAGCACGAGATCGACGCCCGCGACACCAAGCTGGGCGCCGAGGAGATCACCCGGGACATCCCGAACGTCTCCGATGAGGTGCTGGCAGACCTCGACGAGCGCGGCATCGTGCGCATCGGTGCCGAGGTCCGCGATGGCGACATCCTGGTCGGCAAGGTCACTCCCAAGGGTGAGACCGAGCTGACCCCCGAGGAGCGGTTGCTGCGTGCCATCTTCGGTGAGAAGGCCCGCGAAGTCCGCGACACCTCGCTGAAGGTGCCGCACGGCGAGTCCGGCAAGGTCATCGGCATCCGGGTGTTCTCCCGCGAGGACGACGACGAGCTGCCCGCCGGGGTCAACGAGCTGGTGCGCGTCTACGTCGCGCAGAAGCGCAAGATCTCCGACGGTGACAAGCTGGCCGGCCGGCACGGCAACAAGGGCGTCATCGGCAAGATCCTGCCGGCCGAGGACATGCCGTTCCTGCCGGACGGCACGCCGGTCGACATCATCTTGAACACCCACGGTGTGCCTCGTCGTATGAACATCGGTCAGATCCTGGAGACCCACCTGGGCTGGATCGCCAAGACCGGCTGGAACATCGATGTTGCTGCCGGCGTGCCCGACTGGGCGGAGAAGCTCCCCGAGGAGCTGTACGCCGCCGACCCGGACACCCGCACCGCGACCCCGGTGTTCGACGGCGCCCAGGAGAACGAGCTGCAGGGCCTGCTCTCCTCGACGCTGGCCAACCGTGACGGCGAGATCATGGTCAACGGCGACGGCAAGGCGACGCTGTTCGACGGCCGCTCCGGTGAGCCGTTCCCGTACCCGGTGACCGTCGGCTACATGTACATCATGAAGCTGCACCACCTGGTGGACGACAAGATCCACGCCCGCTCCACCGGCCCGTACTCGATGATCACCCAGCAGCCGCTGGGCGGTAAGGCGCAGTTCGGTGGCCAGCGCTTCGGTGAGATGGAGTGCTGGGCCATGCAGGCCTACGGCGCGGCGTACACGCTGCAGGAACTGTTGACGATCAAGTCCGACGACACCGTCGGTCGCGTCAAGGTCTACGAGGCGATCGTCAAGGGCGAGAACATCCCCGAGCCGGGTATCCCGGAGTCGTTCAAGGTGCTGCTCAAAGAGCTGCAGTCACTGTGCCTCAACGTCGAGGTGCTGGCGAAGGACGGCGCGGCGATCGAATTGCGCGAAGGCGAGGACGAGGACCTGGAGCGGGCAGCCGCCAACCTGGGAATCAACCTGTCCCGCAACGAATCCGCCTCAGTTGAGGATTTGGCCTAATTATTTTCTAGTCCCGCAAGGGGAAAGGGAGTTACGTGCTCGACGTCAACTTCTTCGATGAGCTCCGCATCGGCTTGGCGACCGCGGAGGACATCCGGCAATGGTCCTACGGCGAGGTCAAGAAGCCGGAGACCATCAACTACCGCACGCTCAAGCCCGAGAAGGACGGCCTGTTCTGCGAGAAGATCTTCGGACCGACTCGCGACTGGGAGTGCTACTGCGGCAAGTACAAGCGCGTGCGCTTCAAGGGCATCATCTGTGAGCGCTGTGGCGTCGAGGTGACCCGTGCCAAGGTGCGCCGTGAGCGGATGGGCCACATCGAACTGGCCGCGCCGGTTACCCACATCTGGTACTTCAAGGGCGTGCCGTCCCGGTTGGGCTACCTGCTGGACCTGGCGCCCAAGGACCTCGAGAAGATCATCTACTTCGCGGCCTACGTCATCACCGACGTCGACACCGAGATGCGCCACAACGAGCTGTCGACGCTGGAAGCCGAGATGGTCGTCGAGAAGAAGGGTGTCGAGGACCAGCGGGACGCCGACCTGGAGGCCCGTGCCCAGAAGCTGGAGGCCGACCTGGCCGAGCTGGAGGCCGAAGGCGCGAAAGCCGATGTGCGACGCAAGGTTCGCGACGGTGGCGAGCGTGAGATGCGTCAGCTGCGCGACCGTGCCCAGCGTGAGCTGGACCGGCTCGACAACATCTGGGACACCTTCGTCAAGCTGGCTCCCAAGCAGCTGATCGTCGACGAGACCGTCTACCGCGAGCTGGTCGACCGCTACGGCGAGTACTTCACCGGCGCGATGGGCGCGGAGTCGATCCAGAAGCTGATCGAGAACTTCGACATCGACGCCGAGGCCGAGTCGCTGCGCGACACCATCAAGAACGGCAAGGGGCAGAAGAAGCTTCGTGCCCTCAAGCGGCTCAAGGTGGTCGCGGCGTTCCAGCAGTCGGGCAACTCCCCGATGGGCATGGTGCTCGACGCGGTTCCGGTGATCCCGCCGGAGCTGCGCCCGATGGTGCAGCTCGACGGTGGCCGGTTCGCCACTTCCGACCTCAACGACCTGTACCGTCGGGTCATCAACCGCAACAACCGGTTGAAGCGGCTGATCGACCTCGGCGCGCCCGAGATCATCGTCAACAACGAGAAGCGGATGCTGCAGGAGTCCGTCGACGCGCTGTTCGACAACGGCCGTCGCGGCCGGCCTGTCACCGGGCCGGGCAACCGCCCGCTGAAGTCGCTGTCGGATCTGCTCAAGGGCAAGCAGGGCCGGTTCCGGCAGAACCTGCTCGGCAAGCGTGTGGATTACTCCGGTCGCTCCGTTATTGTCGTGGGTCCGCAGCTCAAGCTGCACCAGTGCGGTCTGCCCAAGCTGATGGCACTCGAGCTGTTCAAGCCGTTCGTGATGAAGCGGCTGGTCGACCTCAACCACGCGCAGAACATCAAGAGCGCCAAGCGGATGGTGGAGCGGCAGCGCCCCCAGGTGTGGGACGTCCTCGAAGAGGTCATCGCCGAGCACCCGGTGCTGCTCAACCGCGCCCCCACGCTGCACCGCCTGGGCATCCAGGCCTTCGAGCCGCAGCTGGTGGAGGGCAAGGCCATTCAGCTGCACCCGCTGGTGTGTGAGGCCTTCAACGCCGACTTCGACGGTGACCAGATGGCGGTGCACCTGCCGTTGAGCGCCGAGGCGCAGGCCGAGGCCCGGATCCTGATGCTGTCGTCCAACAACATCCTGTCGCCGGCTTCGGGTCGTCCGCTGGCCATGCCGCGACTGGACATGGTGACCGGACTGTACTTCCTGACCACCGAGATCGAAGGTGACACAGGCGAATACACCCCGGCCGCCAAGGACCGTCCGGAGAGCGGCGTCTACTCCTCGCCCGCCGAGGCGATCATGGCCGTCGACCGCGGTGCACTCTCGGTGCGCGCCAAGATCAAGGTGCGGCTGGATCAGCTGCGGCCGCCCGCCGAGGTGGAGACCGAGCTGTTCGGCGAGAACGGCTGGCGTCCGGGTGACGCCTGGATGACCGAGACCACGCTGGGTCGGGTGATGTTCAACGAGCTGCTGCCCGTGGGCTACCCGTTCGTGAACAAGCAGATGCACAAGAAGGTTCAGGCCGTCATCATCAACGACCTGGCCGAGCGCTACCCGATGATCGTGGTCGCCCAGACCGTGGACAAGCTCAAGGACGCCGGCTTCTACTGGGCCACCCGTTCGGGTGTCACGGTGTCGATGGCTGACGTGTTGGTGCCGCCGCGCAAGAAGGAGATCCTGGACTCCTACGAGGAGCGCGCCGACAAGGTCGAAAAGCAGTTCCAGCGTGGCGCTCTCAACCACGACGAGCGCAACGAGGCGCTGGTGGAGATCTGGAAGGAAGCCACCGAGGAGGTGGGTCAGGCGCTGCGTGACCACTACCCGGCCGACAACCCGATCATCACCATCGTCGACTCCGGTGCGACGGGTAACTTCACCCAGACCCGGACGCTGGCGGGCATGAAGGGTCTGGTGACCAACCCCAAGGGTGAGTTCATCCCGCGGCCGATCAAGTCCTCGTTCCGTGAGGGCCTGACGGTGCTGGAGTACTTCATCAACACCCACGGCGCCCGAAAGGGTTTGGCGGACACCGCGTTGCGTACCGCGGACTCGGGCTACCTGACCCGTCGTCTGGTGGACGTCTCGCAGGACGTGATCGTGCGCGAGCACGACTGCGGCACCGAGCGCGGCATCCTGGTGGAACTGGCCGAGGTGGCTGCCGACGGTTCGCTGATCCGCGACCCGTTCATCGAGACCTCGGCGTACGCCCGCACGTTGGCGGTCGACGCCGTCGATGGCAACGGCAATGTCGTTATCGAGCGCGGCCACGACCTCGGCGACCCGTCGATCGAGGCACTGTTGGGTGCGGGTATCTCGCAGGTGAAGGTGCGGTCGGTGCTGACCTGTGCCACCGGAACCGGCGTCTGCGCGACCTGTTACGGCCGGTCGATGGCCACCGGCAAGCTGGTCGACATCGGCGAGGCCGTCGGCATCGTCGCGGCGCAGTCCATCGGTGAGCCCGGTACCCAGCTGACCATGCGCACCTTCCACCAGGGTGGTGTCGGTGAGGACATCACCGGTGGTCTGCCGCGGGTGCAGGAGCTGTTCGAGGCGCGGATTCCGCGCGGCAAGGCGCCGATCGCCGACGTCGCCGGACGGGTGCAACTCGAGGAGGGCGACAAGTTCTACAAGATCACCATCGTGCCGGACGACGGCGGCGAGGAAGTGGTCTACGACAAGTTGCCCAAGCGTCAGCGGCTGCGGGTGTTCAAGCACGAGGACGGTTCCGAGCGGTTGCTGGCCGACGGTGACCACGTCGAGGTCGGACAGCAGCTCATGGAGGGCTCGGCCGACCCGCACGAGGTGCTGCGCGTGCAGGGTCCCCGCGAGGTGCAGATCCACCTCGTCAAGGAGGTCCAGCAGGTCTACCGCGCTCAGGGCGTGTCGATCCACGACAAGCACATCGAGGTGATCGTCCGGCAGATGCTGCGCCGGGTGACCATCATCGACTCGGGCGCCACGGAGTTCCTGCCCGGTTCGCTGACCGAGCGGGCCGAGTTCGAGACCGAGAACCGTCGGGTGGTGGCCGAGGGCGGCGAGCCCGCGGCCGGCCGTCCGGTGCTGATGGGGATCACCAAGGCGAGCCTGGCCACGGACTCGTGGCTGAGTGCGGCGTCGTTCCAGGAGACCACCCGCGTGCTGACCGATGCGGCGATCAACTGCCGCAGCGACAAACTGCAGGGGCTGAAGGAGAACGTGATCATCGGCAAGCTGATCCCGGCCGGCACCGGGATCAACCGCTACCGCAACATCGCGGTGCAGCCGACCGAGGAGGCCCGGGCCGCCGCGTACACGATCCCGTCCTACGAGGATCAGTACTACAGCCCGGACTTCGGCGCCGCCACCGGTGCCGCGGTTCCGCTGGACGACTACGGGTACAGCGACTACCGGTAGTCCACGACGAGAAGGGCCTCGGGGTACACCCCCGGGGCTTTTCTCGTCGGCGCCGCGTTGGTGTCGCGTTGGTGCGCCCCGCTCGAGCGGCAATCGTACGACGGACTTGCGGCGTGTCGCGTCGTGAGATTGCCGCTCGGCGGCCGGCGCAGGCGTGCTCGGCCCCCATCGCGGGTATGTGGGACCAGGTGAACCACACCGCTCACGGCCGCAGCCAACGTCAGCGCTACCGGCGCAAGATCCAGCAGTGCCTCGACGTCTTCGAGGCGATGCTGGCGCAGTCCGACTTCGACTGTGCGCAGCCGCTGACCGGCATGGAGATCGAGGGCAACCTGATCGACGGTGACTATCGGCCGGCGATGTCGAACTCCGATGTGCTCGCCACGATCGACGATCCGGCATATCAACGCGAACTGGGCGCCCACAACATCGAATTCAACGTCCCGCCGCGGCCGCTGTGCGGGCAGTCGGGACTGGAGTGGGAAGCCGAGGTGCGCTCGAGCCTCAACGCCGCCGAGTCCAAGGCCCGCGCCGACGGCGCACGCATCGTGATGATCGGCATCCTGCCCACGCTGATGCCCGAGCACCTGGCCACGGGCTGGATGAGCGACTCGGCCCGGTATGCGGCACTCAACGATTCGATCTTCGCCGCCCGCGGTGAGGAGCTCGCGATCGAGATCGACGGGCCGGAGCCGCTGAGTCTGTACGCGGCGACGATCGCGCCGGAGTCGGCGTGCACCAGCATGCAGTTGCATCTGCAGGTGTCGCCCGCGCAGTTCGCCGACCACTGGAACGCGGCGCAGGTGCTGGCCGGCCCGCAGTTGGCGTTGGGCGCCAACTCCCCGTACGTCTTCGGCCACCGGCTGTGGGCGGAGACCCGGGTCGAGTTGTTCGCCCAATCTACCGACACCCGCTCCGACGAACTGAAGAACCAGGGCGTGCGGCCGCGAGTTTGGTTCGGCGAGCGGTGGATCACCTCGATCTTCGACCTGTTCGAGGAGAACGTGCGCTACTTCCCGTCGCTGCTGCCGGAGGTGTCCGACGAGGATCCGGTCGCCGAGCTGGCGCAGGGCCGCACCCCACAACTCGCCGAGCTGCGCCTGCACAACGGGACGGTCTATCGGTGGAATCGGCCGGTCTACGACGTCGTCGACGGACGGCCGCACCTGCGCGTGGAGAACCGGGTGCTGCCGTCCGGTCCGACGGTCGCCGACATGCTGGCCAACGCGGTCTTCTACTACGGCCTACTGCGCGGCCTGGCGCACCAGCGGCGGCCGCTGTGGTCCCAGATGAGCTTCGCCACCGCCCACGCCAACTTCCGGGCGGCCGCCCGCCACGGCATCGACGCCCGGCTGTACTGGCCCGAGCTGGGGGAGGTGAGCGTAGCGGAGCTGACCCGGCGCGAACTGCTGCCGATGGCCCGTCGGGGCCTCGACGACTGGGGGGTGGCCGCCGAAGTGTCCGACCGCTTCCTCGGCATCATCGAGGGCCGGGTCGCCACCGGGCGCAACGGCGCCACCTGGCAGGTGGCGACGGTGCGGGCGCTGCAGGCGCAGGGGATGAGCCGGCCCGAGGCGCTCACCGAGATGCTGCGGCGTTACTGCGCGCAGATGCACACCAACCAGCCGGTGCACACCTGGCAACTAAGCTGACCACCGTGTTGATCGGTTCCCATGTGCGCCCGGCCGATCCGTTGGCCGCTGCGGCGGCCGACGGCGCCGACACGGTGCAGATCTTCCTCGGCAACCCGCAGAGCTGGAAGGCCCCCAAGCCGCGTGAGGACGCGGCACAGCTGCGGGAGGCCGCGTTGCCGATCTACGTGCACGCGCCGTACCTGATCAACGTCGCCTCCCCGAACAACCGGGTGCGCATCCCCTCGCGCAAGGTCTTGCAGCAGACCTGCGACGCCGCCGCCGACATCGGCGCGGCCGCGGTGATCGTCCACGGCGGACACGTCACCGCCGACGACGATGATCCACTGGCCGGGTTCATCCGCTGGCGCAAGGCGCTCGACCAGCTCGAGACGACCGTTCCGGTCTATTTGGAGAACACCGCCGGCGGGGACCACGCGATGGCCCGCCGCTTCGACACCATCGCCAGGCTGTGGGATCACATCGGCGACACCGGGGTCGGGTTTTGCCTGGACACCTGCCACACCTGGGCGGCCGGGGAGTCCCTGCCCGATGCGGTGGAGCGGATCAAGGCCATTACCGGGCGCATCGATCTGGTGCACTGCAACGACTCCAAGGATGCCGCCGGGTCGGGTCGGGACCGCCATGCCAACTTCGGCACCGGGCAGATCGATCCGGAGCTGTTGGTCGCCGTCGTCAAGGCCGCCGGCGCCCCGGTCATCTGCGAGACCGCCGAGGAGGGCCGCAAGGCCGACATCGCCTTCCTGCGGGAACGCCTCGGCTGACCGCGGCGGCGAGGATACCGAACGCCCTAATCCAGCCGAAAATACATCCGTATTGACTTATTTTCCTAAAGGACTATGACAAACGGTTGGTAATGTGCTATTAATTTGCTAGGCCCCGTCAGTACGGGCGGCTTACACGATCTCTTTCGCTGGAAGGATCCCCATGGCTGGGCGGCGCGGCTGCGGTGCGGCAGGGATGAGCAGCGCTTAGCCCGGCGCCCCATAGACGCGGCGATCACGGCCCGGAACCTCCCGACCTCGGGCCGTGATCGCCGTTTGTTTGCCGACCGTAAGTCGGATTACATCCGTTGTGCAAACGTCGAAAAACTGTAATACTCGGTCATGGCCGATACGCACATCGTAACCAACCAGGTTCCGCCCTTACGGGGCTACAATCCGGCCTCCTCGCCGGCCCTCATCGAGGCGCTGATCCGTGAGGGCGGCCAGTGGGGCGTCGACGAAGTCACCGACCTTGGTGCCCTCTCCGGCTCCCGGCAAGTGCAGCGCTGGGGCGAACTCGCCGATCGCAACCGCCCGGTTCTGCATACCCACGATGTGGTCGGCAACCGCATCGACGAAGTCGAATACGACCCCGCCTACCACGAGTTGATGCGCACCGCGATCGAGCACGGCTTGCACGCCGCGCCGTGGGCCGACCCGCGGCCGGGCGCCCACGTGGTGCGTGCCGCCCAGACCGGGGTATGGACCGCAGAGCCCGGCCACATGTGTCCGATCTCGATGACCTACGCGATCGTCCCGGCGCTGCGCTACAACCAGGAACTGTCGAAGACCTACGAGCCGCTGTTGACCAGTCGGGTCTATGACCCCGAGCTGAAGGTGCCGGCCGACAAGGCGGGCCTCACCGCGGGCATGTCGATGACCGAAAAGCAGGGCGGCTCCGATGTGCGCGCCGGCACCACCCAGGCGGTGCCCAACGCTGACGGCAGCTACACGCTGACCGGGCACAAGTGGTTCACCTCCGCGCCGATGTGCGATGTGTTCCTGGTGCTCGCCCAGGCACCCGGCGGCCTGAGCTGCTTCTTCCTGCCGCGGGTACTGCCGGATGGCACCCGCAACCGGATGCGGCTGCAGCGGCTCAAGGACAAGCTCGGCAACCACGCCAACGCCTCCAGCGAAATCGAGTACGACGGCGCCACCGCGTGGCTGGTCGGCGAGGAGGGCCGCGGCGTCTCGGTCATCATCGAGATGGTCAACCTGACCCGGCTGGACTGCGCGCTGGGCAGCGCCACCAGCATGCGGATGGGGCTGGCCCGCGCCATCTATCACACGCAGCACCGAAAGGCGTTCGGCGACTACCTGATCGACCAGCCGCTGATGCGCAACGTGCTGGCCGACCTGGCGGTGGAGGCCGAAGCGGCCACCATGGTGACCATGCGGATGGCCGGCGCCACCGACAAGGCGGTCCAGGGTGACGACCGGGAGGGCCTGCTGCGCCGGATCGGGCTGGCGGCCACCAAGTACTGGGTGTGCAAGCGTGCCACGCCGCACGCCGCCGAGGCGATGGAATGCCTGGGCGGCAACGGCTACATCGAGGACACTTTGATGCCGCGGCTGTACCGGGAGGCGCCGCTGATGGGCATCTGGGAGGGGTCGGGCAACGTCAGCGCACTGGACACGCTGCGGGCCTTGGCAACCCAGCCCGACTCGGTGACGGTGCTCTTCGACGAGCTGGCCGACAGCGCCGGACAAGACGTGCGACTCGACGCCCACGTCGCTGCCCTCAAGACCCAACTGGGCGACCTGGGCGGCGATCTTCAGGTCGCCCAGTATCGGGCCCGCAAGATCGCCGAGGACATCTGCCTGGCGTTGCAGGGTGCGCTGCTGGTGCGTCACGGCCACCCGGCGGTGGTCGAGGCGTTCCTGGCGACCCGCCTCGACGGCCGGTGGGGCGGCGCGTTCGGCACCCTGCCGGCCGGCCTGGAGCTGGGGCCGATCCTCGAGCGGTCCTTGGTGAAGGACTGAGGGGCCGGCGAATTCATGCGGCACCACATCGCCCCGGTTGAGTACGACAACCTGCGGACGATGACCTACGAGGTCACCGACCGCGTCGCCCGGATCACCTTCGACCGCCCCGAGAAGGGCAACGCGATCACCGCCGACACCCCGCTGGAACTGTCGGCCCTGGTGGAGCGGGCCGACCTGGATCCGAACGTGCACGTGATTCTGGTATCCGGTCGCGGCGAGGGGTTCTGCGCCGGTTTCGACCTGAGTGCCTACGCCGAAGGGTCGTCGTCGGCGGGCGGCGAGGGCTACCGGGGCAGCGTGCTCGACGGCAAGGTGCAGGCGGCCAACCATCGTGCCGATCAGCCGTGGGATCCGATGGTCGACTACCAGATGATGAGCCGGTTCGTTCGCGGCTTCGCCTCGCTGATGTACGCCGACAAACCGACCGTGGTCAAGATCCACGGCTACTGCGTGGCCGGCGGCACCGATATCGCGCTGCACGCCGACCAGGTGATCGCGGCGTCCGACGCCAAGATCGGCTATCCGCCGACCCGGGTGTGGGGGGTGCCGGCGGCCGGGCTGTGGGCACACCGGCTCGGCGACCAGCGTGCCAAACGCCTACTGCTGACCGGGGATTGCATCACCGGCGCCCAAGCCGCCGAATGGGGTCTGGCCATCGAGGCCCCGGATCCGGCGGATCTCGACGAGCGCACCGAACGCCTGGTGGCGCGTATCGCCGCGATGCCGGTCAACCAGCTGATCATGGCCAAGCTCGCGCTCAACACCGCGCTGCAGCAACAAGGCGTGGCGACCAGCCGAATGGTCAGCACCGTCTTCGACGGCGTGGCGCGGCACACTCCCGAGGGGCACGCGTTCGTCGCCGACGCGGTGGCACACGGGTTTCGCGAGGCGGTGCGCCACCGCGACGAGCCGTTCGGCGATTACGGCCGGCGAGCCTCGGATGTGTAGCGGCCATGCCTGACGCACCCGTCCGCATGACGGCCCGATCGGTGGTGCTGTCGGTGCTGCTGGGGGCGCACCCCGCCTCGGCCACATCTGCTGAACTACTCAATATCACAGCGGGTTTCGGCATCAAAGAGACCGCCATGCGGGTGGCGCTCACCCGGCTGGTTGCTGCCGGGGACCTGGTCCGATCCGCCGGGGGCTATGGGCTCTCCGAACGGCTGCTCGAGCGCCAGCGCCGGCAGGACGAGGCGTTGAATCCGCAGACCCGGCGTTGGGGCGGCGACTGGCTCGCCGTGGTGATCACCAGCATCGGCTGCGACGCCCGAACCCGGGCCGCCTTGCGATCCCGTCTGACCGAGCGGCGATTCGGCGAACTGCGCGAAGGGATTTGGATGCGGCCCGACAATATCGCCGTCGACCTGGGCGCCGAGCTGACCGCGCACACCCGACTGCTCACCGCGCGTGACGAGACACCGGCCGAACTCGCCGGCAGGCTATGGGATCTGGCCGGGTGGGCGGCAACCGGCAACGAACTGCTCGCCGAGATCGCGGCTGCCCCCGACGTGCCCGGCCGCTTCATCGTCGCCGCTGCCATGGTCCGCCATCTGCGCCGCGATCCGGTACTGCCCACCGAACTGCTCCCGCCGGACTGGCCCGGAGACCGGATCCGCAGGCGTTACGCGGAATTCGTAGACGAGGTGGCCGCGCAGCGCGACGCCGGCCGAACGGTGGAGGTGCCATGAACGTACGAGTGGAGCGCAGCGGCGCGGTGACCACGGTGATCCTGGACCGGCCGGAGGCGCGTAACGCCGTCGACGGACCGACCGCCGCCGCGTTGTATCAGGCCTTCGCCGAATTCGACCGCGACGACTCGGCAGCCGTGGCGGTGCTGTGGGGCGACCACGGAACCTTCTGCGCCGGAGCCGATCTCAAGGCGTTCGGCACCGAGAAGACCAATCAGACCCATCGCAGCGGGCCGGGGCCGATGGGGCCGACCCGGATGACGCTGACCAAGCCGGTGATCGCCGCGGTGAGCGGCTACGCCGTGGCCGGCGGCCTGGAACTGGCGCTCTGGTGCGACCTGCGGGTCGTCGAGGCCGACGCGGTGTTCGGCGTGTTCTGCCGGCGTTGGGGGGTACCGCTCATCGACGGTGGCACCGTTCGGTTGCCCCGATTGATCGGCCACAGCCGGGCCATGGACATGATCCTCACCGGGCGGGCCGTGGACGCCGCCGAGGCGCACGCGATCGGGCTGGCCAACCGGGTGGTGCCCACCGGGCAGGCCCGCGCCGCCGCCGAGCAGTTGGCCGGCGAACTGGCCGAGTTGCCGCAGCGCTGCCTGCGCTCGGATCGGCTGTCGGCGCTGCACCAGTGGGGCATGACCGAACCGCATGCGATGGATCTCGAATTCGGCAGCCTTTCGCGGGTGGCCGATGAGGCGCGGCGGGGGGCGGGCCGGTTCGCCGGTGGCGCCGGCCGGCACGGCGCCAAGGCCTGAGCGCCGCAACCCGGACCGTATGCGGTCAGCGGCTGCCGGCGATGGTGTTGCCCGATCCGCGATCGTCCACGCTCGGCTCGCCGGCGCGGTAGGTGACGGAGTTGTTGAGCCCGGTGATCGTCAGTGATTTGTCCACCCGCTCGACGGTGATCCGGTTGTCAGCCCCCGCGACGTTCACCGCCTCGCAGCGACCCCGGACCGTCAACCGGTTGTTGGACCCGGCCACATTGAGCGATTTGCCGTCGGCACAGTCCACCGCCGAGGTGGTCCCGAACGAGCCGTAATCGATGGTGTCGATATTCGCGCTCATCGACAGCCGCTTGGCCGGGGCCGCATCGGTGGCATCGTCGCAGCCGGCCAGACCGAGAACCAGGCCGAGCATCAAGGTGGTGATCGCGGCGCAGCCCAGCGGCGGCGACCCGCGGGTCACGCCGCTACGCGTTGGAGCCGGTTGGTCATCCCCAGCTCACGCCCGCGGTCGAACAGCAGCGGGTCGCCGTTGTGGTAGTACACGGTCTGGTCGTAGCCGTAAACGGTGACGTCGTTGATGATGGTCTCTGCGATGACGGTGTTCTGCGAGCCCTGCATGGTCACCGCCCAGCAGTTGCCCATCGCGTGGACGGTGTTGTTGACCCCGTTGATGAACAGCGTGCCGCCGTTGCAGTCCAGCGTGCGCGTCTCGTGCACCCCGTAGACGTGAATGTCGCCGGGCACGGCGTGCGCGCTCGGGGCCCCGCTCGTCAAGCCGCCCGCCAAACCGCCCGCGACGCACAGCAGGGCGGCACCCAGCGTGGTCCATTTCATCTGCGTGCCCCTCTCGACGGACGCGATCCCGGCAAAGCTTACGTCGCGCCGCCTCGGCCGTAGGCGGGTTCCCCCAACTGCCCGTCGATTAGAGTTTTGTGCTGATCGCGCGTCCGTCTCCCGTCCGGCACCCGCGCTAAGAAGGGCGAACACCATGTCAGCTCAGCCAGACCCGCCGTCGGCGGGTGGTCGCTCGCGCGGCAACGGCAGATCGGGGACGCGCCCGGTCAAGCTGAGCCGGGACGTAATCGTCAACGCCGCACTGAACTTCCTGGACCGCGAGGGCTGGGACGCCCTGACCATCAATGCGCTGGCCACCCAGCTGGGCACCAAAGGCCCCTCGCTGTACAACCATGTGCACAGCCTGGGTGACCTGCGCCGCGCGATGCGGATGCGAGTCATCGACGACATCCTCGAGATGCTGACCCAGGTCGGCCAGGGCCGCGCCCGCGACGACGCGGTGCTGGTGATGGCCGGCGCCTACCGTAGCTACGCCCACCACCACCCGGGCCGCTATTCGGCGTTCACCCGGATGCCGCTGGGCGGTGATGACCCGGAATACACCGCGGCGGCCACCCGCGCCGCGGCCCCGGTGATCGAGGTGTTGACCTCCTACGGGCTCGACGGCGACCGGGCGTTTCACGCCGCCCTGGAGTTCTGGGCGGCCATGCACGGTTTCGTGCTGCTGGAGATGACCGGGGTGATGGACAATGTCGACACCGACGCGGTCTTCGCCGACATGGTGCGCCGGCTGGCCGCGGGGATGGACAGCCGCACCGGATAGCCGCGGCGGGGGCTGCAGGGAAGGCTGGGGACGCGCTTTGACCTGCCGGAGTGCTGGCGGGTATTGTGGTAGCTCGTGCCTGGCCACTGAGGCGCGTTTGGTGACATAACGCGCGCGCCTGGCCCAATTCGCATGTCCATTATGCAGCGGAGAAATCCGAGGCCGGCCCGTGCGACACGCCCGACCGCGGGGTAGCGGTAGGGCGCAGGACAGCAGGAATTACAGAGTTTGAACAGCGATACAGGAAGCCGGTAGATGCCAACCATTCAGCAGCTGGTCCGCAAGGGCCGCCGCGACAAGCTCGGCAAGGTCAAGACCGCGGCCCTCAAGGGCAGCCCGCAGCGGCGTGGCGTGTGCACCCGCGTGTACACCACCACCCCGAAGAAGCCGAACTCGGCGCTTCGCAAGGTGGCTCGCGTCAGGCTGACCAGCCAGGTCGAGGTGACCGCCTACATCCCGGGCGAGGGCCACAACCTGCAGGAGCACTCGATGGTGCTGGTGCGTGGTGGCCGGGTGAAGGACCTGCCGGGTGTGCGCTACAAGATCATCCGTGGCTCGCTGGACACCCAGGGGGTCAAGGGCCGCAAGCAGGCCCGCAGCCGCTACGGCGCCAAGAAGGAGAAGAGCTGATGCCGCGCAAGGGTCCCGCTCCCAAGCGTCCGTTGGTTTCCGACCCGGTCTACGGGTCCCAACTGGTCACCCAGTTGGTCAACAAGGTGCTGGTGGCCGGCAAGAAGTCACTGGCCGAGCGCATCGTCTACGGCGCGCTGGAGCAGGCGCGTGACAAGACCGGCACCGACCCGGTGGTCACGCTCAAGCGCGCGCTGGACAACGTCAAGCCGGCGCTCGAGGTGCGCAGCCGCCGCGTCGGTGGCGCCACCTACCAGGTGCCGGTCGAGGTCCGGGCCGAGCGCTCCACCACGCTGGCGCTGCGCTGGCTGGTGAGCTTCTCGCGGGCGCGCCGGGAGAAGACGATGGTCGAGCGGCTGGCCAACGAGATCCTCGACGCCAGCAACGGGCTCGGCGCTTCGGTCAAGCGCCGGGAGGACACCCACAAGATGGCCGAGGCGAACCGGGCCTTCGCGCACTACCGCTGGTAGACGACGGCCGGCACCCCGATCGACGGGGCAGGTCCGGCGACAACAAGCAATAGAAGTTATCGAAAGAGTGGGAAGACAGCTGTGGCACAGGACGTGCTCACCGACCTGAACAAGGTCCGCAACATCGGCATCATGGCGCACATCGATGCCGGCAAGACGACGACCACCGAGCGGATCCTGTACTACACCGGTGTCAACTACAAGATCGGTGAGACGCACGACGGCGCCTCGACCACCGACTGGATGGAACAGGAGCAGGAGCGCGGCATCACCATCACCTCGGCCGCGGTGACCTGCTTCTGGAACAACAACCAGATCAACATCATCGACACCCCGGGCCACGTCGACTTCACCGTCGAGGTGGAGCGGTCGCTGCGCGTCCTTGACGGCGCCGTTGCGGTCTTCGACGGCAAGGAAGGTGTGGAGCCGCAGTCCGAGCAGGTGTGGCGGCAGGCCGACAAGTACGACGTGCCGCGGATCTGCTTTGTCAACAAGATGGACAAGCTGGGCGCGGACTTCTACTTCACCGTGCGCACCATCAAGGAGCGCCTCGGCGCGACTCCGTTGGTGATCCAGCTGCCGATCGGCGCGGAGAACGACTTCGAGGGCATCGTCGACCTGGTCGAGATGAACGCCAAGGTGTGGCGCGGTGAGACCAAGCTCGGCGAGACCTACGAGACCGTCGAGATCCCGGCCGACCTGGCCGACAAGGCCGACGAATACCGGACCGCGCTGCTGGAGGCCGTCGCCGAGACCGACGAGGCGCTGCTGGAGAAGTACCTCGGCGGTGAGGAGCTCTCGGTCGAGGAGATCAAGGGCGGCATCCGCAAGCTGACGGTCTCCTCGGAGCTCTACCCGGTGCTGTGCGGCAGCGCGTTCAAGAACAAGGGCGTCCAGCCGATGCTGGACGCGGTGGTCGACTACCTGCCGTCGCCGCTGGACGTCGAGTCGGTGCAGGGTCACGTGCCCGGCAAGGAAGACGAGGTCATCAGCCGCAAGCCCAGCATCGACGAGCCGTTCTCGGCGCTGGCGTTCAAGATCGCGGTGCACCCGTTCTTCGGCAAGCTGACCTACGTGCGGGTGTACTCCGGCAAGGTGGAGTCCGGCGCCCAGGTGATCAACTCGACCAAGGGCAAGAAGGAACGGCTGGGCAAGCTGTTCCAGATGCACTCCAACAAGGAGAACCCGGTCGACTCGGTTTCGGCCGGCCACATCTACGCGGTGATCGGGCTGAAGGACACCACCACCGGCGACACGCTGTGCGACCCGAACAACCAGATCGTGCTGGAGTCGATGACGTTCCCGGCCCCGGTCATCGAGGTCGCCATCGAGCCCAAGACCAAGAGCGACCAGGAGAAGTTGGGCCTGGCGATCCAGAAGCTGGCCGAAGAGGACCCGACCTTCAAGGTGCACCTCGACCAGGAGACCGGTCAAACCGTGATCGGCGGCATGGGCGAGTTGCACCTGGACATCCTGGTCGACCGGATGCGCCGCGAGTTCAAGGTCGAGGCCAACGTCGGCAAGCCGCAGGTGGCCTACAAGGAGACCATCCGCCGCAAGGTGGAGAAGGTCGAATACACCCACAAGAAGCAGACGGGTGGGTCGGGCCAGTTCGCGAAGGTCATCATCGACCTCGAGCCGTTCACCGGCGAAGACGGTGCGACCTACGAGTTCGAGAACAAGGTCACCGGTGGTCGCGTCCCGCGCGAGTACATTCCCGCGGTCGACGCCGGCGCCCAGGACGCCATGCAGTACGGCGTGCTGGCCGGCTACCCGCTGGTCAACCTGAAGGTCACGCTGCTCGACGGTCAGTACCACGACGTCGACTCCTCCGAGATGGCCTTCAAGGTGGCCGGCTCGCAGGCGCTGAAAAAGGCTGCCGCAGCGGCGCAGCCGGTGATCCTGGAACCGATCATGGCCGTCGAGGTCACCACGCCCGAGGACTACATGGGCGATGTGATCGGGGACCTGAACTCCCGCCGTGGTCAGATCCAGGCCATGGAGGAGCGCAGCGGTGCGCGTGTCGTCAAGGCGCAGGTGCCGTTGTCGGAGATGTTCGGCTACGTCGGAGACCTCCGGTCGAAGACCCAGGGCCGGGCGAACTACTCCATGGTGTTCGCAACTTACGCCGAAGTGCCGGCGCAGGTGGCGAAGGAGATTATCGCCAAGGCGACGGGCGAATAAGCACTACCCGCCCATGCCGCTACGGTGGCACAAACTGGAAAACATCAAACCTGCTGTAACCCAGCACCAACAAGTCCAGGAGGACATGAAGTGGCGAAGGCGAAGTTCGAGCGGACGAAGCCGCACGTCAACATCGGGACCATCGGTCACGTTGACCACGGCAAGACCACGCTGACCGCGGCTATCACCAAGGTTCTGCACGACAAGTACCCGGAACTGAACGAGTCGCGTGCGTTCGACCAGATCGACAACGCTCCCGAGGAGCGGCAGCGCGGCATCACGATCAACATCTCCCACGTGGAGTACCAGACCGAGAAGCGGCATTACGCCCACGTCGACGCCCCGGGCCACGCCGACTACATCAAGAACATGATCACCGGTGCCGCCCAGATGGACGGTGCGATCCTGGTGGTCGCGGCCACCGACGGCCCGATGCCGCAGACCCGCGAGCACGTGCTGCTGGCCCGTCAGGTCGGCGTGCCCTACATCCTGGTGGCGCTGAACAAGTCCGACATGGTCGACGACGAGGAGCTCCTCGAGCTCGTCGAGATGGAGGTCCGCGAACTGCTGGCCGCCCAGGAGTTCGACGAGGAGGCCCCGGTGGTCCGCGTGTCGGCGCTCAAGGCGCTGGAGGGCGACGAGAAGTGGGTCAAGTCCGTCGAGGACCTGATGGAGGCCGTCGACGAGTCCATCCCGGACCCGGTCCGCGACACCGACAAGCCGTTCCTGATGCCCGTTGAGGACGTGTTCACGATCACCGGTCGTGGCACCGTGGTCACCGGTCGTGTCGAGCGTGGCGTGATCAACGTCAACGAGGACGTCGAGATCGTCGGCATCCGTCCGGAGACCACCAAGACCACCGTCACCGGTGTGGAGATGTTCCGCAAGCTGCTGGACCAGGGTCAGGCCGGTGACAACGTCGGTCTGCTGATCCGTGGTATCAAGCGTGAGGACGTCGAGCGTGGCCAGGTTGTGGTCAAGCCCGGCACCACCACCCCGCACACCGAGTTCGAGGGCCAGGCCTACATCCTGTCCAAGGACGAGGGCGGCCGTCACACGCCGTTCTTCACCAACTACCGTCCGCAGTTCTACTTCCGCACCACCGACGTGACCGGTGTGGTGAGCCTGCCGGAGGGCACCGAGATGGTGATGCCCGGTGACAACACCGAGATGAGCGTGAAGCTGATCCAGCCCGTCGCCATGGACGAGGGTCTGCGGTTCGCCATCCGTGAGGGTGGCCGCACCGTCGGCGCCGGCCGGGTCACCAAGATCATCAAGTAGTTCATCCCTGCGCGAGCAGACGTAAAGGCCCCCTTTCCCGCGTGGAAAGGGGGTTTTTGCTGGGGGCACCTCCCGCTTGCGGGGGACTGCTCGCCGTGGTGGCCGGCCGGCGCTACTGTGACGCTCATGTTGTGGCGCTATGTGAAGGCGCAGGCCGCGGTGCTGTTGTGCGGGGGACTGGTGGGCCCGATCTTCCTCGCGGTCTTTTTCGCGACCGGACGACAGGCCGATCTGAAGTGGATGTTCTACACCGGGTTGCTGGTCAGCTTCGCCGACGTGCTCGTCGCACTGGCGCTGACCTCCTACGGCGCGAAGTCGGGCGCCACCAGCCATTTCCTGGAGCAGCATGGTGTGCTCGCCCTGGCGCAGGTGACCGGCGTGCACGAGACCGGGACGCGGATCAACGAGCAACCGCTGGTCAAACTCGACCTGCACATCGAGGGGCCCGGGCTGAGCCCGTTCGACGCCCAGGATCGGGTGCTGGCGTCGGTGACGCGGCTGCCCATGATCTCCAGCCGCACACTGGCGGTGCTTGTCGACCCGGCCACCCGCGACTACCGAATCGACTGGCAGCGCAGCGCGTTGCTCGCCGGTGCGGTCCCGGCCCGATTCACCGTGGCCGAGGACGACACGACCTACGACCTCACCGGTCAGGCCGGGCCGCTGATGGAGATCCTGCAGCTGCTGCGGGCCAACGGCGTCGAGGCGCGGGGTATGACCGACATCCGGTCGAACCCGGTGCTGCGTCAACAGGTGTCGGCGGTGGTCAGGCGGGCCGGTGCGCAGCGGTCGGGGCCGGCCGCACCGGAGCCGCGGTCAGCGTCCGAACGGCTACTGGAACTGGACGCGCTGCGGCGCACCGGTGCGGTGACCGACGACGAATACGCACAGAAGCGTCGACAGATCATCGCCGAACTGTGAGGTCCGCAGACGGTAGAACACGTTCTAATTGCTGCTAGCCTGAAGCCCGTGAACGCTAACGGGACTTTGCAGGGCAAGGTGGCATTGGTCACCGGCGCGGCGCGCGGTCAGGGCCGGGCGCACGCGATCCGGTTGGCGGCCGAGGGTGCCGACATCATCGCCGCGGACATCTGCGCGCCGGCATCGGAGTGCATCACCTATCCGGCCGCCACGCCCGACGACCTCGCCGAGATGGTCCGCGGGGTCGAGGCGCAGGGCCGCAAGGTGCTGGCCCGCTCGCTCGACGTCCGCGACGACGGCGCGCTGCGTGCCCTGGTCGCCGACGGGGTGGAGCAGTTCGGCCGGCTCGACGTCGTGGTGGCCAACGCCGGGGTGTTGAGCTGGGGCCGGCTCTGGGAGCTCACTGACGAGCAGTGGAACACCGTCATCGACGTCAACCTGACCGGCACCTGGCGCACCATCCGCGCCGCGGTGCCGGCGATGATCGAGGCCGGCAACGGCGGGTCGATCGTGATCGTCAGCTCCTCGGCCGGGTTGAAGGCCACGCCCGGCAACGGCCACTACGCGGCGTCCAAGTACGGCCTGGTGGCTTTGACCAACACCCTGGCGCTGGAGGTCGGCGAGCACGGGATCCGGGTCAACTCCATTCACCCCTACTCGGTGGACACCCCGATGATCGAACCGCAGGTGATGGCCAAGATCTTCGGCGAGCACCCCGACTTCCTGCACGCCTTCCCCCCGATGCCGTTGCGTCCCAACGGTTTCATGAGCTCCGAAGAGGTCGCCGAGGTGGTCGTCTGGCTGGCCGGTGAGGGTTCGGGAGTCCTGACGGGTGTGCAGATCCCGGTCGACAAGGGCGCTTTGAAATACTGAGCGCTCTGCTGGGACCACAACTAGGGGGATCGACGTGCCCGAACACGGGATCGTCATCGTCGGCGGGGGTCTGGCCGCCGTGCGTACCGCCGAGGAGCTCCGACGCGAGGAGTACACCGGGCCGATCACGATCGTCTCCGATGAGACCCGATTGCCGTATGACCGGCCACCGCTGACCAAGGACGTGCTGCGCGGCGAACGCGACGACACCACCCTGGAACCGCCGGAGTTCTACGCCGACCGCGCTATCGACCTGCGGCTGGGATGTGGCGCCAGCGGCGTGGACCCCGCGGCGCAGACCGTGACCCTGGCCGACGGCACCGTGCTCGGCTATGACCAGCTCGTCATCGCCACCGGCCTGGTGCCGCGGCGCATTCCGAGCCTGGGTGACGTGGACGGCATCCGGGTGGTCCGCTCCTTCGAGGACAGCCTGGTGTTGCGCGGCGATGCGGCCGCGGCACGGCGCGCGGTGGTGATCGGCGCCGGTTTCATCGGCTGCGAGGCGGCGGCCAGCCTGCGCAAGCTGGGAGTCGACGTGGTGCTGGTCGAGCCGCAGCCCACCCCGCTGGCCGGGGTGCTCGGGGAGCAGATCGGTGAACTGGTGGCGCGAATGCACCGTGCCAACGGTGTCGAGGTCCGCGGCGGCATCGGGGTCGCGGAGGTCCGCGGCGCCGGGCGCGTCGAGACCGTTGTGCTCACCGACGGCACCGAGCTGGCCGCCGACCTGGTGGTGCTCGGCGTCGGCTCGCACCCGGCGACCGGCTGGCTGGACGGCAGCGGCATCGAGGTCGAGAACGGGGTGCTCTGCGACCTGACCGGGCGCACCAGCGCGCCGAACGTGTGGGCCGTCGGCGACGTGGCGTTCTGGCGCGGTGGCGGACATGAAGTCCGGGTCGAGCACTGGAGCAACGTGGTCACCCAGGTGCGGGTGATGGTGCCGACGATGCTGGGCCGGGAGTCGTTGCACGACGTACTGGTCCCGCCGTACTTCTGGAGCGACCAGTACGACGTCAAGATCCAGTGCCTGGGCGAGCCGAAGGCCACCGACACTGTGCACCTGGTCGAGGACGACGGCCACAAGTTCTTGGCTTACTACGAGCGGGACGGCGTGCTGGTCGGTGTCGTCGGCGCGGGCCGGCCCGGCAAGGTGATGGGGGTGCGGGCCAAGATCGCCGGCGGCGCCCCGATCGCCGAGGTCCTCAACTCCTGACCGCGGCAGCAGTCCCCGCGCAATCGCGGGCAGCCCTTCCGTTTTCCGCGGAGAACGGTATTCTCCATTTGGAGATTGAGAGGTGCGGCCGATGGATGACGGACAAGGAACCCGGCTCGACGCGGTGGCGCTGGGCCGCTGGCTCGACGCCAACGGCGCCCCCGGAGATGGCGAGACCCCCACGCTGGAACCGCTCACCGGCGGCTCGCAGAACACCCTTTACCGGCTGTGCCGGGGCGGTGCCGCGATGGTGCTGCGGATGCCGGGCGCGCGGGCCGACGCGGCCCGTATCGACGGGCTGCGGCGCGAGATCCGGCTGGTGCGTGCCCTGTCGGGCACCGACGTCCCGCACGCGGAACTGATCGCCGCCGACGACACCGGCGAACTGCTCGGCGTACCGTTCTACGTCATGGCCGAGGTGGACGGCTGGAACTCGACCGGCAACGCGTGGCCGGCTCCGTTCGACGCCGACCTGACCGCGCGACGCGGCCTGGCCTTCGAACTGGTCGAGGGCGCCGCCCGGCTCGGGCGGGTGGACTGGCGGGCGCAGGGGCTGGAAGGGTTCGGCCGTCCAGACGGATTTCACGAGCGCCAGGTCGATCGCTGGCTGGCCTTCCTGGACAGCTACCGGGTGCGCGACCTGCCGGGCCTCGACGAGGCATCCGACTGGTTGCGCGGCAACCGCCCCACCCACTACACCCCGGGCATCATGCACGGCGACTACCAGTTCGCCAACGTGATGTATGCCCACGGCGCCCCGGCGAAACTCGTCGCGATCATCGACTGGGAGATGACCACCATCGGCGATCCGCTACTGGATCTGGCTTGGGCGCTGCTGGGCTACGACGGCGAAAACCCTCGCACCCAAGGCTATTACGCCGACCTGGCCGGCATGCCCACCCGCAGCGAATTGCTCGAGCATTACGAGAAGATCAGCGGGCTGTCGACGGAGCACATCGACTACTACCTGGTGCTGGCCAACTGGAAACTCGGGATCGTGCTGGAGAAGACCTACGCCGCCTCGGTCACCGGCGACCGGGTCGACCCGAAGATCGCCGCGGCCATGGGCCCGATGATCCCGCAGTTGATCGCCAGCGCGGCCGAACTGGCCCGCTCGTCGACGGGAGCCTGACATGGGGTATGCCGACGGATTGTTCGACCTGACCGACCGGGTGGTGCTGGTCACCGGTGGCAGCCGCGGTCTGGGCCGCGAGATGGCGCTGGCGGCCGCCCACTGCGGCGCGGACGTGGTGATCGCCAGCCGCAAACTCGACGCGTGCCAGGCCACCGCCGCCGAGATCGAGGCGGCGACGGGGCGCGCCGCCATGCCGTACGCGGTGCACGTCGGGCGCTGGGATCAGCTCGACGGCTTGGTCGACGCGGCCTATGAGCAGTTCGGCCGGGTCGACGTGCTGGTCAACAATGCGGGCATGTCGCCGGTGTACGACAAGCAGACCGACGTCACCGAGAAGATGTTCGACGCGGTGGTCAACCTCAACCTCAAGGGGCCGTTCCGGCTTTCGGCCCTGGTCGGTGAACGCATGGTGGCCGCCGGCCGGGGCTCGATCATCAACGTCAGCACCCACGGCTCGCTGCGCCCGCATCCGTCGTTCATCCCCTACGCCGCAGCCAAAGCCGGACTCAACGTCATGACCGAAGCGCTGGCCCAGGCGTACGGGCCGGCCGTGCGGGTCAACACCTTGATGCCGGGGCCGTTCCTGACCGACATCTCCAAGGCGTGGAACTTCGGCGACGCCAACCCGTTCGGTCACTTCGCCCTGCAACGTGCCGGCCAGCCGAACGAGATCGTCGGCGCGGCACTGTTTTTGATGTCGGATGCATCCAGCTACACCACTGCCTCGATACTGCGGGCCGACGGCGGCCCGCCCTGATCGAGCGACGAAAGGAGCGGACATGGCGTGGGATTTCTCCACCGAACCGGAGTTCGAGGCGAAGCTCGACTGGATCCGGGAGTTCGTGCGCGACGAGGTCGAACCACTCGAGGTGCTGTTCCCGGGCTGCGAATATCTGCCGCTGAACGACGAACGGCGCCGCATCGTCGACCCACTCAAAGACCGGGTGCGCGAGCAGGGACTGTGGGCCCCGCATCTGGGTCCCGAACTCGGCGGGCAGGGCTTCGGCGCGGTCAAACTGACCCTGATCAACGAGATCCTGGGCCGGTCGAGCTGGGCGCCGATCGTGTTCGGCACCCAGGCCCCCGACACCGGCAACGCCGAGATCCTGGCCCGGTTCGGCACCCAGGACCAAAAGGACAAGTATCTGGCCGGGCTGCTGTCCGGCGAGATCTTCTCCTGCTTCTCGATGACCGAACCGCAGGGCGGCGCCGACCCGCGGGTGTTCACCACCAAGGCGGTGCGCGACGGCGACGAGTGGGTGATCACCGGCCGAAAGTACTTCTCCTCCAACGCCTCGGTGGCATCGTTCTTCATCGTGGTCGCCATCACCGACCCGGACGTGCCGGTGCACCGCGGCGCGTCGACGTTCCTGATCCCGGCCGGCACGCCGGGGCTGGTCGTCGAGGCCACCCACCACCTGGTGGGTTCACATCCGCATGAGGCCGGGCATTCGCTGGTGCGTTACGACGACGTGCGGGTGCCGGCCGAGGCCATCCTCGGCGAGCCGGGCCAAGGGTTCCTGATTCTGCAGAACCGGCTGGCCGGCGGGCGGCTGCATCACGCCATGCGCTCCATCGGGGTGGCGCAACGCGCCATCGACATGATGGCCCGCCGCGCCAAGAGCCGCTTCACCCAGGGCAGTTCACTGGCCGACAAGCAGCTGGTGCAGGAATTCATCGCCGACTCCTACGCCGAGCTGGTGCCCTTCCGGTTGACGGTGCTGCACGCCGCCTGGCTGATCGACACCGCCGGCGAGCATGCCGCCCGCGCCGAGATCGGGGTGTGCAAGATCCTGGCGTCGCAGGTACTGAAGTCAATCGGGTTGCGCGCCATCCAGGTTCACGGCGCAATGGGGCTGACCGAGCAGCTCCCGCTGGTGAACGTGCTGCTGGGTGGGGTGGCACTCGGGCTGGCCGACGGGCCCACCGAGGCGCACAAGGTCAACCTGGCCCGGCTACTGCTCAAAGGCTATGAGGCCGAGGACCCGGAGTGGCCCAGCGAATTCCTGGACAACCGCATCGAGGCCGCCCGCGCCAAGTACGGCGACCTGGTCGACCGGGTCCCCGCGCTGCCGTGACCACACGTGTCGACGCCGCGGTACACCGCGCGCTCGACCTGCGCGAGCAGCAGGCGACCGCCGAGGTGGAACGCATCCTGGCCGCCGCGGTGACGGTGCTGGCGCGGGTGGCGCCCGAAGAGCCGCGGGTGTCGGACATCGTCGCCGAGTCCGGATCGTCGAACAAGGCGTTCTACCGCTACTTCACCGGCAAGGACGAACTCTTCCAGGCGGTGATGGAACGCGGCGTCGCGATCGTCGTCTCCTATCTGGAGCACCAATTGGCCAAGGAGGCCACGCCGGCCGGCAAGGTGGCCCGATGGATCCGCGGTACGGTGGCGCAGGTGTCCGACCCGCATCTGCTGAGCCTGAGCCGCGCGGCCAGTTCCCAGCTGACGGCCACCGGGGTCTCCGATGATGAGATCCTGGCGCCGCTGCGCGATCTGCTCACCGAACCGGTGGCGGCACTCGGGGGTCGCGACCCGAGCCGGGACGCGGATATCGTTTTCACCTGCACACTGGCCGCCATGCGCCGCTACCTGGGCGGCGCCGCCCAGCCCAAGCGGACCGATGTCGACCATCTGGTGGCGTTCTGTCTACGTGGACTGGGAGTTTGATGCGCGCGATCGTTTGCCAACAGTACGGACCGCCGGAAGACCTGGTGTTGCAGGAGCTTCCGGACCCCACACCCGGGCCCGGCACGATGGTGGTGCGGGTGCGGGCCGCGGCGGTCAACTTCCCCGACGTGCTGATGATCGACGGCAAGTACCAGCTGAAGATCCCGACGCCGTTCACTCCCGGCAGCGAACTGTCCGGCGATGTGATCGCAGTCGGCGACGGGGTGCCGTTCGCCCCCGGTGACCGGGTGGCCGGCACCTCGTTCGTGGGCGGATTCGCCGAGCAGGCGCTGCTGCCGGCGGCGGCGGCGAGCGCGATTCCCGACGGCGTCGACTACGCGGCCGCGGCCGGATTCGGCGTCACGTACCGCACCGCGTATCACGCGCTGCGTTCGGTCGCCCAAGTGGTGCAAGGGGATTGGGTGGTGGTGCTCGGCGCGGCCGGCGGTGTCGGGCTGGCTGCGGTCGACCTGGGAGTGGCGATGGGCGCGCGGGTGCTGGCCGCCGCGTCCAGCCCGGAGAAGCTCGCGGTATGCACCGAACGTGGCGCGGAGGCTGTGATCGACTATGACCGGGAGGATCTCAAGGTCCGGATCCGTGAGATCACCGGCGACGGCGCGCAGGCGGTGCTCGACCCGGTCGGCGGGCGCTATGCCGAACCGGCGTTGCGCAGCCTGGCCCGCGGCGGCCGCTTCGTCACGCTCGGTTACGCCGCCGGTTCGATCCCGGCGATCCCGCTGAACCTGGTGATGCTCAAGGGGATCACGGTGCAGGGCATGGAGATCCGGACATTCGCCGACGACCACCCGGAATACAACGAGCGCGACCTGACCGAACTGCAGCGACTGTTCGCCGAGGGCAGAGTCAGCCCCTACATCGGCGCCCGCTTCCCGTTGGCCGAGACCGCGGCGGCGCTGCGCTACGTGGCCGACCGTAAGGCCATCGGCAAGATCATCATCGACGTCTGACCCAGACCAGCGTGTTGTGGCTCGTCACACCGTCGCTGGTGGTGGTCGCCGACAAGGTGAGCCGGTCGCCGTCGACGGTGGCCTGACGCAACTGCGGCGCCGTGAGCAACTCCGGCAGCATCGACACACTCACCAGATGGTGCACGGTTGCGGTGTCCTCGTCGACCCGGAACCGCCCGCCGTAGGCGATGTACTGGCGCAGCGCCGCATCGTCGCCCGAAGCGAGCTGCGCGGACATGTAGCCGTCACCGGTGTAGAGGATCAGGCCGCGCGGTGCTGAGCCCAGCGGGTGCGACACCGCCCCGGTGTCGACGTCGCGGGATTCCATCGACGACAATTCCCAGCCGCCCAGGATCGCGTCGCGCAAGGTGGCCATCAGGGCATGATGACGGTTCGGGTCACCGGTTCGGCGGCGGCCTGCCGGCTGGAAAGACCGCGCCGCAGGGCGCTCAGCAGCGCATCGCGGGTTTCCCGCGGGTCGATCAGCTCGTCGAAGCCGAGCTGCTTGGCTGAGTGATACGACGCCTGCAGTTCGGTGTCGCGCAGCTTGGCCGCCAGATCCTCGCCGGCGTGCGAGGCGGCGCTCAAAGCGGCCGCGCTCATCGCTCCCATCGTCGCCCCCGGGTAGGCGAATGTCGCCACCTGCGAGTCGAACCCGAGCAGCGACATCACCATCGAGCCGAAACCGTAGGCCTTGCGCAGCGTCAGATGCAGTTTCAGGGTGGTGGCCGCGGTCTGGGCGGCGAACATCCGGGCGCCGGCCCGCAGCACGCCGCTGCGCTCCGAACGGCTGCCGGGCAGCATGCCGGGGTTATCGGCCAGGAACACGATCGGCAGGTGGAACGAATCGGCGACGGTGATGAAGTGGGCGGCCTTGTCCGCGGCGTCGGTGTCGATGGAGCCGGCCAGCACCTGAGGCTGATTGGCGACCACTGCCACCGGATGGCCACCCAGGTGGGCCAGCGCGCAGATGATCGCGCGGCCGAACCGGGGCTGCACCTCGAACCAGTCGGGCCGGTCGAAGACGACGTCGAGCACCGACCGCATGTCGTAGACCCGACGATTGTCCCGCGACACGATGTCGAGTAGTTCGGGTGTGGGCCTCGATTCGCCGGCCGGGTCGGCGGGCAGCGCCGCCGGATACGACCAGGCGCTCGGCGGGAAGTAGGACAGATACCGGCGGATGTCGTCGAGCACCGCGGCGTCGTCGTCGGCGAGGTTGTGGATCACGCCGCTGTTCAGGGCGACCTCGGGACCGCCCAGGTCCTCCTTCGAGATCTCTTCGCCCGTCGACTCTTTCACCACCGGCGGCCCGGCGGTGAAGATCGCGCCGTGGCGACTCATGATCCGGAAATCGCAGACCGGGCCGACCAGAGCGCCATGCCCGGCCGACGGGCCCAGTACCGCGGCGACGGTCGGCACCTTGCCCGAGCACTGCGCCTGGGCCAGCAGGTCGGTCGGGGTGCGGCCGTAATGCTCACCGGTGGGGCGGAATCCGGCGCCCTCCAGCAGCATCACCAGCGGAATCTTGTCGCGCAGGGCCAGTTCGGCGATGCGGTACCGCTTGGCGTTGCCGCCGGGCCCGATGCTGCCCGCCAGCGTGGTGAAATCCTCCGCGCCGACCATCACCGGGGAGCCGTTGATCTCCCCGGACCCGACCACGATCCCGTCGGCGGCGATCTCGGCGCCCACCATGGTGCCCAGCTCGCGGAAGGTTCCCGGGTCGAGCAGGTGAGCGATCCGGGCTCGTGCGTCGAGCTTGCCCTTGCCGCGGTGCTTGGCCACCCGCTCGGCGCCGCCCATGGCCTGCGTGTGCTGCCGCCGCCGGTCCAGATCCTCCAGCGTCTCCTGCCAGCCCTGGGCGTTCGTCATCTGCGGAGTCTCCATTCGTTGACCATACTGAAATTCTTACTGTAACGTCTCCCGGCATGGTTGGAAGTGGTTGCCGGTCGGGACTTCGGGGATGAGTTCCGTTGCGCCGGAGTGTGGCCGGTGACTTCGGGTAGTTCGGTTCCGCGGTATCCGCACGACGTGACCAGCGAGTGGCTTTCGGCGGTATTGAGTACCCGGGGACAACCGGTCGAGGTGGCTTCTGTCGACGTCGTCCCGGTCGGCACCGGCCAGACCGGGGCCACCTACCGGGTGACGGCCCGCTACACCGACAACCCCGGCGAGCTGCCCGGCACGTTCGTGATCAAACTGCCGGCCGGTGACGATGCCGTCCGCGATCGTGTCGTGCTGGGCTACCGCAGTGAGTGCGCCTTCTACCAAGATGTCGCCGACCGCGTCCGGATACCGATCCCGGAGTGCTTCCACTGCGAAATCAATGCCGATGCAACCGAGTACGCGTTGCTGCTCGCCGATCGCGCGCCCGCGGCACAGGGCGATCAGATCGCGGGATGCGATGAGCAACAGGCGCGACTGGCGGTGACCGCGCTGGCCGGACTGCACGCGCCCACCTGGTGCGGCGAAAAGTGGCTGACGTTCCCCGGCCTGGCGATGACCCAGTTGGACGAGGCCGGCGCCAAGGGCATGGGCGACATCGCCCGGATGTGCGCCGACACCACCGTCGAGCGGCTCGGCGGCCAACTCGGCGACGCCGACTGTGAGACGTTGACGGCCGCACTGGGTCTGATCACGCCGTGGGTGTCGGCGCCGCTCGGCCGGTTCTCGCTGATCCACGGGGATTACCGGCTGGACAACATGCTGTTCAGCCCGGACGAAAAGCAGATCTGGGTGGTCGATTGGCAGACGCTGGGTGTCGGGCTGCCGGCCCGGGATCTGGCGTACTTCACCGCGACGAGCCTGCGGCCCGAGCTGCGGTCGGCGATCGAGGCCGATCTGGTCGCGGCCTACCACGACGCGCTGCTGGGCCACGGGGTGACCGATTATGACCGGGAAACCTGTTGGCAGGACTACCGGTTCGGGATGTTGCAGGCCCCGCTGATCTGCGCGTTCGGGCTGGTCTTCGCGACCGGCACCGACCGCGGCGACGACATGTTCGTCACCATGTTGCGACGGGCCTGTCAGGCGATCCGCGAGCTGGGCTCGCTGGAGTTGGTGCGAGAGGTCTGTGCAAATGAATGCTGAATCACCGCGGCCGCCCGAGGGTGACTGGCTGGGAACGCCGTTCCTGTCGTTTCGGCGCGAGGGGCCGATCGCGGTGTGCACGCTGGACCGCCCCGAGGCCCGTAACGCGATGACGCCCGCGATGTACTTCGGGATTCGTTACGCGGTCGGCCGGGTCAACGAGGACCCCGAGCTGGCCGGGTTGCTGATCACCGGCACCGGCGACGTGTTCGCGCCGGGTGGTGACATGGGCGGCGGCGGGGCGGATGACTGGATCACCTTCGGCGCCGCGCTCGGCATGGACGTCACCCCGTTCGATGCCGTCCGCACCTCGGTCAAACCGGTCGTCGCCGCGGTCAACGGCCTGTGTCAGGGCGGCGGGCTGCAGATCGCGTTGTGCAGCGACGTCGCGGTGGTCAGCGACCGGGCGACGTTCCGGGTGCCCGAGCTGTTCCGCGGTATCGCCGACACCTATTACAGCCAGATGCTGGCGCGGGTCATCGGGCCGGTCCGGACCCGCGACCTGATGTTCACCGGTCGCACGTTCGGCGCCCAGGAGGCACTGGACTGGGGCATGGTGGCCCGGGTGGTCCCGCATGACGACCTGCTCGCCACGGCGCGTGACGTGCTGGCGCAGTGCTGCCGGACGGCGCCGGCCGCGCGCGCGGTGGTCAAGGCCAGCCTGGACTCCTACATCGGGTTGTTCGACCGGATCGGGATGAGCACCAGCCTGCGTGCACCGGAGGCCGTCGAGGGCTTCCGGTCGTTCAAAGAGCGCCGGTCTCCGGACTGGGTGCATCCCGACTTGCGGATCGACGGACGACTATAGATGAGGCGTTTGCTCTAAATGAGAATGAGTGTGCAAAAAAACTAGAAGCAGCTATCGCACAAACCTTGAATCGGATAGTATCCACTCGCGCGTGCCACGAGTGTTCTTAAAGGAGTCTGCCGTTATGGGGATCAAGGACCTGACCTCGTGGTCCCCGCAGCTGGCGATCGGGCGGCTGGCGGAGCCGATGCAGGCCGTCGGGGGGCTTTTCGCCATGACCGTGGACGCGGTGCGCTTCTTGTTCAAGCGCCCGTTTCAGGCGCGGGAGTTCCTCGAGCAGTCCTGGTTCGTCGCGCGGGTGTCGCTGGCGCCCACCTTGCTGGTGGCGATTCCCTTCACGGTGCTGGTCAGCTTCATCCTGAACATCCTGCTGCGGGAGCTCGGCGCGGCGGACCTCTCCGGTGCCGGCGCGGCGTTCGGGGCGGTCACCCAGGTCGGGCCGATGGTGACGGTGTTGATCGTGGCCGGCGCCGGTGCCACCGCCATGTGCGCCGACCTGGGCTCGCGCACCATCCGCGAAGAGATCGACGCCATGGAAGTGCTGGGCATCAACCCGGTGCAGCGGCTGGTCACACCGCGCATGCTGGCCGCCGGGCTGGTGGCGCTGCTGCTCAACAGCCTGGTGGTGATCATCGGCATCCTCGGCGGCTACGTGTTCTCGGTCTTCGTCCAAGACGTCAACCCGGGCGCGTTCGCGGCCGGCATCACCTTGCTGACCGGGGTGCCCGAGCTGATCATCTCCTGCATCAAGGCGGCGCTGTTCGGCCTGATCGCCGGCATGGTCGCCTGCTACCGCGGCCTGACGATCTCCGGCGGCGGCGCCAAAGCCGTCGGCAACGCCGTCAACGAGACGGTGGTGTACGCGTTCATGTCGTTGTTCGTCGTCAACGTGGTCGTCACCGCGATCGGCATCAAGATGACGGCGCGCTGAGCCATGGCGCTACGGGCTCTGCAGGCGGTCTATCCGGGGGTGACCCGGCAGGTCCGCCGACCCATCGCCGCACTGGGCCGGCTCGGTGACCACACGCTGTTCTACGGCAGGGCGATCACCACGGCGCCGTTCGCGTTCACCCATTACCGCCGGGAGGTCATCCGGCTGATCGCCGAGATCAGCATGGGCACCGGGACGCTGGCGATGATCGGCGGCACGGTGGTGATCGTCGGGTTCTTGACCCTGGCGGCCGGCGGCACCCTGGCGGTGCAGGGCTACAGCTCGCTGGGCAACATCGGCATCGAGGCACTGACCGGGTTCCTGGCGGCGTTCATCAACGTCCGCATCTCGGCTCCGGTGGTCGCCGGCATCGGGCTGGCGGCCACCTTCGGCGCCGGGGTGACGGCGCAGTTGGGCGCGATGCGCATCAACGAGGAGATCGACGCGCTGGAGGCGATGGCGATCCGCCCGATCGCCTACCTGGTCAGCACCCGCATCGTTGCCGGTCTGGTCGCCATCACACCGCTGTACTCCATCGCGGTGATCCTGTCGTTCATTGCCAGCCGCTTCACCACGGTCTTTCTGTTCGGGCAGTCGGCCGGCCTCTACGACCACTACTTCCGGACCTTCCTGAACCCCATCGACCTGCTGTGGTCGTTCCTGCAGGCCTTCCTGATGGCGGTCACCATCTTGTTGATCCACACCTATTTCGGCTATTTTGCCGCGGGCGGCCCGGCCGGCGTCGGTGTCGCGGTGGGCAACGCGGTGCGGACGTCACTGGTCGTCGTCGTGTCGGTGACGCTGCTGGTGTCGCTGTCGGTCTACGGCGCCAGCGGCAATTTCAATCTGGCGGGCTAGTCCGGCGGCATCGACGCACGTCACAACTAGTGGTATTGGCATTCTCATTTTTTGCAAGTACCGTATCCAATGATGAACGACCCAGTGCAAACCTCCTCGGGAATCCCGCTGAAACCGGTGTACGGGCCGGACGACCGTCGCGTCGAACCGGCCGCACCGGGGACCTACCCGTTCACCCGGGGCAACTTCGAGTCCGGCTACCGCGGCCGGCTGTGGACCTTCCGGCAATACTCGGGTTTCGGCACCGCCGAGGAGTCCAACCGGCGCTACCGCTACCTGCTCGACCAAGGCGGCACCGGGCTGTCCGTCGCGTTGGACCTGCCCACCCAGTGCGGGTATGACTCCGATGACCCCGAGGTCGGCGAGGAGGTCGGCCGCGTCGGCGTGGCCGTCGACACCCTCGCCGACGCCGAGATCCTGTTCGACTCGATCCCGTTGGACAAGATCAGCACCAGCTTCACCATCAACGGGACCGCCGCCATCCTGCTCGCGTTCTACGTGGCCGCCGCCGAGCGCAAGGGCGTCCCGCGGGCCAAGCTCACCGGCACCATCCAGAACGACATCCTCAAGGAGTACGCCTCCCGCGGCACCTGGATCTGGCCACCGGAGCCGTCGCTGCGGCTGATCGCCGACACCATCGAGTTCTGCGCCGCCGAGGTGCCCCGCTTCAACGCGATCTCGGTGGCCGGTGCGCACTTCCGCGACGCCGGCGCCAACGCCGTCCAGGAGATGGCGTTCACACTGGCCGACGGCGTCACCTACTGCGACACCGTGGTGGAGCGCGGTCGGATGACCATCGACCAGTTCGCCCCGCAGGTGTCGTTCTTCTTCTACACCCACGGCGACTTCTTCGAGGAGGTCGCCAAATACCGGGCGGGACGGCGCCGCTGGGCCACCATCGTCCGCGAGCGCTACGGCGCCGGCACCGACAAGGCGTCGATGTTCCGGTTCGGCTGTGTCGCCGGCGGGGCATCGCTGTTCGCCCCGCAGGCCCAGAACAACCTGGTGCGGGTGGCGTATGAGTCGATGGCGGCGGTGCTGGGCGGAGTGCAGTCGATGTTCACCGCGGCCTGGGACGAGCCGTTCGCGCTGCCCAGCGAGGAGTCCGCCACGCTGGCCCTGCGCACCCAGCAGATCCTGGCCTACGAGACGGGCGTGACCCGGGTGGCCGATCCGCTCGGCGGCTCCTACTTCGTCGAAGCGCTCACCGACGCCACCGAGGAGCGCATCATCGAGATCATGGACGACCTGGAGCGCCACGGCGGGATGGTGCGCGCCATCGAGGACGGCTATCTGCAGGGGCTGATCGCCGACGAGGCGTTCAAGATCCATCACGAGATCGAGTCGGGGGAGCGGCCGGTCGTCGGCGTCAACAAGTTCACCTCCGACGAGCCGCCACCGGAGATCGCCACCTACGAGCTCGACGCCGAGGGCCGCGACGTCCAACTCAAGCGACTGGCCCGGGTCAAAGCCGAGCGGGACGCCGGCGACGTCGCCGCCAAGCTGGCAGCGCTGTCGCGCGCCGCGGAAGGCGATGACAACCTGATGCATTCCCTGATCGATTGCGCCAACGCCTACTGCACGGTGGGTGAGATGGTCTCGGCGCTCAAGGCGGTCTGGGGCGAGTTCCAGCAACCGGTGGTGTACTGATGACTTCTGCGCTCCCTTCGGCTGTGCCCCAGCGGGTTCTGGTCGCCAAGCCCGGCCTCGACGGCCACGACCGCGGCGCCAAGATCGTCGCGCGGACGCTGCGCGACGCCGGCTTCGAGGTCATCTACACCGGCATCCGGCAGCGTGTCGAGGACATCGTCTCGACCGCGCTGCAGGAGGACGTCGCGGTGGTGGGCTTGAGCATTCTGTCCGGCGCGCACGTTGCGCTGACCGCCCGCATCGTCGAGGCGCTGCGGGCCGCCGACGGCGGTGACATCGCGGTGGTGGTCGGCGGCACCATCCCGCAGTCCGACGTGGACAAGCTGTTGTCGCTGGGGGCGGCGGCGGTCTTTCCCACCGGAACATCATTGGACGACCTGGTGACCGGTGTTCGCCGGGTCATCGGCCACGTGGAGGCCTCCTGACATGCGACTTGGGGTGATGATCGGCGCCGAGCGCGGCGACATGGCGCGCAAGGTCAAAAAACTGATCTCCGATATCGAATGGGCCGACTCGGCGGGGCTGTCCACCGCGTGGATGCCGCAGGTGCCCGACGATTTCGATCTGCTGACCATGGTGACGCTGATGGCCTGCCACAGCACCCGGATCGAACTCGGCACCGCCGTGGTGCCGTTGCAGGCTCAGCACCCGATTGCGTTGGCGCGCCAGGCGCTTTCGGTGCACGCGGTCTCCGGTGGCCGGCTGGCCCTGGGCGTCGGGCCGTCGCACCACTGGATCATCCGGGACATGCTCGGCCTGCCGTATGACAAGCCGGCCGCCTACACCCGCGACTACCTGCAGGTGCTCAACGCCGCGCTGGCCGGCCCGGGACCGGTGGACGTCGAGAACGACCACTTCACCGTGCACAATCCGACCGCACTGGGCGCCGAGACCAAGATGCCGGTGCTGGTGGCCGCGCTCGGTCCGGTGATGTTGCAGATCGCCGGCGAGCACGCCGACGGCACGTCGCTGTGGATGGCCGACGAGAAGGCGATCGCCGAGCACATCGCGCCGAAGATCAACAAGGCCGCCGCGGAAGCGGGCAGACTCGCACCGCGTATCGTCGCCGGCATCCCGGTCACGCTGTGCGCCAATTCCGAGATCGAGACCGCCAAAGAGCGCGCCAACCGGATCCTGGCGGAGGCCGAGACCTCGCCGAACTATCAGCGCCTGCTCGACCGCGGCTCGGCCCGCGATGTCGGCGACCTGTGCGCGGCCGGCGACGAGGAGTCGATCCTGAAGCGGTTCAAGCAGTTCGCCGACGCCGGGGTGACCGACCTGTCGGTGCGGCTGCTGCCGATCGGCGACAACCGCGATGAGCTGATCGCCTCCAAGTACCGCACCCGCGAGGTGATCGCCGAGCTGGCCAAGGAGATTTCGTGACCGGACCGCTGTCGGGGATCCGCATCCTCGAAGTGGGAGTGATGCTGGCCGGTCCGTACGCGACGATGCTGCTGGCCGATCTCGGGGCCGAGGTCATCAAGATCGAACCGCCGAGCGGGGAGATCTCCCGCCAGGTCGGCCCGAGCTACTTCGCCAGCCTCAACCGCAACAAGCGCAGCGTCCGGCTGGATCTGACCACCGACGCCGGGCAGGCGCGGCTGGCCGAGCTGGTCGCGGAATCCCATGCGCTGCTGGTGAATATGAAGCCGTCGGTGATCCGCCGGCTGGGACTCACTTACGATGCGCTGCGGCGGCACAACGAGAAGATCGTGTGCGTCGCGCTGACCGGATTCGGGCTGGACGGCGGCGACGAGCCGGCGTTCGACTACGTGATCCAGGCGGCCACCGGGATCGCCGCGATGACCGGCGACCCGAACGGCCCGCCGACGCTGCCGGGCTACTCATCGGCGGACAACTCCACCGGCCTGGCGGCCGCCCTGGGTCTGCTGGCCCAGATCGTCAGCGGCCGCGGCGGCCAGGTCGAAGTGTCGCTGCTGGACGTGATGTTGTCCCAGCTGAACTACCGGGCGTCGGCCTACCTCAACGAGGGCGTCGAGCCGCAGCGGCATCCGCACGGCGCACACTCCTATTACGTGCCGGCCCAGCTATTTCCGACGGCAGCGGGCTATCTGGCGCTGTTCGTCACCCATGACGGATTCTGGAAGAGCTTTGCCACCGAAGCGGGTATCGACGGCTTTGCGACCATGGAGGAGCGCGCAGCCCGCCGTGCGGAAGTGCTGGCCGTGGTCACCGCCGCGCTGGCGGCTGACACCGCGGCCGGCTGGGAGCGCCGCCTGCGTCCGCTGGGGATCCCCGCGGCCGCCGTTCGGACCATGCCCGAAGCGCTCAAGGAATATCACCACGCCATCGTCACCGCCGGCGATTTTCGGTTGGTGGGCAGCCCGATTCGCGTCGCGGGGTACGAACCCGACTACCGGCCGCCGCCGGCGCTGTAACCGGCCGTCGCGCCGTGAGCGCTCAGACCGTGACGATGGTCGCCGACGCCGTCCCGGGCGCACCGTAGACCTGCGCGAAGCCCACCTTCGGCTCGCCCGGCACCTGACGGTCACCGGCCCGGCCGCGCAGCTGCAACACCAGCTCGTGCAGCTGGCGAAGCCCGGACGCCCCGATCGGCTCGCCGTTGGCGATCAGGCCGCCGTCGGTGTTGACCGGAAGCGACCCGGAGATCTCGGTGGCGCCGTCGGCGAGTAGCTTCTCCTGGTCGCCGTCGGCGCAGAAACCGCATTCGGCCATGTGGATGACCTCGGCGCCGGCGTCGGTGTCCTGCAGCTGGATCACATCGACGTCTTCGGGTGCCACACCGGCCTTTTCGAACGCGGCGCGGGCCGCATACACCGTCGGCGCGACGTCCTCTTCGATCGGAGCCGACGTGCCGTGCACCTCGTAGGCGCCGTAGGTGCGGGTGCGGATCTCGGTGGCCTTCAGATACACCGGCTTGTCGGTGTAGCGGTGGGCGATGTCGGCACGGCACATCACCACCGCGGCGGCGCCCTCGTCCGGCGCGCAGAACATGTACTGCGTCAGCGGGTAGTTCAGCACCGCCGAGTTGAGGATGGCGTCCTCAGGTATCGGTTTGCGCCGGAAGGCATTCGGGTTCAGCGCGCCGTTGCGGAAGTTCTTGGCGGCGACTTTGGCCAGCGTCTGCTGCGAGATGTTGTGCTTGTGCAGGTAGCGGTTGGCCTTCATGCCGAAGAACTTGGTGGTGACGAACTGCCCGTTCTCGGCGTACCAGGCCGGCAGCGCCAGCTTGGCCGGGTCATCGGTGAACGCCCCGCGAGGGTGCTTGTCCATGCCGATCGCGATGCCGATGTCGTACTTGCCGGATGCGATGTTGTCGGCGCAGACCTGGGTGGCCGTCGCCGCCGTCGCGCAGGCGTTGAACACGTTGGTGAACGGGATGCCGGTGAGCCCGACCAGTCGGGTCACCGCGTCGGGGTTGGAGATCTCGTAGCTGCCGCCGACCCCGAACTGGATGTCCTTCCACTCGACACCGGCGTCGGCCAGCGCGGTGTGGATCGCCTCGGCGCCCATCTGCATCGCGGACTTGTCGAACCGGCCGAACGGGTGCAGGCCGACGCCGATGATCGCCACATCGTTGTTGGTTACCGTCATGTCGCAGGTCTCCTTAGACGGGCTGGAAGGCCCAGGTGAGAATCTCGGTTCCGTCGTCGTCGACATAGAACGGCACCATGGTCAGTTCGACGTCCATCCCGAATTTCAGCTTGGCGGGATCCGATTCGGTCAGGCGGGCCTCGACCTGGATCACGTCGCCGAGCCGGATCAATCCGATGCCGAAGGGGGTGAAGCTCTCGGCGGTCTCGCCGCCGGCGTAGGGCAGCTTCGGCACGAAGCCCTGGGTGGTCCAGGCTTCTAGCGTGCCCTGGCGGGGCAGCAGCAGATCCTGCATCCGCGGGCCGCTGCAGCGCGGGCAGTGATCCTGCCGCGGCCACACCGTCGCCTCGCAGTCGTCGCATTGACTGCCGACCAGGGCGAGGTTCTCGTCGGGCCAGTTGGTGACCTCGGGAGCCAGGACTTTACGCATGGGCGGCACTCGCCGGGGGACGGCACAATGTGGAAATCACATTCTCAATTAGAGCATATGACCATCTGAGAGGGAAGCCGATGCCGGCTCCGGGCGTCGCGCTGGCAGTGGTGCCGGGGTGCGAGCGTGCGCAAACCCGGGAATTTCGGCGGCGTGTCGACCGGAAACACGCCCGCTCGCGCAGGAAAGTCCGGTCAGTTGGCCAGGCCGTGGGCGCAGAAGTCCCACACCTCATCGGCGGTGATGGGATGGATCGCCGGGTCGTCGGATTCGCCGCTGGACTGCGCCACAAACATCACGGTCTGCATGGTCATCGCCGCCATGCGCCGCGCGTTGACGCCGTTGCGCAACTCGCCGGCCTGCTCGGCGGCCTCCATCAACTCGGTGAGCAGACTCAGCAGCGGGGTGAAAGCGACCCGGACCTCGGTGGGATGCGAAACCAGCAGCCGCGGTGCGAAATCGGTGAACAGCGGGCGCTTGGCCGACGGGTCCGGCCGGGACAGCTCGAAGAGCAACTCGACGGCGACCTTCAACCGCTGCAGTGGCTTGGTCTGGTCCTCGGTGGCGGCGCGGATCTGGTCGGCGGTCCGGCTCAGGGCGTCCTCGAACAGCGCCAGCAGCAACTCGTGCTTGCCGTTGAACTGCAGGTAGAAGCTGCGCAGCGACTGCCGTGAGCGCTCCACGACCTCCTGGACGGTGAAGTCCGTGCTGCCCTTCTCGATGATGATGGCCTGGGCGGCGTCCAGAAATCGCTGAACGCGCTGGGCGGCGCGCAGCCGTGCGGTCTTGATCGATCGCTCAACCGCCCGCTGCTTCCAGACGGGCTCCTCTTCGGGGTTGCTCACCAGCGGCTCCGACCGTTGCCTTTTTGGGAGAACACGAATGCACCTTACCGGAGAATGCGGTCATGTCGGCGTGGCCGATCGCGGCGGTGCCGTCCCGGCGGCGAAGATGGTAACTTTCCCAGAATGAGAAGCGGCTTCTCATCGATTGCCGATCCCGCAACTGAAGGACACCCATGTACATCGATTACGAGGTCGCCGACCGGATCGCGACGATCACGCTGAACCGGCCCGAGGCCGCCAACGCCCAGAATCCCGAGCTGCTCGACGAGCTCGACGCGGCCTGGACGCGCGCCGCCGACGACGACGATGTCGCCGTCATCGTGCTGCGGGCCAACGGCAAACACTTCTCGGCCGGCCACGACCTCAAGGGCGGCGGCCCGGTGCCGGACAAGATCACCCTGGAGTTCATCTACAAACACGAGTGCAAGCGGTACCTGGAGTACACGCTGCGGTGGCGCAACGTGCCCAAGCCGTCGATCGCCGCGGTGCAGGGCCGGTGCATCTCCGGTGGGTTGATGTTGTGCTGGCCGTGCGACCTGATCATCGCCGCCGATGACGCCCAGTTCTCCGACCCGGTGGTGTTGATGGGCATCGGCGGCGTCGAGTACCACGGGCATACCTGGGAACTGGGCCCGCGCAAAGCCAAGGAGATCCTGTTCACCGGCCGCGCGATGACCGCCCAGGAAGTCGAGCAGACCGGGATGGTCAACAAGGTGGTGCCGCGCGATGAGCTCGACGCCGAGACCCGCCGGCTCGCCGAGCACATCGCCACCATGCCGTCCTTCGCGCTGCGGCAGGCCAAGCGGGCGGTCAACCAGACCCTGGATGTGCAGGGCTTCTACTCGGCGGTCCAGTCCGCCTTCGACATCCACGAGACCGGCCACGGCAACGCGCTCTCGGTCTGCGGCTGGCCGGTGCTGGTCAACCTCGACGAGATGAAGTCACAGGTCAAGTAGTCGCGCAGGCCAACGACCGCAGCTCACGTTTGAGCACCTTGCCGTAGCTGTTCTTGGGCAGCGCGTCGACGAACTCGTAGCGTTTCGGGCGCTTGAACCGGGCGATGCGTTCCAGCAGATGGGCGTCCAGTTCGGCCGCTGAGGCATCGCCGACGATGAACGCGACCACGACCTCGCCCCATTCGGCATCCGGTGCACCCACCACGCCGGCCTCGACGACCCCCGGGTGGTCCAGCAGCGCCTCTTCGACTTCGCGGGGATAGATGTTGCTGCCGCCGCTGATCACCACGTCCTTGGAGCGGTCCCGCAACGTGAGAAACCCGCGTTCGTCGAAGCAGCCCTTGTCGCCGGTGAACAACCAGCCGTCCCTGATGGTCGCGGCGGTGGCTTCCGGGTCCTTCCAGTAGCCGCCCATCACCACGTCGCCGCGGCAGACGATCTCGCCGACCTCGCCGACCGGCGCGGGGGTGCCGTCGTCGCGCAGCACCGAGACCTGCACTCCGGAGCGCGGATAGCCCACCGAGCCCAGCATCGCGTCGTCGCCGCCGGCGTGGTCGGCACGGCTCAGGCCGGTGATCGTCATCGGGGCCTCGCCCTGGCCGTAGAGCTGGGCGAACACCGGCCCGAACGCGGCCAGTGCGCGCTTGAGGTCCCCGAGATACATCGGGCCGCCGCCGTAGATGATGGTGCGCAGGTTGGGCGGGCGCCCGCGGCCGGTGGCCAACAGCCGCGCCACCATGGTGGGCGCCAGAAACGCGGTGGCGCCGGGATGATGCCCGCACAGGTCGAGGAATTCGTCGGCGTCGAACGCGCCGGAGGCCGGCACCACCTGCCGCGCCCCGCGCAACACGTAGGGCGCGATGTACAGCCCGGAGCCGTGCGACATCGGGGCGCCGTGGATCAGGCTGCAATCGGCGTCGGGATCGTCGAGGTCGGCCAGATGCGCCACCGTCATCGCCATCAGGTTGCGGTGGGTCAGCATCGCCCCCTTCGAGCGCCCGGTGGTGCCGCTGGTGTAGAACAGCCACGCCGGCCGGGAGGGATCCGGATCCGGCGGCGCGGCCGGTTCGATCTGGAACCGCTCCAGATATGCTGCGCTGCCCATGATCTCGATCGGGACGGGTACCGCACCGCTCAGCCCGGCGGCGAGCGTCGGGGACGCGAAAATCAGATCAGCGCCGGCGTCGGAGATGATCTGGGCCATCTCCCGTGGGTGCAGCTTGTAGTTGAGCGGGACGACGACGCCGTCGGCCGCCCAGGTGGCGAACATCAGCTCGATGATCTCGGGCCGGTTCTCGCTGGCGATCACGATCCGTGCCCCGGGCGCAACCGCTGCGCGCAGTGATGCCGCCAAGCGCAGCACGCGGTCGGCCAGCTCGCGCCAGGTGTGCAGTTGGCGCTCACCGTGATACACCGCGCCGCGCTCGCCGAATCGGGCCGCGGCCTGATCGAGCAGCGAGAACAGGTTCACGGCTGCACCCACTGCGAGTCGAGCCCGAAGTCCGAGAGGTACTTGGTCGAACTCCAACCGCCGTCCACCACGATGGTCTGGCCGTTGATGAACGCGCCGGCCTCCGAGCACAAGAAGGCGACGGTGTTGGCGATGTCGTCCACCCGGCCCAGTCGCGGATACGGCGTCATCTCGGTGTTGATCTTGCGGAAGCGCGGGTCGTCGAGGCGTTGTTCGACCATCGGCGTGACGGTGACCCCGGGGGCCACCGCGTTGCACCGGATGCCCTGGGCTCCGTACTGGCAGGCGATGTGGGTGGTCAGCGCGGTCATCCCGCCCTTGGCGGCGGAGTACGCCCCGCCGCGCAGGCCGCCGACCACCGCGAAGGTGGAGGTGACGTTGATGATCGCCGACCCGGGCCGCAGGTGCGGCAGCACCTCACGCGCCAGCCGGAACGGTGCTCGCAGCATCAGGTTCAGGAAGTGGTCGAGGGTGTCGTCGTCGGTGTCGTGCAGTGGTTTCGGGCTGCCGACGCCGGCATTGTTGATCAGAAAGTCCACCTGGCCCCACCGGCCCAGCGCGGCATCGACGATCTGCTGCGGCGCGTCGGCCGCGGTGAGGTCGACGGCCAGCGTGGCGACCCGATCCGGATCGCCGATCTCGGCGGTGAGCCCGGCCAGCCGATCGGCGTCGCGGCCGGTCCCCAGCACGGCCAGCCCGTCCGCGGCAAGCTTTGTGGCGCAGCCGAATCCGATTCCGCTGCTGGCACCCGTCACGATCGCCACCTGCATGCTCACTCACCTACCTTCGACCGGGCCAGCACCGCCCGGATGCGCTGCTTGACAACCTTTCCGGCATCGTTCTTGGGCAGCTCGTCCCAGATCTCCACCTGTTCGGGCGCCTTGAACACCGCCACACCCTGCGCGGTCAGCAGTTCGCGCAACTCGGCCACGTCGGGCGCGGTGCCGCCGGCTGGGACGATCACGGCGCAGGCGCGTTCCCCGGTGCGCTCGTCGGGCACGCCCACCACGGCGATCTCGGCGATGCCGGGATGGCCGATCAGGATGTCCTCCACCTCTCGCGCGGAGATGTTCTCCCCGTTGCGGATGATGACGTCCTTGAGTCGGCCGGTGACCAGCAGGTACTCGTCGTCGACCCAGCGGCCCAGATCGCCGGTGGCGAAGTAGCCGTCGGCGTCGAAGCAGCCCCGCGCGTCCTCGCTGCGCCGGTAACCCACCAGCATCTGCGGCCCCCGGACGTAGATCTCGCCCTCGCCGTCCGGGGCGCCGCGGTGGGCGACCAACTTGATATCGGCGATCCCGGCTCGGCCGTCGGTGTCCGCGGCGTAGGCGCGCTCGTGGGCGCCGACCGCGCCGACCGTGGTCACCGGAACCTCGCTGGACCCGTACACCCGGGTGACGGCGGCGCCGTCGAAGTAGTCGGCCGCCTCGCGGATCAACGACGCCGGCACGGCTGCCCCGCCGCAGACGAAGAGCTTCAGGTCGGGCAACCGGGTGCCGGCGCGACGGGCGGCGGCCAGCAATTGGGCCAGAAACGGCGTCGCCCCGGCCACATGGGTGCAGTGTTCGGCCCGCATCAGCGCCACCGCCGCCTCGGCATCCCAGCTGTCCATCAGCACCGCGGTCGTGCGCAGCAGCAGCGGTGCCTCGAACGCATAGATCGATCCGCCGATATGGGCGATCGGAGACGGCACCAGGAACGTGGCGCCGGGCTCCATCAGCCAGTGCCGCCCGAGCTGAGCGATCAGCGCGTTGATCGAGTTATGGCTGTGCAGCACGCCTTTCGCTCGGCCGGTGGTACCAGAGGTGTACAGCAGCAACAGCACCGCGTCCGGGTCCACCGGCGGCAGCGACACCGCGCGCGGGTGGTCGGTCAGCGCACGGTAGTCGGTGCCGGCGGCCGGGCCGGATGCACGCACCAACACCACCTCCGGCGGCTCGGCGAGTGCAGCGGTCACCCGGGTCAGCATGGCGGCGTAGTCGTGACCGCGGAAGCGCTGCGGGGCGAACAACATTCGGCTGTCCGAATCCGACAGGATAAACGTCAGCTCCGCATCCCGCAGCGACGGCAGGATCGGGTTGACCACCATCCCGGCCAGTGCCGCGGCCAGGTAGACCACGGCGGCCTCGTGCCAGTTCGGCAGCATGAACGACACCACGCTGCCCGCCGGCATCTTCTGCGACATCGCGCCGGCCAGCGCGTGGGCAGCGGAATGCAACTCCCGGCAGGTCAGCCGGGTCTCGCCGTCGACGAGCAGAACTCGGTCGGGAGCCCGATCGGTTTCCTGCGCCAGGGCGTCGGCCAGCGTGTGCAGCCTCATGGGCCGGGCTGTCCCATCACCCGGTGCAGCGTCATCGAATACCGGTAGTCGTCGCCGGCGTGGGTGTTCACCGTCACCTGCGCGATCTCGCCCTCGGAGGTGGTGTAGCTGCGCTGCATCTGCAGTGCGGCGGTTCCGGGTTCGACGGCCAGTTCGCCGGCGAGTTCGGCGGTGACGATCACCGCGCGGATGTGCTGGCGCACCTCGACGACGCTGACGCCGAACACGTCCTCGATCAGCGGGAAGATCGGACCGCTGTGCCGCTGCAGCAATCGGCCGACGCGCGCGAACGCGCGGTTGATGTAGTACTCGGTCCGGCAGATCGGCGCGCGCTGGCCGTCGGCTCGCCGGTAGCCGCGCACCGCCAGCCAGTCGGTGCCCGCCGGCAGCCCGGTGCGCGCGGCGATTTCGTCGTCGACGGTGACCATGGCATTGGCGTCGATCTCGAAGGAGGCGCCGGCCGCGAAGGCGACCAGGTCATCGATCGACACCACGTCCTGGGCATAGCAGTTCGTCGCCGCGCGGGGAATCACCACGGTGCCCGCGCGGGGCCGGGATACCACCAGGTTGTCCTCCCGCAGCCGTCGCAGCGCTTCGCGGACGGTGTAACGGCTGACCGAGAACCGTTCGCACAGTTCGTGTTCGGTGGGCAGCTGGGAACCCACCGGATAGACCCCGTCGGCGATCTCCTTGCGCAGGGCCCGCGCAACCTTGAGGTAGCGGTGGTCGGTCACGGGTCGACCGGGTGCAGTGCCAGCACGCTGCCCTCCCCGTCGGCCGCGACGAACAACGTGCCGTCCCGGTCGCGTGCGATGCCGGCGAACGGGCCCTGCGGACCGGAGAACGGCGGCATGCCCCGCAGCGGTTTGGGCACCACGCCCGGCGGCGGTCCGATCGGCAGGCCGGCTGCGACGGTGTGCCGCGACCCGGTGGCCAGGTCGACGGCGAGCACCTCGCGATTGCCCGCGTCCACGATGTAGAGCCGGCCGTCGGCCGGCAGAATGCCCTGCGGCCGGGCCAGGCCGTCGACGACCGTCTCGGTGCCGGACCCACCGACCCGCACCACCCGCCCGGCGCCGGATTCGGCGACCAGGTGGGAACCATCGCCCGTGGCGGCGATGCCCACCGGGCCGGCCAGTCCCGCGGCGAGCACCTCGGTTTCACCGGCGCCGACGCGCAGCACCCGGCCGGTGCCGAACTCGGTGACCACCACCCCGGCGGGTCCGGCGGTGACCCCGTAGAGCTGGTCGAAGCCGTCGGCGAGCACCTCGACGGCCGATTGCGCCGGCAGGTAGCGGCTGACCTGTCCACCGGAGGTGGTGACGACGAACTCGCCGGCGCCCACCGCGGTCACGCCGCGGATGAAGCCGGGATAGCCGGGACTGAACAGCATGCCCAGCGTCTGCAGTCGGTTGTCGTCGCCGACCGCATAGAAGTAGGTGCCGTCGGCGACGTAGAGCGTGCCGGTGGCGTCGACGGTGAGGTCCAGCGGCCAGTTCAGTCCGCCGGGCAGCACCGTGGTCACCGCACCGCCGGTGATCTCGGCGATCTCGCCGCTGAAGTTGGAGACGAACAGCCGCTCGCCGACGAATGTGCAGTTGTCCAGGCCGGGACTCAGCTGTGCCAGCACGGTGTGATCGCCGGTGCGCGGGTCGATCCGCAACACCTGGCCGGTGGCCGCCTGGGTCGAGACGATGAATCCGTCCGCGTCGAACTTCACCGAGTCGGGAACACCGAGATCGCCTGCAACCCGCTGCGGCAGGGCCTCGGTCGCCAACGGGTCGATGCGCCAGATCTCGTTGGCGGTCATCACCGGGAAGTACAGCAGCCCGTCGGGCCCCACCGCCATGGCGTTGGGCGACGGCAGGTTCTCGGCCAGGATGCGCTGCGCCCCGGTGGCACGGTCCAGCTCCATCAGCCGGCCGCCGTCGCGGCACTCCCCGACGAATAGCCGGTCTTGATGCACCGTGATCCCGTTGGCGCACGGCAGATCGTCGCGCAGGACCCGGGCGCGTCCGTTGTCGAGCGCACTGACCCGGGCGTCCATCACCTCGGTGGCATACAGCGTGCCGGCGGAGTCGAAGGCGACGTCGTCGGGGGCCACGACGTCCCCGCCGCGTGCGCTGATGACGGCCAGCTCGCCGGTGGACACGTCCAGCGCGCTGATCTGGCTTCCGGTGACCTGGGCGACGTAGACCCGGCCGTCGGGGCCGGTCCGCAGGCCGTTGGCGCCGAACAGCCGGCTCGGGGCGGTGACCCGCTCCAACCGCCAGCCGGGTGCGACCGTCGGGTCGGTCCGCCCATCGCGCGGAAGAAGCGGGGAGGGTGCCGTCATACCTTCGGACGCTACCAAGCGCAGTTAGTCCAGACAATAGCCGTCGGTGATGCGCGTCTGGGCCTTGACGCGCGAATAAGCGCTGCGGAATAGTGTTCTGCAATACGCAGAACGGAGTATTTTGTCCGAACAAATCACGGTGGACGTTGCTGGGGGCGCTCCGGCGAGCGGACCGCTGCACGGTGTCCGCGTGGTCGACCTGACGACCATGGTGATGGGCCCCTACTGCACGCAGATCATGGCCGACATGGGCGCCGACGTCATCAAGGTCGAGCCGCCCGAAGGCGATGCCACCCGCTACATCTCGGCGGGCCCCGCGCCGGACATGAGCGGGGTGTTCGTCAACGTCAACCGCGGCAAACGCGGCATCGTGCTGGACCTGCGCACCGACGAAGGCAAGGCGGCGATGACCGCGCTGATCGCCGGCGCCGACGTGTTCATCCATTCGATGCGCGCCAAGGCGATCACCAAGCTGGGCCTGGACTACGGCGCGGTGGCCGCGATCAACCCCGCGATCGTCTACACCAACTGCTACGGCTACTCCCGCCGCGGCCCCGAGGGCGACCGTCCGGCCTACGACGACACCATCCAGGCCGAATGCGGACTGCCCGCGGTGCAACAGCAACTCACCGGCCGGGCCGATTACGTGGGCACCATCATGGCCGACAAGATCGCCGGGCTGACCGCGCTGTACGCCACGATGATGGCGCTGTTCCACCGGGAGCGCACCGGGCAGGGCCAGGAGGTCGAGGTCGCGATGTTCGAGACCATGGCCTCGTTCATGCTCGTCGAACACGCCAACGGCGCGATGTTCGACCCGCCGCTGGGGCCGGCGGTCTACCCGCGCACGGTGGCGCCCAACCGGCGCCCGTATCAGACCAGCGACGGACATATCGCCGCGCTGATCTACAACGACAAGCACTGGAACGCCTTCATCGATGCCGTGCAGCCGCCCTGGGCCTCCGAGCAGTACGCCACCCTGGCGCAGCGCGCCCAGCAGATCGACACCGTGTATGGACTGCTGGCCGAGACCATGACGGAACGCACCACCGCGCAATGGCTGAAGCTGTTGCACGAGTTGGAGATTCCGGCCGCCCCGCTGAACGCCCCGGGTGACCTCTTCGACGATCCGCACCTCAACGCGGTCGGCCTGTTCGAGACCGTCGACACCCCGGCCGGACCGGTGCGCTTTCCCGGTGTGCCCACCTGGCTGTCGCGCACCCCCGGCCGGGTCGCCGGCCCCGCGCCGGAGCTGGGAGCCCACACCGCGGCGGTGCTCGCCGAACTCGGGCTCGACGGAGCGCGCGCATGAGCCTCGACTTCGACATGGGGCCCCGCGCCGGCGCGCTGCGAGGCCAGCTGCGCGAGCTGATCGAACACGAGCTGCCGGAGCACTTCCCGGGCGCGTTCACCGACGATCCGGCCGATCTGGCTGCCGCACAACGGTTCTGCCGGGTGCTCGCCGAGCGCGACTTGCTGTGCCTGTCCTGGCCGCAGCAGTTCGGCGGAGCGGACGCCTCGGTGTGGGAGCAGACCGTGGTCCGCGAGGAGATGTGGGCCCACCACGAACCGCGCGGGGCGCAGTACATGGGGGTCAACTGGGTCGGGCCGATCATCATGCGGCACGGCACCCCCGAACAGCAGCGCCGGCACCTGCCGCCGATCGCCGCCGGCGAGGTGATCTGGTGCCAGGGATTCTCCGAGCCCGAGGCCGGTTCCGACCTTGCGTCGCTGCGCACCCACGCCCGCCGCGATGGCGACGGCTGGCTGATCAACGGCCAGAAGATCTGGACCTCCTACGCGACCATGGCGCAGTGGTGTTTCCTGCTGGCCCGCACCACCCGCCTCGGTGAAGACCTCAAAGAAGGGGTGGCGACCAAGAAGCAGCAGGGCCTGACGGTGTTCCTGGTGCCGATGGACAACCCGGCGATCCAGGTCCGGCCGATTCGCACCATGATGGGCCCGCACCATCTCAACGAGGTGTTCTTCGACGACCTGCGGGTGACCGACGCCGACGTGCTGGGCGAGGTCGACGCCGGCTGGTCGATCGTGGCCGACGTGATGTCCTACGAACGGGTGGGCATCGCCCGCTACGCGCGCTGCGAACGCCTGCTTGCCGCCGCGCCGGACGCGCTCGGCGATCGCTGGGAGACGTTGCCCGCCGAATTGACGGCGCGGTGGGTGCGGATGCTCACGCACTGCCGGCGCGCCCGGCTGATGGCCTACCGGGTGGTCTCGCTGCAGGCCAGCGGGCGGATTGCGCCGGGGGACGCGGCCGCCTACCGGATCGCGGTCACCCGGCTGGACCAGGAGAGCGCCGAGGTCCTGATGGAGATCGCCGCCGAAGCCCCGGCGGGACCGCGGGGGCAGTGGTTCCGTGCCGAGGTCGACGACCACTGGCGCTATTCGCAGGCCGCCACCGTCTCGTCGGGCAGCATCGAGATGCAGCGCATTCTGCTCTCCCGCGCGCTGTTGGCGGGGTCGCGATGATCCTCGAACTCGGCGCGGACGCCGACGAATACGGGCGGGCGGCACTGCGGGCGTTCGACGCGGCCGGTGGCGACGAGCTGGTGGTGCGCGCCGACGCCGACCCGACCGTGCGCGACGAGCTGGTCGCCCCGGTGCTGCGTGGCCTCGGCGCATTCGACCTCAAGCCCCGTGCCGACGCCGACGAACTCGAAGCCGCCGCCGCGCTGTGCCGCAGCGCCGGCTACTGGGCGCTGCCCTACCCGGTGGCCGAATGTCTTTCGGCGCCCGCCGGTCTCGATGTGGACGGCCTCATCGTGGTCGCCGAGCACGCGCCCGCCGGGGCGGTGGCCGGGTTGTCGAAACGGTGGGCCGCGGTCACGCTGGCCGGGGTGCGCAGCACGGCCGTGGCGCAACCGGCGGCCGGACCGGGGCTGGTTGCCGAGCTGACGCTGACCGCGCTCGACACCGCCGGCGCCGATGATGTGGCACTGGCGCTGGCGCTGGGATGCTGGACATTGCTGGGGATGCTGGACCGGGCGCTGGACCTCACGAAAGACCATGTGCGGCTGCGTGAACAGTTCGGCCAGCCGCTGGCGAAGTTCCAGGGCGTGCAGTTCCAGCTGACCGATGCCGAGGTGGAACGCGCCGGGCTGGACATGCTGGCCAAGTACGCGCTGTGGAGCATCGCGACCGCACGCCCCGAAGCGGTCGACGACGCGCTGGCGCTGCGCGCGGCGGCGCTGGAAGCCGCCGACGTGGTATTCCGGGTCTGCCACCAACTGCACGGCGCCGTCGGGTTCTGCGACGAGACGGCCCTGTCCTGGCTGTCGCGTTACAGCCAACCGCTGCGCCGGCTGCCGTGGGGGCTCTCGGCGACCCGCGGGCTGCTGGTCGAGCGCGCCGGCCGCGCCGGGCTGACGGGACTCTACGCAGGATGACCGGCACCGGTGATTTCCGCGCCCAGGTACGCCAGTGGTGCGCCGACAACATCCCGGCGGACTGGCGCCGCACCCAGACCGGGATCAGCGAGGCCGAGTTCGTCGACTTCCAGCGCCGCTGGTTCGCCACGCTGCACAGTGCCGGGTTCGCCGTGCCGCACTGGCCGCGCGAATGGGGCGGCGGCATGTCGGTGGCCGAACAGGCCGTGCTGTATCAGGAGCTGGCCGCCCACGACGCGCCGCGGCTGGTGCTGGCCTTCGTCGGCATCCACCACGCGGCGGCCACCCTGCTGGCCGCCGGCACCGAGGAGCAGCGCCGCCGGCACCTGCCGGGGATCCTCGACGGCGAGATCTGGGTGCAGGGCTTCTCCGAGCCCGAGGCCGGCTCGGACCTGGCGTCGCTGCGCACCACCGCGCGCCGGGTGGGTGACAGCTATGTGATCAATGGCCAGAAGCTGTGGGCCAGCGGCGCGAGCCACGCCCAATGGTGTCTGCTGCTGGCCCGCACCGACCCGGATGCCCCCAAGCGCAAAGGGATCTCGTACTTCCTGCTGGACATGGCCACCCCCGGGGTGCAGGTGCGGCCGATCCGCAACGCCGTCGGCGATGAGCATTTCTGCGAGATCTTCCTCGATGACGTGACTATCCCGGCGGCCAACCTGATCGGGGCCGAGAACACCGGCTGGCAGGTGGCGCAGGCGACGCTCGGGGCCGAACGCGGCATGACCATGCTTGAGCTGGCCGAGCGGCTGGGCTGCGCGGGCTTTCGCTGGCTGGTGCAGGCCGCGCCGACCGACGACCCGGTGGTGGCCGACAGGTTGGCGCAGCTGGAAACCGAGATCACCGGCCTGCGGGCGATGTGCCGCCGACTCGTGGAAGACGCCGAGGCCGGCACGGCCGGGCCCGCCGACGCCTCGATCGTGAAGCTCTACTACAGCGAGCTGTTGCAGCGGCTCACCGACTTCGGCGCCGAGATCGGCGGTTTGGCCGCGCACACGGCGCTGGCCAAACCGCTGTCCAGCGGCTGGGAGTCGGGATCCTGGGTGCTGGATTTCATCGGCTCCTGGGAGTGGACCATCCCCGGCGGCTCCAGCGAGATTCAGCGCACCATCATCGGCGAACGCGGCCTGGGTTTGCCGCGAGAACCGAGCCTGCCGTGACCACAACCGATTTCGCCGAACTGCACGACGACCTTCGGGCCGTCGCCGCCGACGTGCTGTCCCGCGGCCGTGTCACCGACTGGCCGACCATGGCCGACGCCGGCTGGGTGGGGCTGGAGGTACCCGAGGCCTTCGGCGGGGCCGGTGCGACGTTCGCCGAGGTCGCCGTGGTCTGCGAAGAACTGGGAAGGGCCGCCGCGGCGACCGACTATCTGGGCAGCGCGGTGCTGACGGTGGGAGTGCTGAACGCGCTGCAGCACAGTGCGGTTCGTGACCGGTTGCTGACCGATGTCACCGCCGGCACGGCACGGCTCGCCACGGTGATGGGTGACTTCACCCTGGCCGCCGACGGGCGGCTGTCCGGGCGTGCCGACTTCGTTCCCGACGCCGACGGCGCCGATCGGCTGCTGGTGCTGGCCAGCGACCACACCGGTGCCGAGGTCGCCGTGGACACCGACATGCTCGCCGTCTCAGCGCAGCCGGTGCTCGACCAGACTCGCCGGGTCGCCACCGTGCTCGCCGAGGGGGTGCAGGTGGCCGAGCCGTTGCGGTTCACCGGCAATCCCCGGTCGGTGCAGAACCGGGCGGCCGTCGCGGTGGCCTGCGACAGCCTTGGTTTGGCCGAGGCCATGCTGGCCGCCACCGTGTCGTATGCGCAGACCCGCCACCAGTTCGGCCGTCCCATCGGCTCCTTCCAGGCCGTCAAACACGCCTGCGCGGACATGCTGGTGACGGTCTCGGTGGCTCGCGCCCTGGTGCGCGAGGCTGTCGACGCGGTGGCCACCACCGGCTTCGACGGCTCCGACACCGACACCGACACCGCCGTGGCCATGGCCAAGTCGTATGCCTGCGGCGGCGCGGTTGAGGTCGTCGGCAAGGCGCTGCAGTTACACGGCGGGATCGGCTACACGTGGGAGAGCGGCATCCACGTCTATCTGAAACGCGCCGTATTCAATCGGTCGCTGTTCGGGTCACCGGCAGCGCACCGCCGACATCTCGCTCAACGGTATTAACAAGTCAAGCAAGGAGTTTCGAGAAGTGGGTGTGCCCGTATATCGCCGGATTTTGGAATTGTTCGAGGCCGAGGGCGTCAACACGCTGTTCGGTATCCCCGACCCCAACTTCGTGCACATGTTCGTCGAGGCCGAACAGCGCGGTTGGTCGGTGGTGGCGCCGCACCACGAGGAGAGCGCCGGGTTCATGGCCGAGGCGGCGTCGCGGATGACCGGGGCGCCCGGGCTGTGCATCGGCACCCTGGGGCCCGGCGTGGCCAACATCGCCGGGGCGATGATGTGCGCCAAGGTGGAGAACTCCCCGGTGGTGTTCCTGGGTGGGCAGCGGGCCCGCATCACCGAGCGGCGAGTGCGGCGCGGGCGTATCCAATTCGTCCGCCAGGAAGAACTTTTCGCGCCCTCGGTGAAGTACAGCGCGTCGATCGAGTACGCCGACCAGACCGATGAGATCGTGCACGAGGCGATCCGCCGGGCCATGTCCGGCACCCCCGGCCCGGCCTACATCGAATACCCGTCACACGTGATCCTCGAAGAGCTCGATGTCGCCGGTGCGCCGGAGCCGCACCGTTATCGGCTGGTCAACCAGCGGGCCGGGGCGGCCGAGGTCGCCGAAGCCGCCGAGATCATCCGCAACGCGGCCAGCCCGATTCTGCTGGTGGGTCACGGGGTACACACCTCGCGCAGCGCGGACGCGGTGCGCGAGCTCGCCGAACTGCTGGCATGCCCGGTGATCCAGACCTCCGGCGGTACCGCGTTCATCCCCGGTCTGGAAGACCGCACCTTCCCCTACGGGTTCTCCCAATCGGCGGTCGAGGCGGTGGTGGCCTCGGATGTCTGTGTGGCGCTGGGCACCGAACTGGGCGAGCCGGTGCACTACGGCACCACCCGGCACTGGGCGGAGCGGAACGCCGACCGCAAGTGGATCTACGTCGAGCAGGACCCGCTGGCGATCGGGGTGAACCGGCCGATCGACGTGCCCCTGGTGGGCGACCTGCGCGGCGTCGTCCCGCAGCTGGTCGACGCCCTCAAAGACACACCGCGGAGCCCGTCGGCCGAGCTGGACCGCTGGATCCGCCAGGACGCCGAGCAGTTGGCCGAGCTGGCCGAGACCGCACCGGCGGGTCGTTCCCCGGTGCATCCGGCGCGCTACGTGGTCGAGGCCACCAAGGCATTCCCGGCCGACGGGATCATGGTCCGCGACGGCGGCGCCACGGTGATCTTCCAGTGGACCTATTCGCAGTCCAAACCGCACGACGTGATGTGGAACCAGAACTTCGGCCACCTCGGCACCGGGCTGCCGTACGCGGTGGGCGCCTCGGTCGCCGAAGGCGGCAAGCGCCCGGTGATGCTGCTGACCAGCGACTCGGCGTTCCTGTTCCACATCGCCGAACTGGAGACCGCGGCCCGGCTGGGGCTACCGCTGGTCTGCGTGGTCGGGGTCGACCACCAGTGGGGCCTGGAGGTCGGGGTGTACAAGCGGACCTTCGAGCAACCCTCGCCGCAGCCCGGGGTGCACTGGAGCAAGGACGTCCGGTTCGACAAGATCGCCGAAGGCATGGGCTGCCACGGGGAATACGTACAGGACGAGGCGGAGATCGGACCGGCGATCAAGCGGGCCTATGCTGCGGGCGGTACCGCGGTGATCCACGTGTGCATCGACCCCAAGGCCAACTCGGAGGAGATGCCCAACTACGCCGAGTTCCGCACCTGGTACGCCGAGGGAACCCAATGAGTGAGAATGCTATTCTCATTTTCGGCTAACGCATATCCCTGAGTGCAGCGACGAGCTGGAGGAGACCATGCCCGAAGGAATGAGCTTCGAGCTGACCGAGGACCAGCAGCTGATCCGGCAGTCGGTCGCCGAGCTGGCGTCCAAGTTCGACGACCACTACTGGATGTCCAAGGACCAGGCGCACGAGTTCCCGCAGGAGTTCTACGACGCCATCGCCGGCGGCGGCTGGCTGGGCATGACCATCCCCGAGGCCTACGGCGGCCACGGGCTGGGCATCACCGAGGCCACCATCCTGGCCGAGGAGGTGGCGCGTTCCGGCGGTGGCATGAATGCCGCCAGCGCCATCCACATGTCGATCTTCGGGATGCAGCCGGTGGTGGTGTTCGGCTCCGACGAGATGAAGGCCGAGACCCTGCCCCGCATCGCCCAAGGCGACCTGCACGTGTGCTTCGGCGTCACCGAACCGACCGCGGGACTCGACACATCGCGTATCACCACGTTCGCCAAGCGGGACGGCAGCGATTACCTGGTCAACGGCCGCAAGGTGTGGATCTCCAAGGCCCTCGAGTCCGAGAAGATCCTGCTGCTGACCCGCACCGAGTCCCGCGACGACGTGGAGAAGCGAGGAGGCAAGCCGACCGAGGGCCTCACGCTGTTCCTCACCGACATCGACCGCGACCACGTCGACATCCGGCCGATCCCCAAGATGGGCCGAAATGCGGTGTCCTCCAACGAGGTCTTCATCGATGACCTGCGAGTCCCGGCCGCGCACCGGATCGGCGAAGAGGGCAAGGGCTTCTCCTACATCCTGCACGGGCTCAACCCGGAGCGCATGCTGATCGCCGCCGAGGCGCTCGGCATCGGCCGGGTCGCGCTGGACCGCGCGGTCCGCTACGCCAACGAGCGCGTGGTGTTCGACCGGCCGATCGGCATGAACCAGGGCATCCAGTTCCCGCTCGCCGACTCGCTGGCCCGCCTGGACGCCGCCGAGTTGATCCTGCGCAAGGCCACCTGGCTCTATGACAACGGCAAGTCCTGCGGTCGTGAAGCCAACATGGCCAAGTATCTGTGCGCGGATGCCGGTTTCGCGGCGGCGGACCGCGCTTTGCAGACCCACGGCGGGATGGGCTATTCGGAGGAGTACCACATCTCCCGGTTCTTCCGGGAGTCCCGGCTGATGAAGATCGCCCCGGTCAGCCAGGAGATGATCCTGAACTTCCTGGGCTCGCATGTGCTCGGGATGCCGAGGAGCTACTGATGACCCCACCGCTGGCCGGTGTCACGGTGGTGGCCCTGGAGCAGGCGGTGTCCGCCCCGATGTGCACCCGCGCGCTGGCCGACTTCGGTGCGCGGGTGATCAAGGTGGAGAACCCCGACGGCGGCGACTTCGCCCGCTACTACGACGACGTGGTCAACGGCCAGGCGGCGCACTTCGTCTGGGTCAACCGCGGCAAACAGTCGGTCACGCTGGATCTCAAAAGCGAGGCGGGACGCGAGGTTCTGCACCGACTGCTGGACACCGCCGACGTGCTGGTCTCCAACCTCGCACCGGGCGCCACCGCGCGGCTGGGGTTGTCCGCGCAGGACATGGCCGCCCGGCACCCGAACGTGATCGCCGTGGAGATCGACGGCTACGGCAGTGGCGGACCGCTGTCGCACAAGCGGGCCTACGATCTGCTGGTGCAGGCCGAGTCCGGGGTGTGTTCGGTGACCGGCCGGGCGGGGGAGCCGGCCAAGCCCGGCCCGCCGGTGGCCGATGTGACCAGCGGCCTGTACTCGGCGTTGTCGATCATGGCGCTGCTGATCGGCCGCAAGGGTGCGGGCACCGATGAGCCGGCGCCGTCGGTGACCGTCAGCCTGTTCGACACCATGGCCGAGATGATGGGCTATCACCTCACCTATGCGCGACACTCCGGCATCGAACAGCAGCCGCTGGGCATGAGCTCGCCGGCCGTGGCGCCCTACGGCGCGTATGCGACCGCCGACGGCCACACCGTGGTGCTGGGCACCACCAACGACCGGGAGTGGCAGCGGCTGGCCCGCGAGTTGCTGGGCCGCGACGACTTGGCCGACGATCCGCGTTTCACCGGCAACGCCGACCGGGTGGCGAACCGGGCGATCCTGGACGAGGCGATCGGCCAGTGGTGCGCCCGGCACGACCTGGCCAAGATCCAGGACGCGGCCGATGCCGCCGGAATCGGCAACGCGCGCTACAACACCGCCGGCGACGTGCTGGCACACCCGCAGCTGGTCGAGCGCGACCGGTGGCGCTCGATCGACACCCCGGCCGGGCCGATCCCGTCGTTGCTGCCGCCACCGGTGATCGCCGGGTTCGAGCCGCCGATGGGGTCGGTGCCCGCGCTCGGCGAGCACACCGAGGTGGTGCTGGGCGAACTGGGTTTCACCGACACCGAGATCGCCGAGCTGCGCGGCCAGGGGGCGATCGGGCAGGCTGGCAGCTGATGGCGCCCGAGACCGACGTTCTGCTGCGTACCGATCGCGACGGGGTGCGGACCCTCATCCTGAACCGGCCCGCCCGCAAGAACGCGATCAACCCGCAGCTGTGGCGGGCGCTGCGTGATGCGCTGCGCGATGCCGCCGACGACCGCGACCTGCGCGCGCTGATCATCACCGGCGCGGGCGGCGCGTTCTGTTCGGGTGCGGACATCGGCACCGGTGACGACACCCACCCGGTCCACAAGCTGCAGCGGCTCACCGATGTCGCGCTGGCGCTGCACGAGCTGTCAGTGCCGACCATCGCCAAGGTGACCGGGGTGGCGGTCGGGGCGGGCTGGAATCTGGCGCTGGGCTGCGATCTGGTGGTCGCCACCCCGGAATCGACGTTCTGCCAGATCTTCTCGAAGCGGGGTCTGTCGGTCGACCTGGCCGGCTCGTGGTTATTGCCCAAGATCGTCGGCCTGCAGCAGGCCAAGCGGCTGGCGCTGCTGGCCGAGACCATCGACGCCACCGAGGCCCAGGCGCTGAACCTGGTGACGTGGGTGATCGGCGCCGGTGAGATCGACGGGTTCGTCGACGATCTCGCCGACCGGCTGGCTGCCGGCCCGCCGCGGGCGCTGGCGCAGACCAAAATGCTGCTCAATCAGGGTGCCGACTGCACCCTGCCCGAGGCACTGCTCAACGAATCCCGAGCCCAGCTAGTCAATTTCGCGGGCACCGATGCCGCGGAAGCCTATGCGGCCTTCGCCGAGAAGCGCACACCGCGCTTCACCGGCGGGTGGCCCGCCAAGTGAGATCGGAGTAGAGATGCGACCAACAGTGATCGTCGGGGCGGTGCGCACCCCGGTCGGCAAACGCAACGGCGGCCTGGCCGGCACGCACGCCGCGGACCTGTCCGCGATCGTGCTCAACGAGCTGATGACCCGCACCGGGGTCGACCCGGACGTCGTCGACGACGTGGTGTGGGGGTGTGTGTCGCAGGTGGGCGACCAGTCCTCCAACATCGGCCGATACGCGGTGCTGGCCGCGGGCTGGCCCGAGACCATCCCGGGCACCACGGTCAACCGGGCCTGCGGCTCGAGTCAGCAGGCGCTGGACTTCGCCGTACAGGCGGTGATGTCGGGGCAGCAGGACGTCGTCGTCGCCGGCGGTGTCGAGGTCATGAGTCGGGTCCCGCTCGGCGCCGCCCGGGCCACCGGAGAGCCCTACGGCCCCAAAGCTCTTGCGCGCTATGACGGTTTTCAGTTCAACCAGGGCATCGGCGCGGAGATGATCTGCCAGCGGTGGGGGTTCGACCGCGCCCGGGTCGACGAGTACTCGGCGCGCTCGCATGAGCGGGCCGCCGCCGCGCAGGACGCCGGGGCGTTTCGCGACCAGATTGTTCCGGTCACCACCGAAGGCGGGGTGGTGGACGCCGACGAAGGCATCCGCCGCGGCACCACCGTCGAGAAACTGGCCGGACTCAAACCGGCCTTCCGGGACGACGGAATGATCCACGCCGGCAACTCCTCGCAGATATCTGACGGCGCCGCAGCACTTTTGGTGATGAGCGAGGACGATGCTGCCCGCCGGGGGCTGACCCCGCTGGTGCGCTACACCGCCGGCGCGGTGACCGGCGCCGACCCGGTGCTGATGCTCACCGGACCCATTCCGGCCACCGAGAAGGTGCTCAAGCGCGCGGGGCTGGGCATCGACGACATCGGTGTGTTCGAGGTCAACGAGGCGTTCGCGCCGGTGCCGCTGGCGTGGCTGGCCGAGACCGGCGCCGACGAGAAGCTGCTCAACCCGGTGGGCGGGGCGATCGCACTGGGCCATCCGCTCGGCGCCTCCGGCGCGGTATTGATGACCCGGATGATCAACCACATGCGCGACAACGGGATTCGTTACGGATTGCAGACCATGTGTGAAGGCGGCGGAACCGCCAACGCCACGATCGTCGAACTCGTCGGCTAGGCCGGCCGGGTCGGCTAAGGAGACACCGTCATGCAGCGCGTGCTGTTCACCGAAGACCACGAGGCGTTCCGGGCTCTGGCCCGCGACTTCGTCGAGAAGCACGTGGTGCCCGAGTACCCCAACTGGGAGAAGGCCGGCCGGATGCCCCGCGAGGTGTTCGAGCAGCTGGGCTCGCTGGGGATGCTCGGCATGGCGATCCCCGAGGAGTACGGCGGCGCGGGCATCGACGACTACCGCTACAACGTGGTGCTGCAGGAGGAGGCGGCGCGCGCTTTGGTGACGCTCTCCACGGTGCGCACCCAGCTCGAAGTGATCCTGCCGTACTTCCTGCACTACGCCAACGACGAACAGCGGGCGCGCTGGTTCCCCGGGCTGGCGGCCGGCAAGCTGCTGACGGCGATCGCGATGACCGAATCGGGCACCGGATCGGATCTGGCCGGGATGCGCACCACCGCAGTGCGCGACGGCGACGACTACGTCCTCAATGGGGCGAAGACGTTCATCACCGGCGGCATTCAGGCGGATCTGGTGATCGTGGTGGCCCGCACCGCCACCGACCCCGACAACCGCCGCGCCGGGCTGACGCTGCTGGTGGTCGAGGACGGCATGCCCGGCTTCGCCCGGGGCCGCGAACTGGACAAGATGGGCTGCAAGGTTCAGGACACCGCCGAGTTGTCCTTCACCGATGTGCGGGTTCCGATGGCCAACCGGCTGGGGGACGAGGGCCAGGCCTTCAGCTACCTGGGCCACAACCTGGCCCAGGAACGGCTCACCGTGGCGGTCGGCTCGGTGGCGCAGTCCCGCTCGGCGCTGGCCGCCACCATCGATTATGTGAAGAACCGGAACGTGTTCGGCTCACCGGTCGCCTCGTTCCAGAACACCAAGTTCGAGCTGGCGGCGGTCTCCACCGAGATCGAGGCCGCCCAATGCATGCTCGACCGGGCGGTCATCGAGCACGTCGACGGCACGCTCTCGGGCGCCGACGCCGCTCGGGTGAAACTGTTCTGCACCGAGATGCAGGCCCGGGTCATCGATCGCTGTCTGCAGTTGTTCGGTGGCTACGGCTACATGATGGAATACCCGATCGCGCGGCTCTACACCGACGCGCGGGTGGCCCGGATCTATGCCGGGACCAGTGAGGTGATGAAGATGATCATCGCCAAGTCGCTGGGGCTGTGAGGCGGTCTCGGCCGCGGTTGTGAGTCCGTAACCAAAGATTCTTCGATGAGACCCTTGTCACAGCGCGCAAACCAACCTACTGTGTGTTCACTTGGTTGGTTGATCGAAGGAGACCGGTGACCTCACCCCGGCCGTACGCCACACTGCTCGCCAAAGGCGAGGACCGCAGGCAGCGGATTCTGTTGGCAGCCGAGCACCTGTTGGCCCGCAACGGCTGGCGCAACACCTCGCTGGCGCAGATCGCCCGCAACGCCGGGGTCAGCGCGGCGGGCCTACTGCACCACTTCGCGTCCAAGGAACAGCTGCTGCACGCGGTGCTCGACGCCCGCGACGCCGACGATGACACGCACGCCGACCGCAGCGGCGACCTCATCGAGGAGATCCAGCGGGTGGCCGACCGATTCACCCGGGCACCCGAGTTGGTCGGAACCTTCACCGTGCTGCTCGCCGAGAACGTACTGCCCGAGGCGCCGCTGCACGATCGGATGCTGAAGCGCTACCACGCCGCGGTCGACATCGTCGCCGACCTGATCCGGCGCGGGCAGGACGCGGGCCGCTACCGCACCGACTTCGACGCGGCCATCAAGGCCGCGGAAATTCTCGCCTTTATCAACGGAATGGAGATGTCATGGCTACTGGATCCCTCGATACCGCTGGCCGAGGTGTTCACGGCCTACACGGAAACACTGGCCCGCGACTTCGCTCCACTGGAAAAGGACGTCCTGCAATGACCCCCGACCCCGACATGCGGTACCGGTTCGACATCGTCGGCCGCGGTGTCCTCGACGTCGTCAGGGCCGCCGGTGGCTGGCTCTACGACCGCGCCACGGCGGGCTGGGACGTCACCGTGATGATCCTGGACGAGCAGGACACCCGGCCGCTGCAGATCCTCGGGGCGCAGGTGCTGGAGCTGGAGTCGGTGCTCGCCCAATGGGAGCAGTGGCCGAACCCGCAGACCATCGCCGTCTGCGCCGAGATGTTCGACGGCCACGCCCGCGTGCGACAGGGCGTGCTCGACGCGCTGGAACACAGCAGCACCGAGGTGACGCTGTGGGGCGACGTGCCGGCCGAGCTGGATCGCGACGTCGACATCCGCCAGCACCGGCTCAGCGCGGCAGCCCGCGCGTTCAAGGCCCAGGCGCTGCGAGCGGCGGGCCTCGACCCGAAGGGTGTCGCCGGATCGGGTCACATCGAGATGTTCCGCTGTGGGCCGGCGTGTGCGTCGGTCGCGGCAGACCTGAGCCCGGCGAGTTGAGCGGCGCGATCGCACGTTGACCGAGAACGTGCCGCTGTCGCGTTCGCTGGTGCTGGTCACGGATTATCGGGTCCCGGATCCGGCCAGGGTCTGGCCGCTATTGCGGCGCCACCGCGACAGCCTGGCTCACCTGGGCGCCAGCCACGTGCTGGTCTACACCTCGTCGGTCGATCCCGGCCGGGTGCTGGCACTGATGTCGATCCGCGCCGCGCAGCCGGTGACCGATCTGCTCCGCGACGAGGCGTTCATGGCCTGGTTCGACGCGGTCGGCGTCGACGACATTCCCGCCGTCTTCGCCGGTTCGCTGGTGGAGCGCATCGAGCTGGCCGACAGTGCGAGGCTCGCCGAACCGCTCGGTTCAGGCGGCGGTCCCGGCTTCGCCTCGCCTCCGCCGGCCCGGGGGCCGACTCCGGCGAGCCTCGCCGAACCGCCGGGTTCATGCGGCGGTCCCGGCTTCGCCTCGCCTCCGCCGGCCCGGGGGCCGACTCCGGCGAGCCTCGCCGAACCGCCGGGGGTAGTGGTCGCGGCGGTGGCCGAAGTGGTGGACGCCGAGGCGCTCATCGACCATGTCCACGACACCGCGGGCGCCTTTGCTGCGGCCGGAATCCGGAAGGTCTTGATATTCCAGGCCTTCGACAATCCGCGCGAGGTGTTCATGCTGCAGGAGGCCGCTGAAGAAGTGGGCGAGGCCGGCGCCGGGCAGTGGATCAGCCAGCCCGAGTTCGCCGCCGAGTGGGTCACCCGGGCCGGCGTCGGCGTCTACCCGCCGGTTTTCGTCGGCCGGCTGGCGCACCTGATGCGCGTGGCGGATCAGCAAGAGGACCAAGAAGATCGAGCAGAAGGAGAACCCATTCGATGACCGCTTACGGCGTGGGACTGTTGATCGTGCGGCTCTGCCTGGGCCTGACCATGGCCGCGCACGGCTACAACAAGATTTTCTCCGGGGGCCGGATCCCCGGCACCGCACGGTGGTTCGACAGCATCGGCATGCGGCCCGGCCTCTTCCACGCCCGGGTGGCCGCCGGAACCGAGATCGCCGCCGGGCTGGGTCTGGCCGCCGGCCTGCTCACGCCGATTCCCGCGGCGGGCTTCGTCGCCCTGATGCTGGTGGCGGCCTGGACGGTACACCGCGACAACGGCTTCTTCATCGTCAAGAGCGGCTGGGAGTACAACCTGGTGCTGGCCGCCGTCGCGGTGGGTATCGCCATGCTCGGCGCCGGGCCGCTCAGCCTGGACCACCTGCTGTTCGGGCAGAACTGGTGCGACGGGTGGACCGGGCTGCTGATCGCGGCCGGGCTCGGGCTCGCCGGTGGCATCGGCCAACTGCTGGTGTTCTACCGGCCGGTGCGCGAGCGGGCCTGACCGCCCTCGGTCAGTCGCTGGCCGGTAGCGGCTTGGCTTCCTTCAGGGCCAACGGCACGGTGCCGACGCTCAGGGCACCGGCGCCGGCCTTGGTCACCAACACCTCGGCGCCGGCGTCGTCGACGTAGCGCTTACCCATCACCGCGCCGCCGGCGAAATCGGGATCCAGGGTCGCCTCCGGTGACGCGCTGTCCTCCAGGGGCACCATCGGGGCCCCACCGGCGCGCAGGTCATCGAGGCTGTCGGCGGTCTTCACCACGATGACCTGGGTGTCGCACACCTGGCTCTTCAGACGGGTACCGGACTTGATCATTGCGTTCCTTCGGCTTGGGGGAAACGATGTGGACTACTTCGCGGCTTGCAGGTCGTCGAGGAGCTCTCGGCGCAGCACCTTGCCGGTCGGCGTGGTCGGCAGCTCCGAGCGGAAGACGATCCGGTCCGGGGTGCGCGATCCTCGCAGCTGTCCTCGAACATACTCGCGCAGCGCCTCCGGCTCCGGTGACGCACCGGGCGCCGCAACCACGCACGCGACGATGATCTGGCCCCACTCCGGATCCGGGGCGCCGACGACGGCGACCTCGCGGACCTGCGGGTGCTCGACCAGCACGTCCTCGATCTCGGCGGGCGCGATGTTCTCGCCGCCGCGGATGATGGTGTCGTCGGAGCGGCCGACGATGAACAGGTAGCCCTCGTCGTCCAGCACGGCGAGATCACGGGTCGGGAACCAGCCGTCGGCGTCGAGCACCGACCCCATGCCGGTGTAGGTGCCGGAGACCTGCTCGCCCCGGAGGAACAACTCGCCCGGCTCTCCTGCCGCAACCGGCCGGCCCTCGTCGTCGCGGATGACCACCTCGATGCCCGGGACCGGGCGGCCGACCGACCCCAGTCGCTTGCGGACGGCTTCGTCGGTGGCCGCGTACGCCGTGCGGTGGTCGTCGGGGGTGAGCACCGCGACCGTCGAACTGGTCTCGGTCAGGCCGTAGGCGTTGACGAAGCCGACGTCGGGCAGCAGGTCCAGCGCGCGGCGCACCAGCGGCAGCGCTACTTTGGAGCCACCGTAGGCCAGGTTGCGCAGCGTCGGCAGCGGGGCCGGGTGGGCTTCCAGTTCCGACACGATGCGCTCCAGCATCGTCGGGACGACGGTCGCGGTGGTCACCGCCTCGTCTTTGACCAACCGGATCCACTCGGCGGGGCTGAAGCGACGCAGATAGACCGCCTTGCGTCCGGCGTAGAGGTTGCTCAGCGCCGCTCCGACTCCGGCGATGTGATACGGCGGTACGCAGATCAGTGCCGCGTCCGCCGGGGCCGCCGAACCGAACTCGACGGTCTGCGTGATGTAACTGGTCAGGTTGTTGTGGGTCAGCTCAACGGCTTTGGGCGCGGAGGTGGTGCCCGAGGTGAACAGCACGACTGCCACGTCGTCGGGATCCGGCCACTGCACCTCCGGGGTGGTGGTGCGGGCCCGGGCGCAGAAGGTGGCCGAATCGATCGGGCCGATCCCGATGTCACCCACTTCGCCGACCAGGTCGAGGTATTCCTTGTCGACGACGACCAGCGGTTGCGGCAGCCGGCCGATCAGCTCGCGCAGCGCCGGACCACTGAGCCGGTAGTTGAGCGGGGCGAAGGGCCGCCCGGCCCGCGCCGCGGCGAACAGCAGCAGCGGCAGCATGTCGCCGCCCATCCCGATATAGGCCACGCTGCTCGCGCCGGACTCGTTGATCACCCCGGCGCCGGCGTCGGCGAGGGCATTGAGTTCGGCGGTGGTGTAGCGGGTGGTCTCCGAGACGACAGCGACCCGGTCTGGGTCGGCCGAAACCGCCATTTCCAGCAATAACGAAATGCTCACCGCTCGGCTCCCCGTAATCCGTCGTGGATGAGAACGACATTATCATTTTGTGGTAGTTGCGCTACCGGCCGGAGTCGGTGCGGGGACCGCTATCGGTACGCTGACGTGCGTCATGATCAGCGTGGTCGACCTCGATGGCAACCCCGACGCCGAGCCCGGCGCCGGGATCATCATCGCGACGGGCAGCCGCTTCGACACCGCGCACGCGCAACACTGGCTGCAGCGCGCCACCTTCACCCTCTCGGAGGCCGAGGCCACGGATCGCCGGATCATCACCGTCGGATCGGTGGCCGAGGCACTCGCCGACATCGCCGATCACTGCCGGCGCCGGCCGCATGCGGCCGCGATCTGCGACGACGTGCTGCGCGCGGTGGACCCGAACGCGCCCGCACGACACGGGGTGCTCACCGAATCGCTGGCCTACTCGGTGCTGCAGGCCGGCCCGGAGTTCGCCGGCTGGCTGGCTGAGCGCGGCCCGGCCACCGTGCCCGACACCAGCGATCCGGTGCTGATCGACCGGGACGGCGACACGCTGCTGCTTCGGTTCAACCGGCCGCAGCGCCACAACGCCTTCAGCAATGCGATGCGCGCCGCGCTGCTCGACGGCCTGGCCGTGGCCGAAGCCGACACCTCGATCGACGAAGTGGTGCTGTCGGGGGCCGGCCGCTCCTTCTGCAGCGGCGGCGACCTGGCCGAGTTCGGCGGCTTCACCGATGTGGCCAGTGCGCACCTGGCCCGCACCCGTCACAGCCCGGCGCTGGCGCTGGACGCGCTGACCGCCCGGCTCGGGGCGCGCTGCCGCGCCGACGTGCACGGCCAGGTGCTGGGCAGCGGACTGGAGATGGCGGCCTTCTGCGGCCGGGTGCGCGCACACCCCGAGGCGGTGCTGGGCCTGCCCGAACTCAACCTCGGGCTGATTCCGGGCGCCGGGGGCACCGTCAGCGTCACCCGCCGAATCGGACGATGGCGCACCGGCTATCTGATCCTGTCGGGGCGCACCGTCGACGCGTCGACCGCGCTGCGGTGGGGGCTCGTCGACGAGGTCGGGAGGCCCTGATGGGCAGGGCCGCCTGGGGTGCGTCGGGATTGGCCTGGCTGACCGGCCAGCCCGACGGCCCGCCGGATTTCTCCCGCGCCGCGGTGCTGCAGCATGCCACCGAGGTGCTGGGCCGCTTCACCACCGCCACCGGTGTCGACGCCGACGCCGCGACGCTGCTGGCCGGGCGCGCCGGCCTGCTGGGCTTCAGCCGCGCCGGGCGCGTCTCGGCTGGTGGCGCCTCGCGGCTGCTGGCCGGGGCCGACGGCTGGTGGGCGATCACGTTGTCCCGCGCCGACGACATCGACGCGGTACCCGCCCTCATCGAAGCCGACTGCCCGGAGCCGTGGCCAGCTGTTGCCGGGTGGGCTGCGCAGCGACCGGTGGCCGAGGTCGTCGAGCGGGCGCGGTTGCTCGATCTGCCCGCCGCCGCGCTGGGGGAGTGCGCCGCCGCCACACCGTCGATCCGCCGGGTCGGGCCTTGCGGTCCGGCCCGTGGCGCCCGCGGTGCCCTGGTCGTCGACCTGACCTCACTGTGGGCCGGCCCGCTGTGCGGGCAGCTGTTGGCACGGGCCGGGGCCACCGTCATCAAGGTCGAAAACCCGTCCCGCCCCGACGGTACGCGGCGGGGACCGAGTGCCTTCTTCGACTGGATGAACAGCGGAAAGCTATCCTGCACAGCAGATTTCGATCATGACGCGGACTTTCTCGCCCGGTTGCTCGATGCCGCCGACGTGGTGCTGGAGGGCTCGCGTCCGGCGGCGCTGGCCCGCCGCGGCCTCGGGCCGTTCGACGTGGCGGGCCGGCCGGGGCGGGTGTGGGCGCAGCTCACCGCGCACGGCGGCGAAGCTCCCGGTTCATACGGCGGTCCCAGCTTCAGCTCTCCTCCGTCGAGCCTCGCTGAACCGCCGGGGTTCGGCGACGACACAGCGGTGGCGGGCGGATTGGTGGGCTTCGATGGCACCGCGGACCCGGTGTTCTGCGGCGACGCCATCGCCGACCCGCTGACCGGCATCGAAGCCGCCGCCGCGGTGCTCGACTCGCTGGCCCGCGGCGGCGGTGAGGTGATCACGCTGTCGCTGGCCGCCGTCGCCGCTTGCTACGCCGCGCTGCCGCTGCATGCCGCCGGCGACGATCCGGTGTCCCCGCCGGCCCGCCCGCATATCGCGGGTGCCGGCCCGCGGTTGGGAGCCGACAACGCCCGGGTCGGCGAACTCGTGGATGCGGTGTCGCGGTGCTGATCCAGCGGGCGACGCTGCTCGACGGCTCGGTGGTCGACATCCGGCTCGGTGACACCATCGAACAGATCGCGCCGGTACTGGCGGCCCGCCGCGGCGAAGACGTGCTGGATGCGCGCCACGCCACCGTGATTCCCGGGCTGCACGATCACCACCTGCACCTGCGGTCGGCGGCCGCAGCGCTGGACTCGGTCTGTCTGGGTCCGCCGCACGTGAGCACACTCGATGAGCTGGCCGCTGCGCTGCGGGCCGCGACGGCGGACAGCGACGGCTGGGTGCGCGGCTACGGCTACCACGAATCGGTGGCCGGAGAACTCAACGCCGCGCTGCTGGACCGGCTCTCGCCCGAGGTGCCGGTGCGGGTGGCGCATCGCAGCGGCGCGCTGTGGATGCTCAACTCCGCCGGTCTGGCCCGCATCGGGCGGGCCGATCATCCCGACGGCAGGCTGCTGCGGGCCCACGGTGATCCGGCGCCGAAGCTTCCGCGCCGGGAGCCGTCGCTGCGGCGACTGAGCCGGCAGCTGGCCGCGTGCGGCGTCACCGGGATCACCGACGCCACCCCGGGCCACGCCGACGCCGACATCACCACGTTCGCCGCCGCGCGCCGCAGCGGGGAGCTGCTGCAGCGACTGCACTGCATGGTGCCGGCCGGAACCGCCCCGGCGCCCGGCATCAGCCTCGGGCCGGCCAAGATCATCCTCGACGACGCCCGGCTGGACCTCGAGGCCTTGGCGAACGCCTTGCGCGACAACCACGGTCGCGACCACGGTGTGGCGCTGCACTGCGTCACCGACGCCCAGCTCACCGTCGCGATCGCGGCATGGCAGGCCGCCGGCCCCCACCGTGACGATCGGATCGAGCACGCCGCGGTGGTGCCCGATGACCGACTGGCCGACCTTGCCGCGCTCGGCATCACCGTGGTCACCCAGCCCAACTTCATCGCCGAACGCGGCGCCGACTACCTGGCCGAGATCGCACCCGACCGGCACCACGAATTGTGGCGGCTGGCGTCGTTGCGGGACAACGGTATTGCGGTGGCGCTCTCCACCGATGCCCCCTTCGGCGACGGTGACCCCTGGGCGGCCATGCGGGCCGCGGTACACCGGACTACCCCCGGCGGCCTCGTGTTGGGTCCGGCCGAGCGGGTCACGGCTCGCGCCGCGCTGGCCATGTTCACCGGCCGGCCCGACCGGCCCGCGACCCCGCGCACGGTCAGCCCCGGCGAGCCCGGTGACCTGTGTGTGCTCGACGGTGATCCGGGCGTGCTGGACGCCGGCCTGGTCGCTGCGACCATCGTCGCCGGCGCCGTAGTGCACCAGCATCCCAACATTCGGTAGCCTATCTAGATAGTTTGTGGGTTCAGAAATTCGGAAGGCATGGGATGACGCGTACGGACAGTGACAGCTGGGACCTGGCCAGCAGCGTGGGGGCGACCGCGACCATGGTGGCGGCGCAGCGCGCGCTGGCCACCGCCGGGCCCGACAAGCTGATCGACGACCCGTTCGCGGCGCCGCTGGTGCGCGCCGTCGGCATCGACTTCTTCACCCGGCTGATCGACGGGGACGTCGCGCTGCCCGAAGGCGACGACTTCGACCCGGTCCGGATGGGGCACGGCATGGGGATCCGGACCCGGTTCTTCGACCAGCACTTCCAGGCCGCGACGCAGAGCGGCATCCGCCAGGCGGTCATCCTCGCCGCCGGCCTGGACTCGCGTGCCTACCGGCTGGACTGGCCGGCCGGCACCGTGGTCTACGAGGTCGACCTGCCCGCGGTAATCGACTTCAAGACCAACACACTGGCCGAGCTGGGGGCGGAGCCGACCGCGCAGCGCCGCACCGTCGCCGTCGACCTGCGCGACGACTGGCCGGCGGCGCTCAAGGCCGCCGGTTTCGACCCGCAGGCACCGACGGTGTGGAGCGCCGAGGGCCTGCTGGTCTACCTGCAGCCCGACGCCCAGGACGCGCTGTTCGACACCATCACCGCGCTGAGCGCGCCGGGCAGCCGGCTGGCGTGTGAATTCATCCAGGACACCACGGTGTTCGCCGGCCCGGAATGGCGCGAGCACCGCGAGAAGCTGCAATCCGTCGGGTGCGAGGTGGAGATCGGCGAGCTGATCTACCACGGCGAACGCAACCACGTCGTCGACTACCTGACCCATGCCGGCTGGACGGTGTCGGGCCGAGAGGTTCGCGACCTCTACACCGAGGCCGGCCTGGAGTACGGCGATGACGCCCTGGCGGTGGCGTTCGGCGATCTGACGTATCTGAGTGCGGTATTGCCCGGTGCGGGCGTATGAAAAACATCACAGCCGGGGCGGTGGCAATACGCAGTACTGCCACCGCCGGACGTTGGTGGGGTGCCCCCAGTAGGACTCGAACCTACGACCTGCGGATTAAAAGTCCGTAGCTCTACCAACTGAGCTATAGGGGCCGTGCCGGAACAGAATACTGCCTTGCCGGCGGGCCCCGATCGGGGCCGCGTTTGAGGAAAGGGCCCGCCGTGCCCTAAGCTAGCCAAGCTCCCAACGTGACCACGTTGCGAGTCCCCGGAGAGATTCGGTTCTGGCCCCCTTCGTCTAGCGGCCTAGGACGCCGCCCTTTCAAGGCGGTAGCGCGGGTTCGAATCCCGTAGGGGGTACTCGTATCGCGGAGACGCGGAGCGAAGAGCAAGGCCCTGTGGCGCAGTTGGTTAGCGCGCCGCCCTGTCACGGCGGAGGTCGCGGGTTCAAGTCCCGTCAGGGTCGCTTTATACGGCGAGGCATACGTGCCTTCCGGCCAGGTAGCTCAGTTGGTACGAGCGTCCGCCTGAAAAGCGGAAGGTCGCCGGTTCGATCCCGGCCCTGGCCACTTTGAGAACCACCTGGTGGCAGGTGGTTTTTCTCGTTTCTGGGGCGCTTGCTCGGCGGCCCGAACCTGACACATGTGACCACAGCCGGTGAGGTAACGTGCGGCCCTCCAACGGGTTCGGTCCCAACGGCGGCACGGCGTCGACCGGGAAGCCGTCGCGTGGGTCGGGCCCGCACGATCGGTCGCCGCCACCCCTAGGTGCCACAGCCGAGAACACGTTGTTGTCGAGCGGTCCGCAGAATCAAATCCGCGGTCAGACATGCGGGTTTATTCAGGTCTGCCGCCTCGATGGGCAGGCCCGCAGCGCAGCGCATCACCATCAACGCGAGTGCGGTGTGGGTCGCGTACGAGATGACCAGCAAGTTGACGCAGGCCTGCGTGCCGCTGAGGGTCATCACGTGTTGGCGTTTGCCTTCCCACCCCGGCCAGCTGAAATCAGGGGGCCGTTGCAGTGGTGACCAGTTGACGTTGATGCTGGTGATGTTCCCCAGCAGAGGAGTCAGGACCGCGACGAGGTTCGGTAATTCATGGGTGATGCGATCTGCGCGGGGCCACCAGGCGCCGTCGATGTCGCGGCCGAGTTGGTGCGCCACGGTCAGCCGGATTGGGCGGGCATGGCGGGTGCCGGCGATGGCAGGAGTGGAGCGATCCGACTTCGGTCCCGTTACGTTCAAGTGGCGCATGACATCTTGCAATTCACGGATCGTTCCCTCACCGGTCGGATTTGGCTGTCCCGCGGACGCGGGAGGCGGAGGAATCACAATTGCCCGTGGGGTCGCCCGTGGCGAGTCTGGGTGGACCACCGCTGACAATGAAGCGGCTCGTCTTCGACCGTACGCGCCCGGCAGCGTTTTGGCGGCGGTTCGACCGCCAGGGGACTCTAGACTGCGCTGTTGTGCACCGTGTCCCCCGTCGGCTGTCCGCTACGGCCGCCGCGTTCGCGCTGATCATCACCGTCGCACCACCGATGAGCGCCGCAGCAGGGGACAAGATTCTGCTCGGCGGCGGGGCTGCGATCGTGCTCAACGACGACACGCTGTGCACCCTGGCCGCCATCGGCCACGACAGCGCCGGCCGGCTGATCGGTTTCACCTCGGCTCATTGCGGTGGACCCGGCTCGCCGGTTGTCGCCGAGGGCGCCGAGGAACGCGGGGTCGTCGGCACGGTCGTGGCCGCCGACGACACGCTCGTCTATGCGGTGATCGACTTCGAGTCGGCCAAGGTGAAGCCGATCGCCGACTACGAAGGCTTCGGGATCTTCGGTCTTTGGCCGCCAGAGCCGGAACCCGCCGGCCCCGAACCCGCCGGCCCGGAGCCTGCCGAGCCGGAACCGGCCGGTTCCGGCCCGGAGCCTGCCGAGCCGGAACCGGCCGGTTCGCAACCCGCTGACCCCGCCCCCGCGAGCCCGGAACCCGCCGCGGCCGAACCCGTCCCGGCCAAACAGGCCTGCAAACTCGGCCGGGGCTCCGGGCTCAATTGCTTCGACGTCGTCCCCGCCGGCCTGGACTCCGTCGGCGAGCAGTGGTGGCAACCCGGTGACGACGGCTCACCGATCACCATCGACAACCTGCTCGTCGGCATGGTCCGCGACGGATCGGTCCCGGCCGTACCGCTGGACCAGTCGGGGCCGGGGGTCGTGATGTTCAAGGAGATCCTCGACGGCGTCAACGCCAAGGGCGGCCCGGGCGCCGGGTTCGGCCTCGGCTAGTACTCAAAACCTCAGGGCCGCAACGTCTCCGGGCAGAGCTCGGACTGCGCCGCGGCGATCTGGACGTCGGCGGCCTCGGGACTGTAATAGAACGTGTTGGTCAGCTGACGCACCACGTCGCCCGGTGAGAGCCCGGACCGGTAGGTGCCGGTGTGCCCGTACATCCGCAGCAGCGCGCAGACGTAGTGGCCCGACGTCACCTTGACGTCATCGGCGATCGGGATCGCCACCGGCGAGGCGTTGACCTTCGCCAGATAACTGGCGTCGTCGGCGTGGGCGGCGGGTGCGGCGACCAATGCCGTGGCGGCGAGCAGGGGCGCGGCGAGGCGTGCGGTCACATGCATGACTTCCATCGTGCCACCGCGGCCCGGCAGATGAGATACATCCGGGTACGGCGCAAATCCCCGCGCACCACCGCGGGGCTGGCTATCGTGCCAGCCATGGCAGTCAAGGATTCCCGCGAAGTGGTCATCGAAGCCAGCCCGGAGGAGATCTTCGATGTCCTCGCCGACGTCGAGTCCGTGCCGTCCTGGTCGCCGCAGTACCAGAGCGCCGAGGTGCTCGACACCCATGACGACGGCCGGCCCCGCCGGGTGCGGATGCGGATCAAGGCGGCCGGTCTGACCGACGAGCAGGTGGTCGAATACAGCTGGACCGACGACAGTGTCGGCTGGACGCTGGTGTCGGCTGGCCAACTCAAGGCGCAGGACGCCAAGTACACGCTGACCCCGCAGGGTGACAAAACCAAGGTCCGCTTCGACATGGCGGTCGACCCGTCGATCCCGATCCCGGGCTTCCTGCTCAAGAACACCCTCAAGGGCGGCATGAAGACCGCCACCGACGGCCTGCGAACGCAGGTGCTCAAGGTCAAAAAGGGGCGCTGACTTCGGTTTCGCCCCAAACCCCGCTCAGCGCCGGCTACCGGACTAGGCTCGACGTAGTGGCTGTTCGAGCATCGCGGGAAATTGTGATTGACGCGCCGCCGGAGAAGATTCTCGACGCGCTCGCCAATGTTGGCGACCTGGTGTCCTGGTCACCGGTGCACAAGCGGGTCGAGATCCTCGACACCTACGAGGACGGCCGCCCCCACCACGTGCGTGCCACCGTCAAGGTTCTGGGATTGGTGGACAAGGAGATCCTGGAATACCACTGGGGCCCGGACTGGGTGGTCTGGGACGCCAAGGCGACAACCCAGCAGCGCGCCCAGCACGTCGAGTACACCCTCACCAAGGAGGGCCCGGACACCACCCGGGTGCGCTTCGACATCACCGTCGAGCCGTCCGGGCCGATCCCGGCGTTCCTGGTCCGGCGTGCCAGCAAGCTGGTATTGGACACCGCCACCGAGGGGTTGCGGCAGCAGGTGATGGGCACCCGGGCGCCTACCGAGCCGTGACCGGCCCCTCGCGCAGCACCTCCAAACGTCGCAGCGCCTCATCGAGGGTGTCCTCACGCTTGACAAAGGTGAACCGCACCAAGTGATTCCACACGTCAGGTGCGGTCGCCTCGCCCGGAGGCAGGCAGAACGCCGACAGCGGGATGGCCGCGACCCCGGCCCGGTGCGGCAGTTCGGCGCAGAACGCCGTGCTGTCGTCATAACCCAGCGGACGCGGATCGGCACACAGGAAATAGGTGCCGAAACTGTCGTGCACCTCGAAGCCGATCCCGGCCAACCCGGCGGCGAGCCGGTCCCGGCGGGCCTGCATCGTCGCGCGCAGGCCCGCCACCCAGGCGTCCTCGGTGTTGAGCGCCAGCGCCACCGCCGGCTGAAACGGCGCCCCGCCGACATAGCTCAGATACTGCTTGGCGGCTCGCACCCCGGCCAGCAGTTCCGCGGGCCCGCAGGCCCAGCCGATCTTCCAGCCGGTGCAGTTGAACATCTTCGCCGCGCTGGAGATGGTGACGGTGCGCTGCGCCATGCCCTCGAAGCCGGCCAGCGGCAGGTGGGTCCGCCCGGCAAAGACCAGGTGCTCGTAGACCTCGTCGGCGATGACCAGCAGATCGGCCTCCACCGCGATGCGTGCGATCGCGGCCAGCTCGGACTCGGTGAACACCGTGCCGGTCGGGTTGTGCGGTGAGTTGACGATCAGCGCCCGGGTCGCCGGGGTGACGGCCCGGCGCAACCGGTCGACGTCCAAGGCGAATCCGCGGCCGTCGGGAACCAGCGGCACAGTGACCCGCTGCGCCCCGGCCATCGCGACCACCGGCGAGTAGGAGTCGTAGAACGGCTCGATCAACACCACCTCCGAGCCCGGCTCGACCAGACCGAACACCGCCGCCGCGATGGCCTCGGTGGCCCCGACCGTCACCAGGACTTCGGTGTCCGGGTCGTAGTCGATGCCGAAGTGCCGTTTGCGCTGCCCGGCGATGGCTTCCCGCAGCGCGGGCATGCCGGGGCCGGGCGGGTACTGGTTGATGCCGTCGGCGATCGCGGCCCGGGCGGTCTCCAGCATGGCCGGTGGCCCGTCCTCATCGGGGAAGCCCTGGCCGAGGTTGACCGCGCCGATCCGTGTGGCCAGCGCCGACATCTCGGCGAAGATCGTGGTGGCATAGGGCCGTAACCGCGACACCGTCATAACCGGCCAGCTTAGGAGCCGCGGAGTGTTCAGCCGCGGTGCCCGCACGTCGCCGCCGCGCAGCGCCGCAGTCGCACCCGGCCCAACCATCCGGTTGATAGGCCGCCCTGTTAGGGTGGTGAGCAGAGGTCTACGCTCCGAGCAGACGCAATCGAAAATCCGTGTCGAATCCCAACCGAAGAGGAATTCCAGCCATGTCCGAAGAAGCCTTCATCTATGAGGCCATTCGCACTCCGCGCGGCAAGCAGCGCAACGGGTCGCTGAACGAGATCAAGCCTGTCAGCCTGGCTGTCGGCCTGGTGAACGAACTGCGTAGCCGCTACCCCGACCTGGACGTCAACCAGATCAGCGACGCCGTGTTCGGCGTGGTGTCGCCGGTCGGTGACCAGGGTGGTTGCATCGCCCGCACCGCGATGCTGGCCGCCGGGATGCCCGAGACCACCGGTGGCGTGCAGCTCAACCGGTTCTGCGCGTCGGGTCTGGAGGCGATCAACACCGCCGCCGCCAAGGTCAAGGCCGGGTTCGATGACCTGGTGCTGGCCGGCGGCGTGGAGTCGATGAGCCGGGTGCCGATGGGTTCTGACGGCGGCGCCTGGGCGTCTGACCCCGACACCAACTACGAGATCGGCTTCGTGCCGCAGGGCATCGGCGCCGACCTGATCGCGACCATCGAGGGCTTCTCCCGCGAGGACGTCGACCGCTACGCGGCGCGCTCCCAGGAGCTGGCGGCCGCGGCCTGGTCGGGCGGCTACTTCGCCAAGTCCGTGGTCCCGGTGCGCGACCAGAACGGCCTGGTCGTCCTCGACCACGACGAGCACATGCGGCCCGGCACCACGGTGGAGAGCCTGAGTCAGCTGAAGACCGCGTTCGACGGGGTCGGCGCGATGGGCGGCTTCGACGACGTGGCGCTGCAGAAGTACCACTTCGTCGAGAAGATCAACCACGTGCACACCGGCGGCAACAGCTCCGGAATCGTCGACGGCGCCGCCCTGGTGCTCGTCGGTTCCGAGAAGGCCGGCAAGGAGCAGGGGCTGACCCCGCGGGCCCGCATCGTGGCCGCGGCCACGTCCGGCGCCGACCCGGTCATCATGCTCACCGGCCCCACCCCGGCCACCCAGCGGGTGCTCGACCGCGCCGGGCTGACCGTCGATGACATCGACCTGTTCGAGCTCAACGAGGCGTTCGCCTCCGTGGTGTTGAAGTTCCAGAAGGACCTGAACATTCCGGATGAGAAGCTCAACGTCAACGGCGGTGCCATCGCGATGGGCCACCCGCTGGGCGCCACCGGCGCGATGATCACCGGCACCATGGTCGACGAACTGGAGCGCCGGGGTGCCCGCCGCGCTCTGATCACACTCTGCATCGGCGGTGGCATGGGCGTCGCCACCATCATCGAGCGCGTCTGAGAGGGTTTTTGAAAATGGCAGAGAACACCATTCAGTGGGACAAGGACGCTGACGGCATCGTCACGCTGACCCTGGACGACCCGACCGGGTCGGCCAACGTGATGAACGAGCACTATCGCGAGTCCATGCACAACGCCGTGGAACGCCTTGTCGCGGAAAAGGATTCGATCACCGGTGTGGTCATCACCAGCGCGAAGAAGACCTTCTTCGCCGGCGGTGACCTCAAGGCGATGATCCAGGTAGGCCCCGAGGACGCTCAGGCCGTCTTCGACCAGGTCGAGACCATCAAGGCCGACCTGCGCACCTTGGAGACCTTCGGCAGGCCCGTCGTGGCCGCCATCAACGGCGCCGCACTCGGCGGCGGCCTGGAGATCGCGCTGGCGTGCCACCACCGCATCGCCGCCGACGCCAAGGGCAGCCAGATCGGCCTGCCCGAGGTCACCCTGGGCCTGCTGCCCGCCGGCGGCGGGGTCACCCGCACGGTGCGCATGCTGGGCATCCAGAACGCGTTCATGAACGTGTTGGCGCAGGGCACCCGGTTCAAGCCGGCCAAGGCCAAGGAGGTCGGCCTGGTCGATGAGGTGGTGGGAAGCGTCGAGGAGCTGGTGCCGGCCGCCAAGGCGTGGATCAAGGCCAACCCGGAGGCGCACACCCAGCCGTGGGATGCCAAGGGCTACAAGATGCCCGGCGGCACCCCGTCGACGCCGTCGCTGGCGGCGGTCCTGCCGTCGTTCCCGGCGTTGCTGCGCAAGCAGCTCAAGGGTGCGCCAATGCCCGCGCCGCGTGCCATCCTGTCCACCGCGGTCGAGGGCGCGGCGGTGGACTTCGACACCGCCAGCCGCATCGAGAGCCGTTACTTCGTCTCGCTGGTCACCGGCAACGTCGCCAAGAACATGATCCAGGCGTTCTTCTTCGACCTGCAGCACATCAACGGCGGCGGCAGCCGGCCCGAGGGCATCGGGCAGACCCCGATCAAGAAGATCGGTGTGCTCGGCGCCGGGATGATGGGCGCCGGCATCGCCTACGTGTCGGCCAAGGCCGGCTACGACGTGGTGCTCAAAGACGTCTCCCTGGAAGCAGCGCAAAAGGGCAAGGGCTACTCGGAGAAGCTGGAGGCCAAGGCCGTCGAGCGGGGCCGCACCACCGCCGAGAAGTCCAAGGCGCTGCTGGACAAGATCACCCCGACCGGTGACCCGGCCGACCTCAAGGGCGTCGACTTCGTGATCGAGGCGGTGTTCGAGAACCAGGACCTCAAGCACAAGGTGTTCCAGGAGATCGAGGACATCGTCGAGCCCAACGCGCTGCTGGGATCCAACACCTCCACACTGCCGATCACCGGTCTGGCGACCGGGGTGAAGCGCCAGGAGGACTTCATCGGCATCCACTTCTTCTCGCCGGTCGACAAGATGCCGCTGGTGGAGATCATCAAGGGCGAGAAGACCTCCGACGAGGCACTGGCCCGGGTGTTCGACTACGTGCTGGCCATCAAGAAGACCCCGATCGTGGTCAACGACAGCCGCGGCTTCTACACCAGCCGTGTCATCGGCACCTTCGTCAACGAGGCGCTGAGGATGCTCGGGGAAGGTGTGGAGCCGGCCAGCATCGAGCAGGCCGGTCTGCAGGCCGGCTACCCGGCGGCTCCGCTGCAGCTCTGCGATGAGCTCAACCTGGAGCTGATGCAGAAGATCGCCAATGCCACCCGCGAGGGCATCGAGGCGGCCGGCGGCACGCTCGAGAGGCAGCCGAACGAAGAGGTCGTCGACAAGATGATCGAGATCGGCCGCCCGTCGCGGCTGTCGGGCGCCGGCTTCTACGAGTACGTCGACGGCAAGCGCACCGGGCTGTGGCCGGGGCTGCGGGAGACCTTCAACTCGGGCAGCTCCACCCCGCCGCTGCAGGACATGATCGACCGGATGCTGTTCGCCGAGGCGCTGGAGACCCAGAAGTGCCTCGACGAAGGCGTGCTCACCTCGACCGCGGATGCCAACATCGGCGCGATCATGGGCATCGGGTTCCCGCCGTGGACCGGCGGCACCCACCAGTTCATCGTCGGCTACCCCGGCGGACAGGCCGGCTTCGTCGCACGGGCCAAGGAGCTGGCCGGCAAGTACGGCGACCGGTTCAACCCGCCACAGTCGCTGCTGTAGTACCGGCGGCGCGAGCAGACGCGAGAGCCCCCCAAAACCGCGGTTTTGGGGGGCTCTCGCGTCTGCTCGCCATGGGTGGCCGCTGGTGGTGACCCGCCGCGGCCGTGCGTTCCGATTAGGCTGCAGACGTGACATCCCCGGAACCCTCGTGGCTTCGGGGGATCTCGCGTCTGCTGGACTACCGGCTGAGCATCACCGTCGGCAAGCTGCTCGAGACGGCGTTGTGGCTGGGCCTGGTCTACGTGATCATCGGGGTGGTATGCCTGTTCCTGCGGCCCGACGGCGTGGAGATCCTCCAGACTCGGGCCGAGGAACAGTTCGGCATACCGCCCAACAGTGTCTACGAGCTGGCGACGGTGGCCGGAGTGCTGCTGTGGCCGCTGATGATGTTGCTGCCCGGCACCGCCTGCGGGGGCTGAAGGTCAGGCCCGGCGAGCCAGTAGGTAGTGCCGCACCGGTTGTCCGCCGTTGGCGGGCACGTAGTGCGGCTCGTCGCCGGAGCTGATCAGCTCCCACTGCGGAGCGAAAAGCCGGACGATCTCGGCCTGGTCGATGCCGCGGACGCCGAACAGTGCGCCCGGGGTGAACGCGACGATCAGCAGCCGCGAGTCGGGTCCGGTCACCGCGTTGACCTGCTGGGCGTAGACCGCCCGATCGTGATCGTTCATCCCGTGCAGGCAACCGCTGTCTGTCACCAGGTCGAAGTCGTCACCGAGACCGGCTGAGTCCAGTTGGGCGATGTCGGCGCAGACGAACCGCACCGACACCTTCCCGGCCCGGGCCTTGGCGTGGGCGGCGCGCAGCGCCCGCGGGGCGAAGTCGACACCGGTGACTCGCCAGCCGGTCTGCGCCAGGTAGATGGAGTTGTCCCCGGTGCCGCAGCCCAGGTCCAGCGCGGTGCCCGGCGCCAACCCCACGCCGGCGTCGAGTTCGACCAGATTGCGCAGCCCGCGGGCCAGCGCGTGGCCCTCCCACGGGGTGAAGCCCAGCCGGTACATCCCCCGGAAAAGCAGCCTCCTGGCCCCCATAGCGTCTAGATGGTGCCCATATCAGCGGAGACCCAGTGCTGGGGACGCAGATAAATTGCCACGTACTCGCCCAGTTCGGTCAGCGCGTAATTGAGGAACTTCTCGGCCCGGTCGGGGGGAAGGTAACGGTGGGCCAGCTCGGCGTGCTGCTCGTCGGTGCCGGGTTCGATGCGGCTGACGGCACCGTCGACGGCGACATAGCGGACGGTCGGCTCCGTCCGCTCCACCATGAGCGAGAAATGGCCGGCGGCCTCGATGAGCCGCCTCTTGCGTGACTCGACGCCGGTGAGGACCCAGGGCTCGCCGCCCGGGGTGTACTGATACCAGATCGGGACCGTCAGTGGGCCACGGCCGTCTCCCGCACTCACCGACAGCGCCGCGATGTGCGGCTCGACCAGAAACTGTTCGCGTTCGTCCTTGGACAGGGCCATGTTCCGAGGCTAACCGCAGTACCGCGCTCAGGGCGTTCGCCGGGCGGGCGGGTCGCCTAGATCGCCGGTCCCAGCAGGTCGTCGGCGTCGCGGATGATGTAGCCGTAGCCCTGCTCGGCCAGGAACCGCTGCCGGTGCGCGGCGTACTCGGCGTCCAGGCTGTCGCGGGCGACCACCGAGTAGAACACCGCGCCACCGCCGTCGGCCTTGGGCCGCAGCAGCCGGCCCAGCCGCTGGGCCTCCTCCTGGCGAGACCCGAAGGTGCCCGACACCTGCACGGCCACCGAGGCCTCGGGCAGGTCGATGGAAAAATTGGCGACCTTGGACACCACCAGGGTGGAGACCTCGCCGCGGCGGAATGCGTCGAACAGCTTCTCGCGCTCGGCGGTGCGCGTCGAGCCCTGGATCACCGGGGCGTCGAGTTGCTCGCCCAGTTCTTCGAGCTGATCGAGGTAGGCGCCGATCACCAGGGTCTGCTCGCCGGGATGCTGTTTGAGGATCGAGCGCACCACCGCGATCTTGGAGTGCACCGTCGAGCACAGTTTGTAGCGTTCCTCCGGCTCGGCGATCGCGTAGGTCATCCGCTCGCTCTCGGTCATGGTGACCCGCACCTCGATGCATTCGGCCGGCGCGATCCAGCCCTGGGCCTCGATGTCCTTCCAGGGTGCGTCGTAGCGCTTGGGTCCGATCAGGCTGAACACGTCACCCTCGCGGCCGTCCTCGCGGATCAGCGTGGCGGTCAGCCCCAGCCGGCGCCGCGACTGCAGGTCGGCGGTCATCCGGAACACCGGCGCCGGCAGCAGATGCACCTCGTCGTAGATGATCAGTCCCCAGTCGCGGCTGTCGAACAGCTCCAGATGCCGGTACTCGCCCTTGGTGCGCCGGGTGATCACCTGGTAGGTGGCGATGGTGACCGGCCGGATCTCCTTGCGCTCCCCGGAGTACTCGCCGATCTCCTCTTCGGTCAGCGAGGTCCGCGCGATCAGCTCGCGTTTCCACTGCCGGCCGGCGACGGTGTTGGTGACCAGGATCAGGGTGGTCGCACCCGCTTTGGCCATGGCGGCGGCGCCGACCAGCGTCTTGCCGGCGCCGCACGGCAGCACCACCACCCCGGAACCACCCGACCAGAACGAGTCGGCCGCCATCTCCTGATAGTCGCGCAGCGCCCAGCCGTCCTGACACAGCTCGATCGGATGCGCCTCGCCGTCGACATAGCCGGCCAGATCCTCTGCGGGCCAGCCGATTTTGAGCAGCATCTGCTTGACCCGGCCGCGTTCGCTGGGATGCACCACCACGGTGTCGTCATCGATGCGGGCGCCGAGCATCGGGGCGATCTTCTTGTTGCGCAGCACCTCCTCGAGCACCGCGCGGTCCAGGCTCACCAGGGTCAGGCCGTGCACCGGACTCTTCACCAGCTGCAGCCGCCCGTAGCGGGCCATGGTGTCGACGATGTCGACCAGCAGCGGCTGTGGCACCGCGTAGCGGGAGTGGGAGACCAGCGCGTCGACCACCTGCTCGGCGTCGTGCCCGGCGGCGCGAGCGTTCCACAACGCCAGCGGGGTGATCCGGTAGGTGTGCACGTGCTCGGGGGCGCGTTCCAGCTCGGCGAACGGCGCGATCGCGGCGCGGGCCGCGCCGGCCTGCTCATGATCGACCTCGAGCAGCACGGTCTTGTCGGATTGGACGATCAACGGCCCGTTGGTGCTCATGGGCCCATTATCCGGAGAGCTCCGACACTGGCGCTCACTGCGGCTCGGTCGAGGAGATCGACGTGATGCGGTGGATGGTGAAATCACGCATCTGGCCGGAGGCGGAATCGAACGCCACCAGTTGGCCGCCGCGAACCAGCACGGGGGAGACCTCCCGCTGGGTGGCCACCCCGGCGGCGTCGACGTAGCCGATCAGCACCGTGGAGCCCTCCGACGCGGCCCGCTTCAACATGATCATCGCGGTGACCGGCTCCAGTCGGATGTTGTCGAACGGCGCCGACGTCACCGTGCGCAGCACCCGGACCAGCGACGTGAGGCTTTCGCTGCTGGGCCCGGCCGCCGGCCGGTGGCCGCGGCGCTCGGCCGGCGTCGGCACCCGCACGCCGCGCGGCCGGATGTCGACGATCATTCCGGTGGCGTCTTCGGCGGCCGGGGCGAAACCGGCGTCGCGCAATGCCGCCAGCACATCGGCGATCCGGGCCTGCGCCACCGCCACCGTCGGGGCCAGCACCCGCAGGCCGAGCGCCTCGGCGGCCGGAACCGCGGCCGCCTGGGCCAGCAGGGCCGGATCCTCGCAGCGCACGAACGACGCCGCCATCCCGATCCGCAGCTGGCCATGGCGACGCGCGACGTCGTCGATCAGATAGGTGAGCCCTTGCGGCACCGGCGTCTTCGAGTGTTTCTCGAAGAACGCCTGCAGTCCCGTGCCGGTCCGGCCCACGTCCAGGGCAGCCCGGATGGTCTGTTCGGAGACTCGGTACACCATCGCGGCGCCGGCCGATTCGACGGTGGCGACGACGGCCAGTTCCTCGGCGAGTTCCCGTTTCAGCGGTCCGGGCACCACCACGGTCAGATCGGCCTGTACCAGGAAGTGGTCGATGGGCCCGGGTAAGGCCTTGGTCATGGCAGCAACGGCCGCCGGGGCCGGAGCTGTGGTCTCGGCGCCGGGCGTGGCACCGGCGAACAGCACCCGTCCCGGGGTGCTGATCGCGCCGCGGCCCAGCACCCCGAGCGCGTGGGCCTCATCGAGCAGTTCCCCCAGCGGGCCGGGCTGCAGCCGGTTGGCCCAGCGCGGCCGCCGCCAGATCAATGCCTGCGATGCCGAGACCGCGTCGACCCCGGCACCCTCGGGCAGCTCGGCGAGCATGCCCAGCAGCAGCCGGCGATCCAGCGGGGCGGCGGTGGAGAACAGCGGCGTGGACAGTGCCGCCCGCGGCTTACCGTCCGCGCCGCGGCTGCCGATCAGGCCCGGCCGGGCCGGCAGCTCCAGCCAGGTGGCGGCCAGCAGTTGCCAGCGCTCGGCGGTCGGTTGCTCGGCGAACCGGTCGGCGAGCACCGTCGGCGCCCAGTACGGGCCGTCGGCGTCGGGCCACGCCCGCTGATCGACCGTCGCCGGGTCGGGGTAGTCGGAGGCGATCAGCCGGGCGGTGGCCGCCAGTTCGAGCAGCAGACCCAGCCGGGCTTCGTCGATGCCGGTCGTCTTGGCCAGTCGCTTGACCTCGCGGACGCCCAGCCCGCCGCTGCGCAACTCCGGCACCGGCATCTCACCCAGGCTGGCCAGGATGGCGTCGAGCTCGCGCAATAGGTCGATCACCGCGCCGGCAGCGGTCGCATCGACGTCGGCCGCGGTGGTCTGCGACACCACCGGATCGGGCGCCCGCAGGGCCGCCGGGCCGGGTTGCTCGCCGCGCAGCACCTGCCCGACCAACCGCGGCAGGATCACCGTTTCGTCGTCGACACGGCGCAGCAGGCCCGCCGCCAGCAGCCGCGGCACCGGACGCTCCGGCGGTGCCCCGGGGGCGGCGTCGCGGGTGCGGCCGATCGGGGAGCCCGCCAGTAGCTTGTCCAGCAGGTCGCGTTGCGGTGCGTCGAGGGCGGCGATGGCCTCGGCGATCTGGTCGCCGCGCTGGGTGGGATCCTCCTGGGTGACCTGGCCCGGATGCCACGGCAGGCCCGCACCGGCCTCGGCGGCCACTCGCAGCTCGCCGGTGGGCAGCGCGCCCCAGCACAGCGCCCGTTCGACCAGGTCGTTCAACGCCTCGTGCACCGCGTCGGCGGATGCCCGGTCGCCGATCAGCGCCAGCAGGTCGGCCACCGGCACCGCGGCCGTGTCGGCCTCCAGCACCAGCAGCGCGTCGATCAGCGCGAGCCGCAGAAAATCCAGCTCGTCGGTGGCCGCCCGCATCGACTGGCGGGCCTGCGCCCGCGCCGCCAGGGCGGCGATACTGCCCGGCGGCGGTTGGGCGAGGTCGGGCCGCAGTTCCAGTAGCCGGATCAGGCCCTCGTCGGGCAGGTCGGCAAGCCACGATCCCAGCGGCACACCCCGGGCGTGTTCGGTCATCGACGACCAGCGTAAGGCCCAACCGGTGAGCGTCGCCGATCGCGACCTGTCAGAATGGACGCCGTGGCTGCAAACCAGGACAAGAAGAATCGGTACGTCGACAACGGGTGGCCCGAGACCGACGGGGAACCCGCAGTGAGCGAGCTGCGCACCGACCGGGCCGGGGCCCTGTCGCCGTTCGGGAGCTTGGTCTTTCCGCTCCCGTCCGAGGAGCTGCCCTACCTGCATCCGGTCACCGTCGTCAACCGGTAGGCGAGGACGCCATGACCGGGCCGCTCTCACACCTCGACGAACGGGGCGCGGCCCACATGGTCGACGTCAGCGCCAAGGCGACCACCAAGCGTATTGCGGTAGCCGGCGGCGTGTTGCGCACCACCGCCGAAGTGGTGCAGCTGATCTCGGCCGGCGGGCTGCCCAAGGGTGACGCGCTGGCCACCGCCCGGGTGGCGGGAATCATGGCGGCCAAACGCACCAGCGACCTCATCCCGCTCTGTCACCAACTGGCCCTCACCGGAGTCGACGTCGACTTCACCATCGGTGAATCCCGGATCGACATCACCGCCGCGGTACGCACCACCGACCGCACCGGGGTCGAGATGGAGGCGCTGACCGCGGTGAGCGTGGCGGCACTGACCCTCTACGACATGATCAAGGCCGTCGATCGCGCCGCCGTGATCGACGACATCCGGGTGCTGAGCAAAGCCGGCGGCCGCACCGGATCCTGGGAACGCGGATGAGCGCCCGGACCGCCCACGTCATCATCGCCTCCACCCGTGCCTCGGCCGGCGTGTACACCGACCGCACCGGGCCGATCATCGCCGAGTGGCTGACGCAGCGCGGCTTCGCGCCGGCGCAACCGGAGGTGGTGCCCGACGGAGATGCCGTGGGCACCGCACTGCGGGCCGCGGTGGCAGCGCCGGTCGACCTGGTCATCACCTCCGGGGGGACCGGCATCTCGCCGACCGACGACACCCCGGCGCAGACGGCGGCGCTGCTCGACTACGAGATTCCCGGCCTGGCCGACGCGATCCGCCGGTCGGGGCTGCCGAAGGTGCCGACCGCGGTGTTGTCCCGCGGCGTGTGCGGGGTGGCCGGGCGGACGCTGATCGTCAATCTGCCCGGCTCTTCCGGTGGGGTGCGCGACGGGCTCGGGGTGCTCGCCGACGTGCTCGACCACGCCCTGGATCAACTCGCCGGCGGGGACCACGACCGATGACATCCACCGGCGTGCTGGTGCTGCGGGCAGCGGTCACCGAAGAGCCCATCGTGCTGAGCGAACACGAGGACCTGGTGGGCCACCGGTCCGCCGGCGCGATCGTCGGCTTCGTCGGCATGATCCGCGACCACGACCACGGCCGGCAGGTGCGGAGGCTGGAGTATTCCGCGCACCCGACGGCGCAACAGGTGATGGCCGAGGTGCTGGCCGAGGTCGCCGAACAGGCCCGCGGGATCCGCGCGGTGGCGGCCAGCCACCGGGTCGGCGTGCTGCACATCGGTGACGCCGCGCTGGTCGCCGCGGTGGCCGCTGATCATCGCCGGGAGGCGTTCGACGCCTGCGCGCGATTGGTCGACACCGTCAAGGAGCGGCTGCCGGTCTGGAAGCACCAGTTCTTCGACGACGGCACCGAGGAATGGGTCGGTTCGGCCTGACCGCCGCCGAGACGAAAAAGCGGGGCCGGTGTCATACCGGCCCCGCTTTCTCGTTACTGCTTAGACGACGACCCGGCTGGGCTGCTGCGCGAACGCGGCCAACGCGTCGTTGCCGCTGACGTTCTCCGCCCGGATGGCCTGCCACAACTGCTGGTGGAAGCCCACGGAGACCGCCTGCTGCTTGTCGCCCTCGGGGGCCGGGACGGCCTCATCGCCCGGCGCGGGGGCCTCGGGTGCCGGGGCCTCGGGCGCGGGGGCCTCGGGTGCCGGCGGCATCCACCACGGGGCCTCGGGAGCCGGCGGGACATCCTCGGCGATCGGGGCCGGGGCCTCGGGTGCCGGGGCCTCGGGTGCCGGAGCCTCCGGTGCCGGGGCCTCGGGCGCGGGGGCCTCGGGTGCCGGCGGCATCCACCAGGGGGCCTCGGGAGCCGGTGGGACGTCCTCGGCGATCGGTGCCGGGGCCTCGGGCGCGGGAGCTTCGGGCGCGGGGGCCTCCGGTGCGGGTGGCATCCAACCCGCGGGAGCCGCCGCAGGGGCGTCCTCGGCGGGGGGAGCCGGCTCGGGGGCCGGGGGAGCCCACCACGGTGCCGGCTCGGGGGCGGGCGGCGGAGCCATCGGGTTGTCCATGGCCACCGTCTCGCCGTTGGCGTCCGGGTGGTCGACGGGGGCGTCAGCAGGCGCCGCCGGAACGTCGCGCGGTGACGGGCCGGACAGGCCGCGACCGCAGACCGGCCAGGCGCCGCGTCCCTGGGTCGCCAGCACGTTCTCGGCGATCGCGATCTGCTGCTCGCGGCTGGCCTGGTGTGCGACCGGGGCGTACTTGCCGCCGCCGTTGCTGCTCCAGGTGCTCGGCGAGAACTGCAGGCCGCCGTGGTAACCGTTGCCGGTGTTGATGCCCCAATTGTTGCCGGACTCGCATCGGGCGACGCGGTCCCATTCGTCATCGGTGGCTGCGGCCGCGTGCCCGGCGAGGGCCAGGCTGCCGCCACCGATCACGGCGCCGGTGAAGGCGATCTTGGCGATGTTGACGTTCGACTGGGTGGGCTTGCGATGCCGTCCACTCATACGGTGGTGAATTCCTCTCTGTCTACGCCTGCGAGGTCAGCGTCGGGTTCGGGCTATCGCACCGCCCGGCCGTGACGTACCGCGGTACGTCGTGTGGCTTCACCCCGAGGGCCGGCGATGGCCCCGGTCCGCTCGCGGCGGACCCTGTGGGTCCCCCGCCTCCATCCATCAGGTATTCGGGGTTTCCCCGCCCGCTGGATGGAGCTCGGCGCTACGAGAGGGGAAAAGGCGGATCGACCGGAAGACTTTCGATACACCCGGGGATGTACCGTAACGGGTCTTACGGGCAACGTCACGTTTAGGGCTCCCGGGTGTTTTCACTGCTGGTTCTTCTCAAAACACCAGGAAGCCGCGGCATTTGCGCAGGTCAGAGCGCCCGCTATCAAGCCGTTGTCGCTCTGTTATCGATTCGTTATGTGACGTAGATCATGTTTCAGTTCGGGCGAGCCGGCAGCCGTCATCCGCCCGCGAACGGGGGCAGGACGTCGATCGTCTCGCCTGGCTGCAGCGCTGCCGCGTGGTCTCGCACCGCGATCCCGTCGCGCAGGTAGGAGCATCGGTCCAGCACCGTCGCCAGCCGCTCGTTGCGGCCGGCGAGGGTCTCGGTGAGTTCGGCCACACCGGCCCCGGCGGGCACGCTGACGGTCTCGGAGTCGGTTCCCGCGGCCGCGCGCGCCGCGGCGAAGTAGCGGACCGTTACGGCGACTGCGGTGGTGTCGCTCACCTGATGGGTCATGAGTTCAGCCTCCTATAGCACTCATCGGCCGGTCCGGCTGGATGAAATCCGGATCGTTGATGCCGTGTCCGGCCTTCTTGGACCACATTGCGGCACGCCACGCCTGCTCGATGGCGTCGTCGTCGGAGCCGTCCCGCAGCAGCGCCCGCAGATCGGACTCCTCGGCGGCGAACAGGCAGTTGCGGATCTGCCCGTCGGCGGTGAGTCGGGTCCGGTCGCAGTCCCCGCAGAACGGGCGCGACACCGAGGCGATGATGCCGAAGCTGCCGGCCGGATTGTCCGGGCCCTCGTCGACCAGCCACACTTCGGCCGGCGCCGAACCGCGCGGTTTCGGATCCGGGCGCAACGCGAACTGCGCCTGCACCAGCTCCAGCAGCTGCTCGACACCGAGGCCGGCGTCGCGGCTCCAGTTGTGGTCGGCGTCCAGCGGCATCATCTCGATGACCCGCAGTTGGTAGCCGTGCTGCAGGCAGAAGCGCAGCAGGTTGACGATGTCCTCGCCGGTGATCTTGGGATCGAGCACGGCGTTGACCTTGATCGGGGCCATGCCGGCCTGCGCGGCGGCCGCCAGGCCGTCGAGCACATCGGGCAGCCGATCCCGCCGGGTGATCTCGGCGAAGTGGGCGCGGTCGACGGTGTCCAGTGACACGTTGATCCGGTCGAGCCCGGCGGCCACCAGGGCGCCGGCCCGTCGTGCCAGTCCCAGCCCGTTGGTGGTCAGTGCGATCTCGGGACGCGGCCGCAGGCCGGCGGCGGCGGCGATCACCCCTTCGAGGTGGCGGGCCAGCAGCGGCTCGCCGCCGGTGAACCGGATATCGGTGATGCCCAGCCGGGTGACACCGATGCGCATCAGCCGGATCAGCTCATCGTCCTGCAGCAGGTGTTGGCTCGGAATCCAGTCCAGGCCTTCGGCCGGCATGCAGTAGGTGCAGCGCAGGTTGCACCGGTCGGTCAGGGATATCCGCAGGTCAGTGTGCACCCGGCCGAACGTGTCGACCAACGGCCCGGAGGTCGGCATCTGCTCGGCGATGGCCCGCTCCACCGCTGCGTGGAAGGCCTGCCGTGCGGCCTTCTTGTCCGCCGCACCGGCAGCGTCCACCTGCGGTGGTGGGGTCTGCCGACCCCGTTGCCTCAACGTCATATGCGTATCCGATTCGGTCGGCCGGCCGGAGAGCGTCCCGATCGCGGTCAACGTCCGACGCACATCTTCTCCAGCGGCTCCCCCAGCTTACCGAGGAAACCGGGGTGCTCCGCGGGCCGCCATCCGAGTAGGATCACCAGGTGACGCGTCCTGCGAAGGCGGGACGCTTCATTTTTGTCCTCCCAGTACGTGATCAGTAAGACAGCAGGTGAGACCAGTGCCTACCGGCAAGGTGAAGTGGTACGACGCCGCGAAGGGCTTCGGCTTCTTGTCCCAGGAGGAAGGCGAGGACGTCTATGTTCGTGCCTCGGCTCTTCCGGACGGCGTGGAGGGTCTCAAGGCGGGCCAACGGGTGGAGTTCGGCGTCGCCGCCGGCCGTCGCGGACCGCAGGCGCTGACCGTCACGCTGATCGATCCGCCGCCGAGCCTGAGCCGCAACCGCCGGGAGGCGGCGCCGGCCGGGCACAAGCACAGCCCCGACGAGCTGCACGGCATGGTCGAGGACATGATCACCCTGCTCGAAGGCACCGTGCAGCCCGAACTGCGTAAGGGCAAATACCCCGACCGCAAGACCGCCCGGCAGATCTCTGAGGTGGTCAAGGCCGTGGCCCGCGAGCTCGACGCCTAGCCAAGGCCGGCACCGAGGTGTAACGGTCGGCCCGATCGGGGAACACCGGTTTGATAATCGCTCGACGACGAGCGCCGTCAAAACCGGGAGGTGCCCAATGGCACAACAGGTCACCGAGGAGCAAGCCAGGGCCGTCGCGGAGGAATCCCGCGAAAGTGGTTGGGATAAACCGTCCTTCGCCAAGGGGCTATTTTTGGGACGCTTCCCGCTTGAGCTGATTCACCCGTTTCCCCGGCCGTCGGATGACGACGCCGCGCGCACCGAGGAATTCCTGGGCAGGCTGCGGGAGTTCCTCGAAACCGTCGATGCCGCCGTCATCGAACGTGACGCCCGGATTCCGGACGAATACGTCAAAGGTCTGGCCGAGCTCGGCTGTTTCGGGCTGAAGATCCCGGGCGAGTATGGCGGTCTGGGCATGTCGCAGGTCGCCTACAACCGGGCGCTGGTGATGGTGTCCAGTGTGCATCCCAGCCTGGGGGCGCTGCTGAGCGCGCACCAGTCGATCGGGGTGCCTGAGCCGCTCAAACTGGCCGGAACCGAGGAACAGAAGAAGAAGTTCCTGCCGCGCTGTGCGGCGGGGGCGATCTCGGCGTTTCTGCTCACCGAACCGGATGTGGGTTCGGATCCGGCGCGGCTGGCCTCGACCGCGACACCGATCGAGGACGGCGCCGCTTACGAACTGGAGGGCGTGAAGCTCTGGACCACCAACGGCGTCGTCGCCGACCTGTTGGTGGTGATGGCCCGGGTGCCCAAGGCCGACGGGCACCGCGGCGGGGTCAGCGCCTTCGTGGTGGAAGCCGACTCACCCGGGATCACCGTCGAACGCCGCAACGCGTTCATGGGGCTGCGGGGCATCGAGAACGGAGTGACCCGGCTGCATGCGGTACGGGTGCCCGCAGAGAACCTGATCGGGGGCGAGGGCGACGGCCTGAAGATCGCGTTGACCACCCTCAACGCCGGGCGGCTGGCGATCCCTGCGATGGCCACCGGATCGGCGAAGTGGTCGCTGAAGATCGCCCGGGAGTGGTCCCGGGAGCGGGTGCAGTGGGGCAAGCCGGTCGGCGAGCACGAGGCCGTGGCCAAGAAGATCGCGTTCATCGCCGCCACCGGATACGCGCTGGAGGCGGTGTTGGAGCTGTCGGGTCAGATGGCCGACGAAGGCCGCAATGACATCCGGATCGAGGCCGCGCTGGCCAAGCTGTGGTCCAGCGAGATGGCCTGTGTCATCGCCGATGAGTTGCTGCAGATCCGCGGCGGCCGCGGTTATGAGACCGCGGAGTCACTGGCCGCCCGCGGGGAGCGTGCGGTACCGGTGGAACAACTGGTGCGCGACCTGCGGATCAACCGCATCTTCGAAGGCTCCAGTGAGATCATGCGGCTGCTGATCGCGCGCGAGGCGGTCGACCCGCACCTGAGCGCCGCCGGCGAGCTCGCGAATCCCAAAGCCGATCTGCGGCAAAAGGCTCAATCGGCCGCCGGAGCCAGCGGATTCTATTCGAAGTGGTTGCCGCAGTTGGTTTTCGGCGAAGGTCAGCGTCCCACTGGTTACCGCGAGTTCGGCCGGTTGGCGGCGCATCTGCGCTTTGTCGAACGGCACTCGCGCAAGCTGGCGCGCAATACGTTCTACGGCACGGCGCGCTGGCAGGCTGGCTTGGAGAAGAAGCAGGGCTTTTTGGGCCGCGTCGTCGACATCGGCGCGGAGCTGTTCGCGATGGCAGCGGTGTGCGTGCACGCAGAAGCGCAACGGGTGGCTGATCCCGCCGAAGGGCAGCAGGCCTACCAGCTTGCCGACGCGTTCTGTCAGCAGTCGCGGCTGCGGGTCGAGGCGCTGTTCGCCGCGCTGTGGACCAACACCGACGACACCGACGCCGCGCTGGCCCGCGCAGTGCTCGAGGACCGCTATACCTGGCTGGAAGACGGCATTCTCGACCCCTCGGAGGGCACCGGGCCGTGGATCGCGCACTGGGAGCCGGGCGCCTCGGACGAGCCCGATCTGGCCCGGCGCTTCGCGGTCGGCTCTGCTGTGCAGCAAAGCTGAGGTCACCCTCGAAACCGGGCGCCGACGACCGGCCCCGTCGCGCCACCAAACCATTCCGCTTCGAAGGCTCCGGGCTGAACCGGCCGATCTGCGTCACACCGGTGATCACCGACCACACCGTGCCCGCCGGGGCGTCCATCTGGACGGTTGCCGAGCCTCGCGTTCCCCGAGCGTAGGCGGCGCGGGGCTGGCACGCTGGTGACCATGGCCTCCTATGTTGCTGCCGGTGGCGAATTCAACCGCGACACCGACTACATCACCACCCGGATCACCGCCGACGGCCGCGACGGGTACCCCGTCGAGCCGGGCCGCTACCGGCTGATCGTGGCGCGGGCCTGCCCGTGGGCCAATCGCACCATCATCGTGCGGCGGCTGCTCGGACTGGAAAGTGCCATCTCCATCGGGTTCTGCGGGCCCACGCACGATCAGCGCAGCTGGACGTTCGATCTTGACCCCGGCGGCGTCGACCCGGTGTTGCAGATCCCGCGGCTGGCCGATGCGTACTTCAAGCGGTTTCCGGACTACCCGAAGGGCATCACGGTGCCCGCGATCGTCGACGTGCCCACCGGTGCGGTGGTGACCAACGACTTCGCCCAGATCACGCTGGATTTCTCCACCGAGTGGACGGCCTACCATCGCGACGGTGCCCCACAGCTGTATCCCGCACCGCTGCGCGCCGAGATCGACGAGGTGTCCAAACGGATCTACACCGAGATCAACAACGGCGTCTACCGGTGCGGCTTCGCCGGCAGCCAGGAGGCCTACAGCGGCGCCTATGACCGGTTGTTCACCGCACTGGACTGGGTCAGCGAACGCCTGGCGGATCAGCGCTACCTGGTGGGCGACACCATCACCGAGGCCGACGTGCGGCTGTTCACCACCCTGGCGCGGTTCGATCCGGTCTATCACGGGCACTTCAAATGCAACCGGCAGAAGCTGTCCGAGATGCCGGTGCTGTGGGCCTACGCGCGAGACCTGTTCCAGACGCCCGGGTTCGGCGACACCATCGACTTCGTGCAGATCAAACAGCACTACTACATCGTGCATGCCGACATCAATCCCTCCGGGATCGTCCCCGACGGCCCGGACCTGGCGAATTGGCTGTCACCCCACGGCCGAGAAGCCCTGGGCGGCAGGCCATTCGGCGACGGGACCCCGCCGGGGCCGGTGCCGGACTCCGAGCGGGTGACCGTCGGGCACGGCGCTTAACCGGGCGCAGCGGGCCGCGCCGTCAATCCTGCCGTTGATCCCGCCACTGCAGCCCGACCGCCCATTCGGCGTGCGGCACCGCAAACTTCTCGTCGGTGTCACGATCGACGACCAGGGTGAGCAACTGCACCACCAGACCGCGTAGCGGTCCGCGGTGCGGGTCGACGGTGGGGATGGTGACCGCCAGGGTGCTGCCCGGCTGATACATCTTGCCGGTGGCGTCGGCCGGATCGTCGTAGAGCCGCAGCAGCCGCCACGGTGCCCGCCCGATGACCGTGTCGACCGACAGTTGCACCGGATTGCGTTCGTCGACCGCGAGCGTGCCCTGCGTCTCGGTCAGCACGCACTCGTTGAGGTCGAGCACATCGCAGAACATGTAGGGCCCGGCGTGGGTGACGCGCCCGTTGGAGTAGGCGCTGATCTGCGGCGGCGTCGGCTCGCCGCCGCGGGTGAACCACCAGGTGGCGAACCCGGCCAGCGCCGCCGTGGCCACCACCAGCACCGTCACCAACACGGTCGTCAGACGTTTCACCTGCTCATCACCCCTGTCTCACCGAATCCCGGCGGGCGCCGCCCTGTTCGATCAGCACCGGACGGTTGCCCCCCAGGCCGGGGATCAACGAATCGCCGTGGAAGGAAAGGATGGTCTGGGCCAGGCCCGGGATCAGCAGTGCGGAAATCGCGGTGAAGCCCACCCACAGGTCGGTGTATACCAGCACCCCCAGCGCACCGCCGAGCACCCAGCACAGCTGCAGGGTGGACTCCGTGCGGCCGAACGCCGAGGCCCGCGACTCCTCGGGCAGATCGTCCTGCAGCGCGGCGTCCAGCGATGCCTTGGCCACCGCGCTGGCGCCGGAGGTGACCAGGGCGGCTACCGCCGCCATCACCAGGGTTCCGGCCACCGCGGCCGCCAGCGCGACAGCGGTCACCGCCATGGTGCAGCGCACCACCAGCACCGCGGGGCGGCCCAGTTGCAGCCGGGCGCTGGCGAAGTTGCCGGCGAAGTTACCCACCCCGGCGGCCGCGCCGATCAGCCCCAGAATGCCCAGCTGCACCCAGCCGTCGGCGTCGTGCTGCTTGGCCACGAAAGCCGGGTACAGGAACAGGAAACCGACCATGGCCTTGATGGTGCAGTTGCCCCAGAGGGCGGCGATGATGTTGCGCCCCAGCGGTTGGCGCAGCGGCTGGCTCAGCGCCCCACCGGCTCGCCGGACCTGCTCCGGCCAGCTGCGGGGCCGTTCGTCGAGGCGGTAGCTCAAGGTGGTCGGAATCTCACCGGTGGTCACCTCGACCCACCGCGGGATCCGCATGGACAGTGCCGCCCCGGCCACCGACACCGCGACGAGCACCAACAGCGCCCCCGGTAGCTGCAGTAGCCGGGTGAAGACGTACTCGGCACCCGCGGCGATGCCGCCGCCGACGATCGTTCCACCGAGCAGCCCGAACATCGTCAGCCGGGAATTGACTCGCACCAGATCGATCGATGGCGGCATCACTCGGGGGGTCACCGCACTGCGCAGCACCGTGAACGATTTCGACAGCACCATCATGGCCAGCGCACACGGGTAGAGCACCCAGGATCCGAAGGTGCCCGCGACGCCGTCGTAGTTACCGATGAGCACCAGGGCCAGGGCGGTGCGCAACCCGAAGGACATCGCGAGCGCCGCGCGCCTGCCGTGCTGCAGGCGGTCCAGCGCGGGACCGATCAGCGGCGCCACCACCGCGAACGGTGCGATCGTCACCAGGAGGTAGAGCGCCACCCTCCCCTTGCTCTCCCCGGCGGCCGCGGCGAAGAACAAGGTGTTGGCCAGCGCCACCGCCATCGCCGCGTCCACCGCGAAGTTGGCCACCACCGGCCACGTCAGCGCGGTCAGCCCGGATTTGTCGGCGCCGTCGGCGGTGGCGGCGCGTTGCACCAGCCCGTACATCCGAGACCCCATTTCGCGGCTGCGGGCCGCGGCGGCCCGGGTCACCGTGACGCGGTCGGCGGTACCGGGATCGTCGGACGGGCGCTGCCGGCGCGGCGCCTCGGTGGTGTCATGCAGCGGCGGCAGGTAGCGGTTGGCGCTGGGCATCGGGTTGCGCTGCCGTCGGCCACCGGCGCTGTCGCTGGGGTAATTGGCCATGCCGGGGTGCTCGCCGGCCGAGCCGCCGCGGTGCCCCCGGCCGGTGGCCGAAATCGGGCGGCGACGCCGGCCCGGGTCGGGGAGATCACGCCGCCGTGCAGACACACGTCGATTCTTCCCTATCATCGCCGCCCGGCCGCGCAGGCCGCGATCGTGCCTGCCTGTGGCTGAGCAGGCCGCGCTGCGGCAGTATAGGGGCGTAATTGAACGGAAGGACCCCCGTGACGTCTCCCGGCACAGATTCAGCCAGCGCGGCCATCGCGGTGCCCGCGGTGCTGGCCGCGGCCGTCGACGAGGCCCGCGCGGCCGTCGTCGAGTTCAGCGGCGCCGACACCGTCGGTGAGCACTTGGGCGTCGACTACGAGGACGCGACCGCCGCCACCCACCGGTTCGGCGCCGTGCTGCCCGGTTATCAGGGCTGGCAGTGGGCCGTCGTGGTGGCCGCCGTCCCGGGCGCAGCGCACTCCACGGTCAGCGAGGTGGTGCTGGTTCCGGGTCCCGGCGCGCTGTTGTCGCCGGAATGGGTGCCGTGGGATCAGCGGGTGCGCCCCGGTGACCTGGGTCCGGGAGATCTGCTGGCGCCGGCGGCCGACGATCCGCGACTGGTGCCGGGCTACACCTCCAGTGGCGATCCGGACCTCGACGAGGTGGCCGGCGAGCTCGGCCTGGGCCGGCGCTGGCTGTTGAGCCCGCTGGGTCGCGCCGAGGCGGCGCAACGCTGGCACGACGGCGACTACGGGCCGGATTCGGCGATGGCGCGCTCGACCAAGCGGGTCTGCCGAGACTGCGGCTTCTATCTGCCGCTTGCCGGTGTGCTCGGCACCGGGTTCGGGGTATGCGGCAATGAGATGTCCGCGGACGGCCGGGTCGTCGACAACGAGTACGGCTGCGGCGCCCACAGTGACACCCCGGCACCGGCGGGCACCGGCTCCCCGGTCCACGACCCCTACGACGACGGGGTGTTCGAGATCGTCGACGACGCCGAGGGTGCTGATGATGCCGAGGGTGCCGACGATGCCGAGGGTGCCGACGATGCCGAGGGTGCCGACGACGCTGAGGCCACCGCGGCCCCGCCCGCTGAGGCACCGGCCGAACCGGCCGACGCACCGGCCGAACCCGCCGAAGCCATCGTCGAGACTGAAGTGGCGCGGAAACCGCTCGTCACCGAATCGGACGTCACCGAATCGGACGCCGCCGTCGAGACGGCTGCTGAACTCCCCGCTGGACCGGGGGAGCCGGAGGCTACCTAAGCCCACCGCTAGTGCTGCTACCTGAGTCGTGCACGACGGTGCATTTCCTTGATTGCAGCCCAATCCACCTGTGGCCGCTGGAGTCCTCGCCTTGCCAGATAGCGGATTCCCGCCGCGCGGTTAGTCCTGGCGGCCCGCCAGAACATGACCATCATGCGGGATGGTGGTGTAAAGGCGGAGCTGATGAAAGCCCAGTCGTCGCCGCGGCGTTCACCCCTAGCGAGGCCGATTGCCAACCAGTCCTCTAACCGAAGTTGAACAGGTACTCGCCCGGAAGCACGAAGAGCATGTTGAAGGCCGTATTGACTACCGCACCCGGTAGCCCGAGCGCGTAGTTGACGATGTCCTGCGGAATGCTGAACGCCTGACTGAACGCCATCCCGAAGTCGAGGTTGATCAGGCTGGTGATCAGGTTCTCGAAGTCGTTGAACAACGTTATGGGCAGGCTGATCACGCGGTTGAACAGTCCTACCGCGGCTGCCACCTCCGCGTTGAACAGGCCGACGATGTCGAACGCATCGGCGGAGCCGGGAACGTCGAGGGCATCGGCGGCCCCGGGCAGCACATTGAACACGTCGACATCACCGGGGACGTCGGATCCACCTGCAACGCTGGAGATGTCGAAAGGCGCGAGCCCGGCGAGGGCGTCGAAGCTGTCAACGACTGCGCTGGTGGCCAGCGCCACCTCGGTCGACACCGCGGACAGGGCGCGCGTGCTGATTTCGGGTGACGTGGCCACCGGGGTCAGACCGGCGGCCAGCAGCACCGCGGTGGCTGCGACGCCGCTCAGCATCCCAAGGCTGGAACTCGCACTTCCCACCATGTCCGGGGCTCCCTCCAGTTTCGCCGGTGACGATGGACGTTACCCCACTTGCGGGGCGCTTCAGCGGTTTTCGGCGGCCGCCTTGATCCGCTGCAAGGAGGCGTTCATGCCGTCGAGCAACTCCTGCTCGAAGCTCTCGACCCCACCCATGAACTTGTTCGTCAGAAACGTCGAGACCCCGGTGATCCCGTCGTCGGCGTGGCGGCTCTCGGTGACCCGGGTTCCCTCGGCGGTCGGCTCGAGTTCGTAACTCCACACGCTGTGGTTCTCGGTGACCCGGAAGGCCAGTTTGCGCTCCGGGACGTACTCGGTGATGACGGAGCTGGTGGGCCAGAACATCCGGCCCCGCCGGTTGAAGTTGAGGGTGCGGGTGCCCGGCCGCACCGCGCCCAGCGGTCTCATCCACCGGCACTGCGGGCTCCACTCCGGCATCCGCCGGAAGTCGGAGATCAAGTTCCAGACCTCGGTGACCGGCGCGTTGATGTCGATCTCAGCCTTGAGCAGCGGAGCTGCCATCTCGTTCCTCCTTGAATCGGCCGCAACTTCTATTCGTGTTCCAGTCCAGTCTGGGCGCCGCGCGCGCCGCGCCGCGCCGCGGCGCGCTGCACCAGAAAGATCGTGGTGCCCAGTGCACCGACCCCCAGCCCGGCCACACTCACCGGCCGCCACGACTCCAGTGCCGGAATCGCGAACGCCGCGATGGTCGCGCAACCGAAGCCGGCCACCCCGGCGCCGATCACCGGCCATGCCCGCAGCAGGGCGGGCGGCAACGGCGGCGGCTCGGGAGAGGGCTCCGTCGCAGGCGCGGGGGTCGGCTGGGGGGTCATCGCCGTTGACGTTAGCGCCTCGCCGGTAATGTTCGGCCGGTGGCCAGGGTCCTCGACGTCGTGGATATCGATGATCCGCGCGATTCCCGGCTGGACGATTTCCGCGATTTGAACAGTGTCGACCGCCGCCCGGACCTGCCCACGGGTAAAGGGCTGGTGATCGCCGAAGGTGTGCTGGTGGTGCGGCGGATGCTCGTCTCGCGGTACTCGCCGCGGGCGCTGCTGGGCACCGACCGCCGGCTGGCGGAGTTGGCGGATGATCTGGCCGTTGTGCCCGACGTGCCCTACTACCGGGTGAGCCCGGAGGTGATGGCCGAGGTCGTCGGATTTCACCTCAACCGTGGTGTGCTGGCCGCTGCGTCGCGGGTGCCCGAGCCGACGGTGACCGATCTGGTCGCCGGTGCTCGCACCATCGCGGTGCTCGAAGGCGTCAACGACCACGAGAACCTGGGCTCGATTTTCCGCAACGGCGCCGGCCTCGGAGTGGATGCGGTGATCTTCGGCAGCGGCTGCGCCGATCCGTTGTACCGGCGCGCAGTGCGGGTGTCGATGGGGCACGCCCTGCTGGTCCCGTTCGCCCGTTCGGCGCACTGGCCGGCCGATCTGGCCATGCTGCGTGATCGCGGGTTTCGGCTGTTGGCCATGACACCGGATCCGCGGGCCGACGCGCTGTCGACGGCCATGGCGAAGGTGCAGGACGACCCGGTGGCGGTGCTGGTCGGCGCGGAGGGGCCGGGCCTGTCGGAGCAGGCCATGCGGGCCAGTGACCTGCGAGTGCGCATCCCGATGTCGCGTGGCACCGACTCCCTCAACGTGGCGACGGCGGCGGCGCTGGCGTTTTACGAGCGCACTAGGCTGCCGGCATGACGCCCAGCCAGACCACGCCGTGGGCGACGGGGTTGACCGTGGCGGCGTTCGTCGCGGCGGTGTCGGGGACTGCGATCGCGGTGCTGAGCCTGGGGCTGATCCGGGTGCACCTGGCGGTGGCCGTCGTCCTCAACCTGGTCGCGGTGGGCGGACTGGCGCCCACGGTGTGGGGCTGGCGACGCACCCCGGTGCTGCGCTGGTTCGCGCTGGGCGCCGGCCTTGGCGTGGCTGGGGCGTGGCTGGTGCTGCTGGTGCTGGTTGCTCAGCGTTGACCGCTTGAGCGCACCCCGAGCAGTACGTCCTCCCAACCCGGGACCGGCGGCTTGCTGCGCCGGGCCCGGGGCGCCGGGCGCTGATGTGACGGCTGCTCGTCGACCGCCGGCGGGGTTGCGGGCTCCTCGAAGTCCAGTTCGGCGACCGGGGCGACCGGCCGCAGCGGACGGTCGAAGTCCGGGTCGATGAGCTCCATCGCCGGATCATCGAGGGCCGTCACCGTCCCGCCGTGCGCGCCGGGGGCGAACCAGAAGTGGGCGACGTTGTCCGAACGGCCCGCCTTCCAGGCCAGCTGAACCGTCCAGCGTCCGTCGTCGTTGCGCCAGGCGTCCCAGCTGCTCTGATCGGGGTTGAGGCCGCGGCTCATCAGCGCGCTGGTGACGACCTCGAGCAGGGTCGGCACGGCCGGTCCGTCGGCCAGCACCGGGTGGGCGGCGGTGGCCAGTTCCGCGGCTCGGGAGCGCTCCAGCAGCACCGGGTGGGCGAACCGCTCCACCCGGGAGACGTCGACGCCGGCCGCTGCGGCCACCTGCTCGACCGACGCACCGGCGCGGATGCGGGCCTGGATGTCCTTCGGGCGCAGCATGCTCATACCCAGGTCGATCTGGGTCTGCCCCACCCGGTTGCCCTCGCCGCGGACGGCGCCGCGCAGCCGGTCGTCGATCCGCACCCGGAACATCTCGGTGCTGTCATCGTCGTCGCCGACACTCTCGCAGATGATGTGCTTGCCGTCGGCGTCGAGGCCGATCGCCCTTAGTTCCCGCATGACTTCTCCTTGCGCAGGCCCGGTTAGCTGCGGACTTTAGTGCAGTGAGCCGCCCGGACGGCGGTGACACGCTGGGGTTATAACGACTTGATCACGAGAGGTCAGAGCCGCTCCACGACCCAGTCCACGCACTGGGTCAGCGCGCTGACGTCGTCGGGATCGACCGCCGGGAACATCGCCACCCGCAACTGGTTGCGGCCCAGTTTGCGGTAGGGCTCGGTGTCGACGATGCCATTGGCCCGCAGCGCCGCCGCCACCGCTGCCGCGTCGACGTCGTCGGTGAAGTCGATGGTGCCCACCACCTGAGACCGCAACGCCGGGTCGGCGACGAACGGGGTGGTGAACGGCCGGGACTCCGCCCAGGAGTACAGCCGCTGCGACGAATCCGCGGTGCGCTTCACCGCCCAATCCAACCCGCCGTTGCCCAGCAGCCAGTCCAGCTGCTCGGCCAGCAGCGCCAGCGTGGCGATCGCAGGGGTGTTGTAGGTCTGGTTCTTCGAGCTGTTGTCCACCGCGATCGGCAAGGACAGGAATTCCGGCACCCAGCGGCCAGAGCCGGCGATCGCCTCGATGCGCGCCAGCGCGGCCGGGCTCATGATCGCCAGCCACAGCCCGCCGTCGGAGGCGAAGTTCTTCTGCGGCGCGAAGTAGTAGGCGTCGGTCTCGGTGATGTCGACCGGCAGACCGCCCGCGCCGGAGGTCGCGTCGATCACGATCAGTGCCTCGCCGGCGCCCTCGGGCCGGCGCACCGGTACCGCCACGCCGGTCGAGGTCTCGTTGTGCGCCCAGGCGATCACGTCGACAGACGGGTCGGATGTCGGCTCCGGGGCGCTGCCGGGCTCGGCCTTGATGATGATCGGGTCGCCCACGAACGGGTTCTTGGCCACCGCCGAGGCGAATTTCGCGCTGAACTCGCCGTAGGTCAGGTGCAAGGAGCGCTGGTCGATCAGCCCGAACGCCGCGGCGTCCCAGAACGCGGTGGAGCCGCCGTTGCCCAGTACCACCTCGTAGCCGTCGGGCACCGAGAACAGCTCGCGCAGACCGCTGCGGACCCGGCCGACCAGGTTCTTGACCGGCGCCTGCCGGTGCGAGGTGCCGAACAGTGGCGCCGCGGTGGTGACCAGCGCGTTCAGCTGCTCCGGCCGGACCTTGGAGGGTCCGCAGCCAAACCGTCCGTCGGCGGGCTTCATGTTGTCCGGGATCGTGAGCTGCTCAGCCATGGGCTCTAGCGTAGACAGCGTCCGGCGGAGGTCTGCACAGCAGGTTTCGTGTGACATAAATCACATGAGGCGCTTGACACCCGTCACGGCCACAACGGGTATTCAAGCTCTGGACGGTACCCGATACCTGCGGTACCGTTGTACATACGAAGCCCAAATGTAAAACATCAGTGGGGGTGTTCCCGATGGCTCAGAAGACGGCTCAGAAGCCGGCGCGAACCGGCATCGTGCGGCGCTGGCGCGCCAACATGGAGGTCACCGACGACGCCGCCTACGTCGACATGCTCAACACGCTGTCGGAAGGCTCGGTGCGGCGCCACTTCAACCCGTACCTGGACATCGACTGGGACAGCCCGGAATTCAAGGTGTTCGAGAATGACCCGCGGTGGATCCTGCCGGCCACCGACCCGCTGGGTAAGCACGCCTGGTACCAGGCGCAGCCCGAGGAACGCCAGATCAAGATCGGGATGTGGCGTCAGGCCAACGTCGCCAAGGTGGGCCTGCACTTCGAGTCCATCCTGATCCGCGGCCTGCTCAACTACGCGTTCTGGGTGCCCAACGGCTCACCGGAGTACCGGTACTGCCTGCACGAGTCGGTCGAGGAGTGCAACCACACCCTGATGTTCCAGGAGATGGTGAACCACATCGGCGCCGACGTGCCCGGCATGCCGCGGTTCCTCAAGTGGCTGGCGGCGTTCATTCCGCTGGTCGCCGGCCCGCTGCCGATCCCGTTCTGGTTCGGCATCCTCGCCGGTGAGGAGCCCATCGACCACATTCAGAAGGACATCCTGCGCGAGGGCAAGACGCTGCACCCGATCATGGAGAAGGTGATGGCGATCCACGTCGCCGAGGAGGCGCGGCACATCTCGTTCGCGCACGAATACCTCAACAAGCGTGTCCCGAACCTGCCGCGCCGCAAGCGGTTCTGGCTGTCGCTGTTCGTGCCGGTCACCATGCGGGTGCTGTGTTCGGCAATCGTCGTTCCGCCGAAGGAGTTCTGGCAGGAGTTCGACATTCCGCGTTCGGTGCGCAAGGACGTCTTCTTCGGGTCGGCCGACGCGCGGCGGATGCTGCAGGATATGTTCGCCGACGTGCGAATGCTCTGCCACGACACCGGGCTGATGAACCCGGTCGCCAAGCTGATCTGGCGGATGTGTCGGATCAACGGGGCGCCGTCGCGCTTCCGGGCCCAGCCGCAGCGCGCGCACCTGTCGCGCGTCGCATAGGTCAGCGAACCCGCCGCCTCATGCCGCACGTCATCAGCCAGGCATGCTGTAACGACGCATCCTGCGTCTTCGCCTGTCCGGTCTACTGCATCCACCCCAGCCCGGATGAACCGGACTTCGCCACCAGCGAGATGCTCTACATCGACCCGGACGCCTGCGTGGACTGCGGCGCCTGCATCCGGGCCTGCCCGGTCGACGCGATCTACCCCGATACGCAGCTGCCGGCGCAGCAGCTGCCGTTCATCGAGATCAACAAGTCGTACTACCCCAAGCGCCCCGAGGGCGTGAAGCTGCCGCCGACGTCCAAGCTGGCGCCGATCCTGCCGGCCGCCGAAGTGCACCGGCGCGGCAAGTATCCGCTGACGGTGGCCATCGTCGGCTCCGGGCCGGCCGCGATGTACGCCGCCGATGAACTGCTGACCCAGCCCGGTGTGCTGGTCAACGTGTTCGAGAAGCTGCCCACCCCCTACGGCCTGGTGCGCGCCGGGGTCGCTCCCGATCACCAGCACACCAAGCTGGCCACCAAGCTGTTCGACGAGATCTCCTGGCGGCGCGGCTTCAACTTCTTCCTCAACGTCGAGGTGGGCACCCACCTGCGCCATGCCGACCTGCTGGAGTATCACCACGCCGTGCTCTACGCCTCCGGTGCGCTGCACGACCGACGGTTGGAGATCGACGGCATGGGATTGCCCGGCACCGGCACCGCCACCGAGGTCGTCGGCTGGTACAACGGGCATCCGGAGTTCACCGACCTATCGGTCGACCTCGGCCACGAGCGGGTGGTGATCGTCGGCAACGGCAACGTGGCCCTCGACGTGGCCCGAATCCTCACCGCCGACCCCGACAAGCTGGCCGGCACCGACATCGCCGACAACGCACTGGCGGTGCTGCGCGGCTCCCGGGTGCACGAAGTGGTGATCGTCGCCCGCCGCGGCCCGATCGCCTCCGCGTTCACCCTGCCGGAACTGGTCGGGTTGACCCAGGCCGCCGAGGTGGTGCTCGACGCCGACGACCACGCCCGGGTGCGTAACGACCTGGCTGGCCTTTCCGGGGTGGGGGACGCTTCTACCCGGCAGAAGCTGGAGATCCTGACCAAACTCGGGGACGCGTCGGCTCCGATCACCAAGCCGCGCATCCGGTTCGCCTACCAGCTGACCCCAGCCCGGGTGCTCGGCGAAGAGCGGGCCACCGCAGTCGAATTCACCGTGACCGGAACCGGCGAGGTGCGTCGCCTGGAGGCCGGCCTGGTGCTGACCTCGATCGGCTACCACGGCACCCCGATCGCCGACCTGCCGTTCGACGACGCCGCCGGTGTGGTTCCCAACGAGGGCGGCCGGGTGGTCGACCCGGCCACCGGACAGCCGGTTCCGGGCGCGTATGTATCCGGGTGGATCAAGCGTGGCACCAATGGTTTCATCGGTACCAACAAGTCCGATTCGCTCAAGACGATCCAGAGCCTGGTCGCCGATTACAACGCCGGCCAGCTCAGCGAGCCGATCGGCGGCCCGCGGGCGGTCGCCCGGATGGTGCGCGCCCGCCGGCCCGAGGTGATCGACGCCGCCGGTTGGAAGGCCATCGACAAGGCGGAGATCGCCCGCGGTCAGGCGCAGAACCGGCCCCGGGTGAAGTTCACCCGGGTCCCGGACATGCTCGAGCAGGTCGAGGAATACTCCGACGTGCCGCTGCTGCAGAACCTGCTCAGCGCCTTGCGGCGCCGCTGAAACCCGGCGCGGACATCGCGTTCGGGTCAGGCCTTGACGAGCCGATCCCAGCCGGCCACCGACTCCGCGCCGCGCGGCCCCGGGCCGACGTAGATCGCCGATGGGCGCACCAGCTTGCCCAGCCGCTTCTGCTCCATGATGTGGGCGCACCAGCCCGCGGTACGCCCACAGGTGAACATCGCCGGCATCATCGCCGGGGGCACTTCGGCGAAGTCCAGGATCACCGCCGCCCAGAACTCCACGTTGGTCTCGATGGCCCGGTCCGGCCGGCGCTCCCGCAGCTCGTCCAGTGCCGCCTGCTCCAGGGCGGCGGCCACCTCGTAGCGGGGGGCGGCCAGCCGTTTGGCGGTGGCGCGTAGCACCCGGGCGCGCGGGTCCTCGGCGCGGTACACCCGGTGGCCGAAGCCCATCAACTTCTCTTTGCGGTCCAAGATGCCCTTGACCACCGCGCGGGCGTCCCCGGAGCGCTCCACATCTTCGATCATCGGGATCACCCGGGCCGGAGCGCCGCCGTGCAGCGGGCCGCTCATCGCACCGATCGCGCCGGACAGCGCCGCGCCGACGTCGGCGCCGGTGGAGGCGATCACCCGGGCGGTGAACGTCGAGGCGTTCATGCCGTGCTCGGCCGCGGACACCCAGTAGGCGTCGATGGCATCGATGTGGGCCGGGTCGGGCTCGCCGCGCCAGCGCGTCATGAACCGCTCGGTGATGGTGGCGCAGCCGTCGATGGTCTGCTGGGAGACCGGTGGCTGTGAGCCGCGCGCCGATTGGGCGACATAGGACAGCACCATCACCGCGGCGCGCGCCAGCTGATCGCGTGCGGTGGCGTCATCGGTGTCCAGCAGCGGCTGGAATCCCCACTGCGGGGCCAGCATCGCCACCCCGGCCTGGGCGTCGACGCGGACGTCGCCGGTGCGCACCGACAGTTCCAGCGGCTCAGCGGGTGCCAGGGGACGAGTGAAGTCGCCGTCGACCAGCAGCGCCCACACATCGCCGAAGCTGACCTTTCCGGCCAGGTCCTCGATGTCGACACCGCGGTAGCGCAGCGCGCCGCCGTCCTTGTCGGGTTCGGCGATCTCGGTGGTGAAGGCCACCGTGCCCTCCAGGCCGGCTACGAAATTCTCCGGGACTGCAGCACTCATGTGTGGCATTGTCCCACCCCGGCATCCGGCCGTTCCTACCGGCTGGTAACGCCGGCTGGACCGGAGCTGCGGCGTAGCGTTGGGCGGTGCACAGGACAGGCCCCGACAACGAGCACCTGGCGGCGATGCGAGTGGAATACCGGGAGAAGGACAACTGCGGCGACCTCGACGTCGACTGGCTCGAGGACGGCTGGCAGGTTTTGCTGCGCAACTGGATCGGCGACGCCGAACGCGCCGGCATCCCCGAGCCCAACGCCATGGTGTTGGCCACGGTCGAAGACGGCCGGCCGGCCAGCCGCTCGGTGCTGTGTAAGAACCTCGACGAGGACGGCGTCACCTTCTTCACCGACGACGGCTCGGACAAGGCCGCCCAGTTGGCGGCGACACCGTACGCGTCGGCGACGTTCCCCTGGTATCAACTGGGCCGCCAGGTCCATATCCGCGGCCGGGTCACCAAGACCGACGCAGCGATCCCGGCCGAATACTGGGTGAACCGGCCGCGGGCCTCGCAGCTGGGTTTCTGGGCGTCGCACCAGTCGCATCCGATCGCCTCGCGCGCGGCCCTGCTCGATCAGCTCGTGGAGGTGACCGCCCGATTCGCCGACACCGACGACGTTCCGGTCGCGCCCAGCTGGGCCGGCTATGTCATCGCGCCAGAGGTGGTGGAGTTCTGGCAGGGCCGAGAAGGCCGGCTGCACAACCGGATTCGGGTGAGCGGCGGACGCGTCGAGCGTCTGCAGCCGTGATCTCGGGTCCGCTGCGGTGAGGCTGTTCGCCGACACCACACCGCTGCGCAACCCGGATTTCCGGCGGCTGTGGCTGGCCGGGATTCCGACCGTCATCGGCGCGAACCTGACCATCTTCGCAGTCCCGGTCCAGATCTACGCGCTGACCGGCAGTTCGGCGTATGTCGGCTTGTCGGGTCTGTTCGCGCTGGTGCCGCTGGTGGTCTTCGGGCTCCTCGGCGGCGCCTGGGCCGACGCCATGGACCGCCGCAAGCTGCTGATCATCGCCTCCTGCGGGCTGGCGGCCGCGTCGCTGCTGCTCTGGGTGCAGGCGGTGCTGGGTGGCGACGTCTGGGTGGTGCTTTCGCTGCTGGCCGTGCAGCAGGGGTTCTACGCGGTCAATTCGCCCACCCGCGCCGCCGCCATTCCGCGGTTGGTGGCCGGCGGCGACCTACCGGCAGCCAACTCGCTGAACATGACCGTGATGCAGTTCGGGGCCATCGTCGGGCCCTTGCTGGCCGGGCTGCTGCTCGGCTGGGTGGACCTGCCCACGCTGTACCTGGTCGACGCTGTCACCTGTCTCTTCCCGATCTGGGCGACCTTTCGGCTGGCACCCATGCCGCCCGCCGGATCAACCGACGGCTCACGTTTCGGGTTGGCGGCGGTGCTGGACGGGTTCCGCTATCTGGCCGGCAACACCGTGGTGCTGATGTCGTTCGTGGTGGACCTGATCGCGATGGTGCTGGGACTGCCTCGGGCGCTGTTCCCGCAGATCGCCGCTGCGGACTTCGGCGGACCGGTCGACGGCGGCACCACGATGGCGCTGCTGGCCGCGGCGATGGCGGTCGGCGCGGTGGCCGGCGGGGTGTTCTCCGGATGGCTGCCGCGGATCAGCCGCCAGGGCCTGGCGATCGTCATCTCGATCGTGGTGTGGGGCGCGGCGATGGCCGGCTTCGGGCTGGCGGTCGCGCGGGCCGACGGGCATCCGGGTCCGGTGTTGTGGGTCGCGCTGGGCTTTCTGGCGGTCGGCGGCGCCGCGGACATGGTGTCGGCGGCGTTCCGCTCGACGATGCTGCAGCAGGTCGCCTCCGACGAGATCCGGGGGCGGTTGCAGGGGGTGTTCACCGTGATCGTGGCCGGTGGGCCGCGCCTCGCCGATGCCGTGCACGGGGCGGCCGGTGCGGTGGTGGGAACGGCCGCGGCCGCCGCCGGCGGTGGGGTGCTGGTAGTCATCGGAGTGCTGCTCGCCGCACTCGCGGCACCGGCCTTCATTCGCTATCACCGGCCGGGACCGGCACCGGCGCAATGACCGGTCCGTGATACTCGGCCCCGGGCGGGCGCTTCGCCCCGGAACCGACTACCTTTTCCTAGTACACGCTTCGATCGACTCGTCCGCCGAATAGTGCAAAGGGGTTCCCTGTGGCCGCAACCGACGACACCGCCACCCTGAAGTACCCGGGAGGCGAGCTAGAGCTGCCGATCGTCCACGCCACCGACGGGTCCGATGCGCTGGCCATCGGTTCGCTGCTCGCCAAGACCGGCTACACCACCTTCGATAACGGCTACGCCAACACCGCGCCGGTCAAGAGCGCCATCACCTATATCGACGGCGATGCCGGCATCCTGCGCTACCGCGGCTACCCGATCGAGCAGCTCGCCGAGAAGTCCACCTTCATCGAGGTCAGCTACCTGCTGATCTACGGGGAACTGCCCACTGCCGAACAGTTGGCGACCTTCACCGGCAAGATCCAGCGGCACACCATGCTGCACGAGGACCTGAAGCGGTTCTTCGATGGCTTCCCGCGCAATGCTCACCCGATGCCGGTGCTGTCCAGCGTGGTCAACGCGCTCTCCGCCTACTACCAGGACTCGCTGGACCCCTCCGATAACGAGCAGGTCGAGGTGTCGACCATCCGGCTGCTGGGCAAACTGCCCACCATCGCCGCCTACGCGTTCAAGAAGTCCGAGGGGCAGCCGTTCCTGTACCCGGACAACTCGCTTTCCCTGGTGGAGAACTTCCTGCGGATGACCTTCGGCCTGCCGGCCGAGCCCTACGAGGTCGACCCCGAGGTGGTGCGGGCACTCGACATGCTGTTCATCCTGCACGCCGACCACGAGCAGAACTGCTCGACGTCGACGGTGCGGCTGGTCGGCTCGTCGCGGGCCAACCTGTTCACCTCGATCTCCGGCGGCATCAACGCGTTGTGGGGGCCGCTGCACGGCGGCGCGAACCAGGCGGTGCTGGAGATGCTGGAGCAGATCCGTGACCAGCACGGCAACGTCGGCGACTTCGTCACGAAGGTCAAGAACCGCGAGGACGGCGTCAAGCTGATGGGCTTCGGCCACCGGGTCTACAAGAACTACGACCCCCGGGCGCGCATCGTCAAGGAGCAGGCCGACAAGATCCTCGGCAAGCTCGGCGGCGACGACGAACTGCTCAACATCGCCAAGGATCTCGAAGAGGCGGCGCTGACCGACGACTACTTCATCGAGCGCAAGCTCTACCCGAACGTCGACTTCTACACCGGCCTGATCTATCGGGCGATCGGCTTCCCGGCCCGGATGTTCACCGTGCTGTTCGCGCTGGGCCGGCTGCCGGGCTGGATCGCGCACTGGCGCGAGATGCACGACGAGGGCGACTCCAAGATCGGCCGGCCGCGTCAGCTCTACACCGGTGCCACCGAGCGCGACTACGTCACCATCGGCGGGCGGTAACCGCCGTGACGAAGCCGGGCAAACCGCAGATCACCGTTCCGGCCGGCCCGCCGCCGACCGAGTTGGTCATCTCCGACATCGTTGTCGGAAACGGGGCCGAGGCCGCTCCCGGCGCACTCGTCAACGTGCACTACCTCGGAGTCGACTACGACTCCGGCGCCGAGTTCGACAGCTCGTGGAACCGGGGGGAACCGCTGGAGTTTCCGCTTGACGGGCTCATCGCCGGCTGGCAGGACGGCATCCCGGGCATGAAGGTGGGCGGTCGGCGCCAATTGGTCATCCCGCCCGAGCTGGCCTACGGCCCGGCCGGCACCGGTCATCAACTCGCCGGCAAGACACTGGTGTTCATGATCGATCTGCTCGGCACCCGCTGAGTGCGCGGCTGGCTGGCGGCGGCGGCGCTCGGCGCGGTGCTGCTCGGCGCGACCGGTTGCGGGCTGCGGGGCGCTTCGCCGGAGGGCACTGATCCCGCCGCCGCAATACCGGTGCCGCTGTCGGTGATCCGCCAGGGCACCGAGATCACCCTGAGCGGTGACGTGCCGGATCCGGCGGCCAGACGGGCGTTGTTGGACGCCGTGATCACCTCGGCCGACGATGTCACCGTCGTCGATCGGCTCGGCGTGACGCCGGGCGCCGCGACACCGGATCTGGCCGCGTCGGCCCCGGTATTCGAAGCGGCGGCGGTGATCGGGGATTTCGCGTTGCACGCCGCCGGTGACAGCGTGACGCTGGCTGGCACCGCGGCCAAGCCGGGCGAGGCGGCCGCCGTCGAGGCCGCGGCCCGCGACGCCTGGCCGCGCGTCAACATCATCAACGAACTCACAATCGGCGCCCCCGGGACGCGCTGAGTCCGCAAAAATCGACTGAAGACCTCCGAGGGTCCTTCAGAGCTCCTACACTCGCGGTGTCCTGGGTACGAGGTGCTTTTTCGACCTTCGAGGAGGATCCATGCCGGGCCCCGAAAACCGGACCGCGACCGGCTGGCGAGCGAAATCGCGCTTTTACCGTCGACCACCCGGGCCCGGATGGTTGGTGGCCTTGGCGGCAATTCCGTTGCTACTGGCATTGATCGGACTGGCAGTGGCGGATCGAGGAAGAATCGGCATCACCGCGGGCGACGCCACCCTGCCCGAGGTCCCCGTGCCGTCGCTATCGATGCCGGCGGCACCGGAGCCGAATGCACCGGGAATATCGTTTGCCCCGTTGTCGATTCTGCGTAACGGCAATGTCATCACTCTCAACGGCGAGCTTCCCGACATCGCCACGCGAACCGGACTGATCGACATGCTCACCGGGTTGTACGGCAGCAGTGTGCAATTGGTGGACAACCTCAACATCAAACCGGGTGTCAAGGTGCCCGACGCCGCCGCCCTGGGCTCGGTATTCAAGGCCTCGGCGACCATGCCGGACTTCAAATTCAGGATCAGCGGTGGCACCGTCGCGCTGATCGGTACCGCCTCATCCGGTGCGGTCAGGTCAGCCGTCGAGGCGGCCGCGACCGCGGCCTGGCCAAATCTGGTGATCTCCAACAACATTCTGGTCCTGCCCGATGCACCGGAGGCTCCCACCCCGGCGGCTCCCAGCCGAGAGATCCCACGTCGCGAGGCCCCCAGCACGCCCGCAGCGCCCGGGTCACCGGCTCCTGCCCCAGCCGGTGACTGCGGCAACCTACAAGCCGACGTCACCGCGTTGATGGCCACGCCCGTCACCTTCGTGACCAACGGTTACGCCCTGTCGCCGGACACCCGCCGGCAACTGAGTCGGGTCGCGGAGACGCTCAAGGGTTGTCGCAGCGCCCAGGTGACGGTAAGCGGTTACACCGACAACACCGGCAACGACGGCATCAACGTGCCGTTGAGTACCGACCGGGCCAAATCGGTCGCCGATTTCCTTGTTGCCCAGGGTGTCCCGGCGAGCAGCGTCACCGCCAAAGGGTTCGGGTCGGCCGACCCGGTCGCCAGCAACGCGACACCGGACGGCCGCGCCCACAACCGTCGTGTCGCGATCACGGTTAGCTAAGGAGAATCTGCGATGGATTTCGTCATGCAGTGGCTGTGGTATCTGCTGGCATTCGTGGTGGGTTCGGCGATCGCCTGGTTACTGACGATCGTGTCGATCCGCCGCACCAGCCGGGAGGATGCCATCGCGGCCCTGCCCGGCTCGCCGGAGATGGGAGCCGACTGATGCACGGCGCTAATTGCTGGCTGATGGGCCTGTCATTTCTGCTGGGGTTGACACTGACATTCGCCTTCGCCATCCGGCGGGTCAAACGCGAGGTGCCGACGCCTCCAGCAGCCGGTGGTGCCGCCGTCGCGGCTAGGCCCTACGGCGACGGATCGGCGCGGGCGGGAGCGGGTGGTAGTGGGCCGGCCGGTTGGACCATCAAAGGCAACGAGGATTCGATGCTCTACCACGGCCCCGACAGCCCGTCCTATGAGGCGACGATCGCCGAGGTGTGGTTCAAGGACGAGCAGACCGCCGCGGCGGCCGGCTTCCAACGCTGGGACAGTCGGCGCGAACAGACCTGACGCCCCGGCGGGTGCGCTAGCGTGGCGGCGGCAGTCGCAGCACCAACCGCACCCCGCCCATCGGACTGTCCTCCAGGGTCGCTGTGCCGCCGTGCAGCCCGGCCTGCTGAGCCACCAGCGCCAGCCCGAGACCGGACCCGGAATGCGATGCCGTCGAACCGCGGGAGAACCGCTCGAACACCACCTGGCGCTCTTCTTCGGGAAGCCCGCTGCCGTTGTCGTCGATGGCGATCTCGACCCCGGCGCGCGAGGTGACCGCTGAGAGCTGCACCTGGGTGGCGCCGCCGTGCTTGACCGCGTTGGCGATCGCGTTGTCGACCGCCAGCCGCAACCCGGCCGGCAGCCCGACGATGATGCAGGTGGGTGACGGCGCCAGCGAGACGTTCAGGTCCGGGAAGACCCGCATCGCGTCGTGCGCCGCCCGGTCGAGCAGTTCGGTGATGTCGACCGGAACCTGATCGTCGGCCGTGGACAGTTCCCCCTGGGCCAGCCGCTCCAGGGCCGACAGGGTCGCCTCGATCCGCGACTGGGTGCGGACCACGTCGCTGAGGACTTCTTTGCGCTGGTCCTCGGGCAGGTCGAGCGTCGTCAGCACCTCGAGGTTGGTGCGCATGGCGGTCAGCGGCGTGCGCAGCTCATGCGAGGACACCGCGGCGAAGTCGCGCGCGGACGCCAACGCCTCTTTGGTGCGGTCCTGTTCGGTCCAGATCCGCTGCAGCATGCCGCGCATCGCTTCGGCGATCTCCACGGCCTCCCTGGCGCCACGCACCTCGATCTCCGGTCGTTCGTCACCGGCGTCGATCGACCGGGCCTGCTGGGCCAGCCGTCGCAACGGCCGTACCGCGAACGCCGCCAGCAGCCAGCCCAGCACCGCGGCCGCGCCGATCGCGAACGTGCACAGCAGCAGCACCCGGCGGTGCAGGTTGTTGGTGTCGGCGATGGTGGCCTCGTAGGTGGCGCCGACCGCCAGTGACCGCGGGCCCGGCCCGGGAATGTCGACGGTGCGCACCCGGTAGCGCACGCCGTCGATCTCGGTGTCGGCGTATCCCGCCTCCAGCTCGGGCAGCACCACCGCGGAGTTCGACGTCACCTCACCTGCCCGGCGCAGCGTGATCACGGCGTCGGTCCCACCGGCCGCGCGGGGCAGCTCACCCAGGCCGATGAGCGGGACCGTCAGGCCGGCCGCCTCGTCGAGCCGACGGTCCAGCCAGTACTTGCGGTCGTTGGTGATCCCGACCCACACGATGGCGCCGATGATGACCGTCACGATGGCGGTGCCGATGGCGGTCGCCAGCACCACCCGGGTGCGCAGCGACGGCGTTCGAGCGAAGATGCGCCGCAGCATGTTCATGACGTTCATCGTGGTCCTCACTGCGTGCGCAGGACGAATCCGACCCCGCGCACGGTGTGCAGCAGCCGTGGCGCGCCGCCGGCTTCCAGCTTGCGCCGCAGATAGCCGATGAACACGTCCACGACGTTGGTGTCGGCGGCGAAGTCATAGCCCCACACCAGCTCGAGAAGCTGGGCGCGGGAGAGCACCGCGGTCTTGTGCTCGGCGAGCACGGCCAACAGGTCGAACTCGCGTTTGGTCAGGTCCACGTCGACACCCTTGACTCGGGCGCGCCGGCCCGGGATGTCGACCTCCAGCGGGCCGACGGTGATGGTCTCCGACGACGAGCTGGCGGCCGACCCGCGCCGCCGCAGCATCGCCCGTACCCGGGCCACCAGCTCGGCGAGCACGAAGGGCTTGACCAGGTAGTCGTCGGCGCCGGCCTCCAGCCCGGCGACGCGGTCGTCGACCGAACTGCGCGCGGACAGCACGCAGACGGGCACGTCATCGCCCATCGCCCGCAGTGCCGTCACCACGCTGACGCCGTCGAGCACCGGCATGTTGATGTCGAGCACGATGGCGTCCGGGCGGGTCTCCTTGGCGCTGCGCAACGCTTCGGCGCCGTCGGCCGCCGTCGCCACTTCGAATCCGGACAGTCGCAGTCCGCGCTCCAGCGAGGCGAGCACATCGGAGTCGTCGTCGACCACCAGTACCCGGGGGGCGGCGGCAGCGTTGGCGGGATTGTTCATGGCCGCCATTTTGCCTGAACATTGCCATCAAGCGAGGGATGCGCCGCGGGTCGCCGCCTTCGATCTAAGGTCGATTGGGTGAAGCCGGCGTCCGCGTTGCGCAGCTTGGCGCCGTACCTGCGGCCCTACCGGGCGAGGTGGATCACCATGGTCACGGTGGCCGTCGTGGGTCTGGCTGCCACCGTGACGATCCCGCTGGTCACCAAGGCCGTCATCGACGGGCCGGTTGCCCACCGCGACCAGCCGGGACTGTGGGTGCTCGGGACGGCGGCCACCGCGCTCGGGGTCGGGGAGGCGGTGCTGTGGTTCGTGCGGCGCTGGCTGGTCGCGCACGCCACCATGGGCGTCGAAGCCGACCTTCGCAAGGACCTCTACGCCCGGCTGCAAATCCTGCCGATGACCTTCCACGGGCGCTGGCAGTCCGGGCAGCTGCTGTCGCGGATCATGAACGACCTGGCCACCATCCGCCGGTTTCTGGCATTCGTTCTGGTGTTCCTGGTGCTCAACACGTTGCAGATCGTCGCGGTGACGACCATCCTGCTGCTGCTGTACTGGCCGCTGGGCATGCTCGCCTGCGTGTCGATGGTGCCGGTGACGCTGACGGTGCAGCACTTCCGGCGCCAATACACCCGGCTGTCGCGGCGGGCGCAGGACCAGGCGGGCCAGCTGGCCACCGATGTCGAGGAATCGGCGGTGGGGCTGCGCACGATCAAGGCGTTCGGCCGCGAGGACCACGTGTTCGCCCGGTTCGACGCGCAGGCCGAGAGGCTGCGCGACCTGGGCGTCGACAAGGTGGTGGTGACGTCGAAGTTCTGGACGCTGCTGGAGGTGATCCCCAACCTCACGCTGATCGTGGTGCTGGCGGTCGGTGCGTACGCGGCCGGACACCACCAGGTCACGATGGGCACCCTGGTCGCCTTCATCACCTTGATGCTGTCGCTGGTCTGGCCGGTGTCGTCGTTGGGCTTTCTGCTGTCGGCCACCCAGGAGGCGATGACCGCGGCCGACCGGGTCACCGAGATCTTCGACGCGCCGATCGAGATCACCGACGGCGACGATCCGGTGCCGCCGTCCGGGCGACTGGAGCTGCGCGATGTCGGGTTCCGCTTCGGCGATTCGGGTCCCGACGGCTCGTGGGTGCTGCGCGGGGTCGATCTCACCGTCGAAGCCGGCGAGACCATCGCGCTGGTGGGCGCCACCGGATCCGGCAAGTCGGTGCTGGCGATGCTGCTGTCGCGGCTCTACGACGCCGATGAGGGGCAGATCCTGATCGGCGGGCGGGACATCCGTTCGCTGACGCTGGCCGCGTTGCGTTCGGCGGTGATCACCGCGTTCGACGACCCCACGCTGTTCTCCATGTCGGTGGCCGAGAACCTGCGGCTGGGTCGGCCCGAGGCGACCGACGCGGAGCTGGCCCGCGCCCTGGAGGTGGCGTCGGCGGGATTCGTTTATGACCTGCCGTGCGGCCTCGACACCCGCATCGGTGAACAGGGGATGAGCCTGTCGGGTGGGCAGCGTCAACGGCTGTCGCTGGCGCGGGCCCTGGTGGCCGCGCCGGCGGTCTTGGTGCTCGACGACACCCTGTCGGCACTGGATGTGCACACCGAGGCCGCCGTGACGGCGGCGTTGCGCCGGGTGCTGCGCGGCGCCGACGGTCGGCCGTCGATCACCGCGATCGTGGTCGCCAACCGGGCCTCGACCGTGGCGCTGGCCGACCGGGTGGCGTTGCTGGAGCACGGCAGGATCACAGCGGTCGGAACCCATGCCGAACTGCTGGCGACGGTGCCGCGGTACCGCTACCTGCTGGCCGCCGACGACGAGCTCGATGACGGCGCCGAGCACCTCGTCGAGTGGGCACGGCGGTGACGGCCGTCGCCGGCCGGGCCGCAGCGCGCGGCCTGCTGTGGTCGCTGCTGCGCCCCTACCGCGTCGCAGTCGTATTGCTGGCGTTGATCGTTGTGGTGGAAAACGCTGCCCGCCTTGCGGTTCCGATTCTGGCGCAGCGCGGTATCGACCGGGGAATCCCGCCCATCGCCGCCGACGGCTCGACGGCAGTGCTGACGGCGATCATCGCCGCGCTGGGTGCGGTGGTGCTCGTGCAGGCCGGCAGCCGCATGCTTTTCCTGCAGTGGTCGGGCAAGATCGGCCAGCGGGTGCTGCTGGAGCTACGGCGACGGGTGTTCCGGCACTTCCAGCGCCTCGACGTCGGCTTTCACGACCGCTACACCTCGGGGCGGGTGGTCAGCCGGCTGACCAACGACGTCGACGCGATCCAGGAGATGCTGCTGGGCGGGTTCGACAGCCTGGTCAGTGCCGTGCTGACGTTGGCCGGCACCGCGGTGCTGCTGGTCGTGCTGGACTGGCGGCTGGGCCTGATGTGTTTGGGCGCCTTCCCGGTGCTGGTGGCGTTGCTGCGCTGGTTTCGGGCCGAGTCGTCGAAGACCTATACCGCGGTGCGCGAACACGCCGCGCGGGTGATCGTGCAGTTCGTCGAGACCATGACCGGTATCAGGGCGGTGCAGGCCTACCGGCGCGAAGTACGCAACGCCGAACTGTTCGCCGGAGTCGCCGACCGCTACCGCGCCGTCAATGAGAAGGCGTTCAAACTGGTCGCCGTCTTCTCGCCCGGTGTCAAACTGGTCGGCAACCTCACCACCGGGATGGTGGTGCTCTACGGCGGCTGGCGAGTCCTGCACGGGCACATGACGATCGGGACGTTCACCGCGTTCCTGCTCTACCTGCGGATGTTCTTCGACCCGATGCAGGAGATCACCCAATTCCTCAACACCTTCCAGTCGGCGACCGCGGCGCTGGAGAAGCTGGCCGCGGTGCTCGCCGAGAAACCCGGAGTAGCCGACCCCGACGCTCCGGTCACCCTCGCAGAGGTGCGCGGCGAGATCGCCTTGCGCGACGTGTGTTTCGGCTACCGGGCCGATGCGCCGGTGCTGGACGGACTGTCGTTGAGCATCCCGGCCGGCCAGACGGTGGCGCTGGTCGGCAGCACCGGTGCGGGCAAGACCACCATCGCCAAGCTGATCGCCCGGTTCCACGACCCGGCAGCGGGCTCGGTGACGCTCGACGGTGTCGACCTGCGTGATCTCACGCAGGCGGAGCTGCGCCGGCACGTGGTGATGGTGACCCAGGAGAACTTCTTGTTCTCCGGGACGCTCGCCGACAACATCCGGTTCGGCCGTCCCGAGGCGACCGACGCCGAGGTGGTCGCCGCCGCGGCCGGCGTGGGCGCCGCGGCGTTCATCGCCGCCCTGCCGGACGGCTATGACACCGACGTGGCCAAGCGCGGCGGACGGCTGTCGGCGGGCCAGCGTCAGCTGGTCGCATTCGCGCGAGCGTTTCTCGCCGATCCGGCGGTGCTGATTCTGGACGAGGCGACCTCGGCGCTGGACATTCCCGGCGAGCGGATGGTGCAACAGGCGCTGCGCACGGTGTTGGCCCGGCGGACCGCGCTGGTGATCGCCCACCGGCTCTCCACCGTCGAGATCGCCGACCGGGTGCTGGTGATCGAGGACGGCACCGTCGTCGAAGACGGGCCACCGGCCGATCTGATCCGTGCCGGGGGGCATTACGCCGCCTTGCATGACGCCTGGCGGCGCTCGTTGGCTTAAGCGCAGCCGAATTCTAATGAAACGGCGTGCAAACGCCCTGTTGGCGGCGGTCAGAGCCGCGGGTCGGACACCGCTGCGCGCTTACACTTCTCGCCGTGATGGACACATCTGACGCCAAGGTTGCGGGGTGATCGGCTCGCCGGCCGCCCAGGGGCTGGCGTTGGCGTCAGCCACCAGTTTCGGGATCAGCGACTTCGTCGGCGGCGTCGCGTCGCGCCGGGTCGCCGCACTGCGGGTGGTGCTGGTGTCCACCCCGGTCTCGATGGTGATGCTGGGAGCGCTCGCGATGATCGGCGGCGGCCACATCACGCCGGGCGCCGTCATGCTCGGCGCGCTCGGCGGGCTCAGCCAGGCCCTGGGTATCTGGTGGTTCTACGCGGCGATGGCGGCCGGCCCGATCTCGGTGGTCTCGCCGCTGGCGGCGGTGGTGGATGCCAGTGTGCCGGTGTGCATCGGACGGGTGCTGGGGGAGCGGCCCGGCATGCTCGCCAGTGCGGGCATCGCGGTGGCGTTGGGTGCGGTGGTGTTGATCAGCTGGCACTCCGGCGACGACGGCGTCCACCGTCCGGGCCTCACCCGCGGCGTGCTCTGGCTGACGGTCGCCTCGGGGGTGGCTTTGGGGCTGAACTTCGTCTTCTTGGATCGCACTCCGTCGGATTCCGGGCTGTGGCCGTTGTTGTTCGCACGTGGTGCGGCCACCATCTTGGTGATCGTGGTGGCGGCGACCAGCCGTAATCTACGGGTGCCGACGGGGACGCCGCTGCGGCTGGCGTTCCTGATCGCGCTGCTCGACACTGCCGCCAACGTCACCATGCTGTTCGCCTTGAAGCACGCACTGTTGTCATTGGCCAGCGTGCTGATTTCGCTGTACCCGGCTGCCACCGTGATCCTGGCGGTCCTCCTACTGGGGGAGCGGGTGCGGCTCCGACAGGTGATGGGAATGGCGCTGGCGGGAATCGCCGTGGCGATGATCACCGGCTAGTGCCCTCAGCCCGGCAGCCCGATCCGGCGGTAGCGCTGTAGGCGGGCTGCCATCCGCTGCTCGGCCGGCACTCGCCGCAACGCGTCGAGTGCCCCGGCGATGGCCCGCGACATCCGTTTGGCGAAGTCGATCGGCTCGTCGGCGGCATCTGGCCGCTCGGCCACGATTACGTCGACGATCCCGTGCGCTTTCAGATCCGCCGAGCGGATGCCCTGTGCGGCCGAGAGCTCCGGGGCGTGCTCGGTATCGCGGAAGACGATGGCGCTGGCGCCCTCCGGGGGTAGCGGTGCCAGCCAGCCGTGCGTCGCCGCCAGCACCCGATCCGCCGGCACCATCGCCAACGCGGGCCCGCCGCTGCCCTGACCGAGCAGCACCGACACCGTCGGCACCCGCAGCGTGACCAGCTCTGCCAGGCACGCCGCGATCTGGCCTGCCAGCCCGCCCTGCTCGGCATCCACCGACAACGCGGGCCCCGGGGTGTCGATGGCCAGCACCAGCGGCAGTTGCAAGTCGTCGGCCAACGCCATGCCGCGCCGGGCGTCGCGCAGCGCGATCGGGTCGGTGAGCCGGTCCGGGCCCCGCCGCTGCCCCAGTACCACGGCGGGCTGACCGCCGAAACGGGCCAGCGCCAGCAGCATGGTGGCGCCCCGCTCGGCGCTTCCCGTGCCCGACAAGAACACCTGTTCGGTGGCGCCGTGTCGCAGCAAAAAACCGACGCCGGGCCGATCCGGGCGGCGCGACGCGCACACCGAGTCCCAGGCCGGCAGATCGGGTATCGGCTCGCAGGCCGGGCTCGCGGGTGGCGCCGGGGGTTCGTCGAGCATCACCTTCAACGCCCGGGCGCAGGTGCGCCGCAGCCACTTCACCGGGATCACGCCGTCGATCACGCCGTGGGCCTGAAGGTTCTCGGCGGTCTGGATGTCAGGCGGGAACGGTGCGCCGTAGAGCTGTTCGTAGACCCGCGGACCCAGGAAGCCCACCAGCGCCCCCGGCTCGGCGAGCGTGATGTGCCCGAGTGAGCCCCAGGAGGCGAACACCCCACCGGTGGTGGGGTGGCGCAGGTAGACCAGGTAGGGCAGGTGGGCGCGTTTGTGCAGCTCGATGGCGGCGGCGATCTTGACCATCTGCAGGAAGGCGACGGTGCCCTCCTGCATCCGGGTGCCGCCCGAGCTCGGAGAGGCCAGCAGCGGCAGCCGCTGGGCCGTGGCCCGCTCGATCGCGGTGGTGATCCGCTCGGCGGCCGCCACCCCGATCGAGCCGGCCAGGAAGTCGAAGTCGCTGGCGATCACCGCGACCCGGCGCCCGCCCACCCGGCCCTCGCCGGTGATGACCGCCTCGTCGCGGCCGGTGGCGGCCCGGGCGGCGGCCAGTTCGGCGGCGTAATCGTCGCTGACCGGCAATGCCAGCGGCTCGTCATCCCAGCTGATGAACGAGCCGTGGTCCAATACCGCGTCCCGTAGTTCATCGGCCCCGATCCTGCTCACACCACGAGCCTAATTAGGCTGGTGCGTCATGATCGGTGTTACCCGCGACGAAGCCGTCACCACGATCGAGCTGCAACGTCCCGAACGGCGCAACGCGCTGAACTCCCAGCTTGTCACCGAACTGCGGGAGGCGATCGTCGACGCCGCCAGCCACGACGTCCGCGCGATCGTGCTGACCGGGCAGGGCAGCGTGTTCTGTGCCGGCGCGGATCTGTCCGGCGATGCGTTCGCCGCCGACTACCCCGACAAGCTGCGCGCCCTGCACCAGAGCATCGGCGACGTCCCGCTGCCGGTGATCGGCGCGATCAACGGCGCCGCGATCGGTGCCGGTCTGCAACTGGCGATGGTCTGCGACCTGCGGGTGGTGGCCCCCGAGGCGTTCTTCCAGTTCCCGGTCGCCAAGTACGGCCTGGCACTGGACAACTGGAGCATCCGTCGGCTGACCTCATTGGTCGGCTACGGGCGGGCCCGGGCGATGATGCTCACCGCGGAGAAGCTGCCCGCCGACGTGGCGCTGCTGACCGGCATGGCCAACCGGCTGGGCACCGTTGCCGACGCGCAGGCCTGGGCGCAGGAGATCGCCGGGCTGGCGCCGCTCGCCCTGCAGCACGCCAAGCGGGTGCTCAACGATGACGGCGCCTACCAGGAACAGACGCCGGAGCACAAGGAACTGTTCGACCGGGCCTGGGCCAGCCAGGACGTGGTCGAGGCGCAGCTGGCCCGCATCGAGAAGCGGCCGCCGAAGTTCCAGGGCGCCTGACCGGAGCCCGCGGTGAGCGCAAACGCCACGGATCCGGAAACCGCCGGTCACCGCCCTAGACTCGGCAACATGTTGCGCGGTGTGGTTCGGCTGGCCGCCGCCACCGCGTCCTTGGCCGCCGGCGGATGGACCGTTCGTGCGCTGCGCGGCACGCCCGGGGCCCTGGGTGCCGCACCGCACGCCATCGACGCGGTTGCCGGCCGCTCCAGGCATTACCGCGACGGGGTCTTCCACAACATCGAGCGTGCCTCGATGGTCAACATGGATCGCGAACAACAGCGGCTGATGCTGCGGGAGCTGTTCGCCGACCGCGGCGCGAGCCGGCCGGTGGCGCCGGTCCCGCTGGTGGTCCCCGACTTCGCCGGCGCCGCCGAACCACTGACGGTCACCTGGCTGGGCCACGCCACCGCGCTGATCGAGGTCGACGGCTACCGGGTGCTGACCGATCCAGTGTGGAGTGAGCGTTGTTCGCCGTCGGATGCCGTCGGCCCCAAGCGGTTGCATCCGCCGCCGGTGGAGTTGTCGGCGCTGCCCGCGGTCGATGCGATCGTCATCAGCCATGACCACTATGACCATCTCGACATCGACACCGTCACCGCGCTGGCCCGCAGCCAGCGGGCGCCGTTCGTGGTTCCACTGGGCGTCGGTGCGCACCTGCGGGCGTGGGGCATTCCCGCTGACCGGGTTGTCGAACTCGATTGGGATGAGCAGGTTTCGTTGGGCGAACTCACGTTGGTGTGCACGCCGGCCCGCCACTTCTCCGGCCGGTTCTTGACCCGCAACATGACGCTGTGGGCCTCCTGGGTGATCGCCGGGCCCGATCATCGGGTCTACTTCGGCGGCGACTCCGGCTACACCGGCAGCTTCGGGCAGATCGGCGCCGACCACGGTCCGTTCGACATGACCCTGTTGCCGATCGGCGCCTACAACACCGCCTGGCCGGACGTGCACATGAACCCCGAGGAGGCCGTCCGGGCGCACTTGGACGTCGACGGTGCGACGCTGGTGCCGATCCACTGGTGCACGTTCCGGCTTGCGCCGCATCGCTGGGATGAGCCGGTGGAACGGTTGCTGGCCGCTGCCGAGCCGGCCGGGGTGGCGGTGGCCGTCCCGCGTCCGGGCGAGCGGATCCGGCCGGCGGCCGGCGACATCGAGCCGTGGTGGCGGTCTTGACCGTCGCGCGGGCCGCCGCGGGGCTCAGCGACGACGACGTCGCCCAGCGGGTCGCCGACGGCCAGACCAACGACATTCCGGTGCGTGCCGCGCGCAGTCTGCACGAGATCGTCCGGGCCAACGTCTTCACCCGGATCAATGCGATCCTGGGCGTGCTGTTCGCCATCGTGCTCACCACCGGTTCGCTGATCAACGGGCTGTTCGGACTGCTGATCGTCTTCAACAGTGTCATCGGCATGGTCCAGGAGATCCGCGCCAAGCAGACGCTGGACAAGCTGGCCATTGTCGGGCAGGCGAAACCGGTGGTGCGCAGGCAATCCGGGACGGCAGAGCTGCCGCCAAGGGAGGTGGTGCTCGACGACGTCATCGAACTCGGTCCCGGTGACCAGATCGTCGTCGACGGCGATGTCGTCGAGGCGTCCGATCTGGAGGTCGACGAATCGCTGCTGACCGGTGAAGCCGAGCCGATCGCCAAGAGCATCGGTGCCCACGTGATGTCGGGCAGTTTCGTGATCTCCGGCAGCGGCGCCTACCGGGCTACCCGGGTCGGCGGCGAGGCTTACGCCGCCAAGCTGGCCGAGGAGGCCACCAAGTTCACCCTGGTGAAATCCGAACTGCGCAACGGCATCGACCAGATTCTGAAGTTCATTACCTATCTGCTCATCCCGGCCGGGCTGCTGATCATCTACACGCAGTTGTTCACCACGGACGTGGGCTGGCGGGCCTCGGTGCTGGCGATGGTCGGGGCGCTGGTGCCGATGGTTCCCGAGGGCTTGGTGCTGATGACGTCGCTGGCATTCGCGGTCGGGGTGATCCGGCTGGGACGGCGGCAGTGCCTGGTGCAGGAACTGCCGGCGATCGAGGGGCTGGCCCGCGTCGACGTCGTCTGCACGGACAAAACCGGCACGCTGACCGAGAACGGCATGCAGATCTCGGAGGTCATCGAATTCGACGGTGGCGCAGGTCTTCCAGTGCATCGTGCGCTGGCGGCGCTGGCCGCCGACGACGCCAGGCCCAACGCCAGCATGCAGGCCATTGCCGCGGCGTTCCCGACGTCGCCGGGTTGGGTGGCGAACGCCTTCGAACCGTTCAAGTCGTCTGCCAAGTGGAGCGGTGTCTCATACGGCGAACACGGTAACTGGATCATCGGGGCTCCGGACGTGCTGCTCGAGCCGTCGTCGGCGCCGGCCGAACAGGCCGAGCGGATCGGGGCGAGGGGTTTGCGGGTGCTGTTGCTGGGGATCGGCGACCTGCCCGTCGATCACCCGGACGCACCGGGGCAGGTCACTCCGGCCGCGCTGGTGGTGCTGGAGCAGAAGATCCGGCCGGATGCCCGGCCCACGTTGGAATATTTTGCCGAGCAGGGGGTCTCGGTGAAGGTGATCTCCGGTGACAACGCCGTCTCGGTAGCCGCGGTGGCCGGCGAGCTGGGATTGAACGGGGATGCGGTGGACGCTCGCAAGCTGCCGCCCGAGCCGGACCGGTTGGCCGACGCGCTGGACGAGCACACCGTGTTCGGCAGGGTTCGCCCGGATCAGAAGCGCGCCATGGTGCGCGCCCTGCAGGCCCATGGCCACACCGTGGCCATGACCGGTGACGGCGTCAACGATGTGCTCGCGCTCAAAGACGCCGATATCGGTGTCGCGATGGGCGCGGGGAGCTCGGCGGCACGCTCGGTGGCGCAGATCGTATTGCTGGACAACAAGTTCGCCACCTTGCCTTACGTGGTGGGCGAGGGCCGCCGAGTGATCGGCAACATCGAACGGGTGGCGAACCTGTTCTTGACCAAGACGGTGTATTCGGTTCTGCTCGCTCTGCTGGTCGGCCTGGTCGGGTTGGCTTCGGCGCTGTTCGGCACCGAGCCGCTGCTGTACCCGTTTCAGCCGATCCACGTCACCGTCGCCGCCTGGTTCACCATCGGCATCCCGGCGTTCATCCTGTCGCTGGCGCCCAACAACGAACGGGCGAACCCCGGATTCGTACAGCGAGTGATGAGCGGGGCGCTGCCGGCCGGCCTGGTGGTCGGCATCGCCACGTTCACCTCATACCTATTGGCCTACCGCGGCAGTGAAGCCACATCGGTGCAGCAGATCCAGGCCTCCACCACGGCCCTGATCACCCTGCTGACCACCGCCGGGTGGGTGCTGGCCGTCGTGGCGAGGCCGTATCAGTGGTGGCGGCTGACGCTGGTGATCTGCTGTGGCCTGGCCTATGTGGGCATCTTCGCGATCCCGCTGGCCCGGGAGAAGTTCCTGCTGGATCCCTCCAATGTGGCACTGACGTCGCTGGCACTCGGTGTCGGGGCAGTCGGTGCGGTCGCCATCGAGGCGGTGTGGTGGGCGCGCGGCGCCATGCTCGGCGAGCGACCCAAGTTGTGGCGAGAGTCGGCAACGAACACAATGACCCAGCGATCACACTGACCCAGCGATGAACACGCGATAACCGGGACAAGAAGGGAACAGAATCACATGGCCAAGCTCTCCGGCTCCATCGACGTCCCACTTCCTCCCGAGGAGGCCTGGGGGCACGCCTCGGATTTGTCGCGCTACAAGGAGTGGCTGACCATCCACCGGGTGTGGCGCAGCGTGCTGCCCGAAACCCTGGAGAAGGGCACGACACTCGAGTCGATCGTCGAGGTCAAAGGCATGCCCAACCGGATCAAGTGGACGATCGTGAACTACAAACCGCCGACGGGGATGACCCTCAACGGCGACGGCAAGGGCGGGGTCAAGATCAAGCTGCTCGCCAAGGTCACCCCGGCCGGCGACGGCTCCAAGGTCAGCTTCGATGTCCACCTGGGCGGACCGGCGCTGTTCGGGCCGATCGGCATGCTGGTGGCCGCCGCGCTGAAGAGCGACATCAACGAGTCGCTGCAGAAGTTCGTCACGGTGTTCGCGCCGGCTTGAGCGGTTGGGCGCCATGCCATCCCGTTACCGGGGCAGTCGCGGCCACGGCGAGCGCGTCGATGCGGGCTAGTGTCACAACATGACTCGCGTACACCCGGGCTGGCTCGTCGCACTGTTTGCTGCGATCCTGTCGGTCAGTGCGTGGCTGCCCTGGCTGACCACCTCGGCCCACGGGGGAGGGCGTGCCAGCGCGATCGGCGGCACCGCCGGCAGTATCGCCTTGCCGCCCCGCTTCGGCGTCGGCCAGTTGATCGTGCTGCTGGCCGCCGTGCTGCTGGTGGCCGGTGCGATGATCGGCCGTGGGCTGTTCAGCAGACTGGCATCGGTTGCCGCACTGGTGGTCTCACTGGCCATCGTCGCGTTGGGCGTGGCGTTCTACCGGCTCAACGTCGTCGCGCCGATCACCGCGGGCTACGGGCTGTACATCGGCGCGGTCAGCGTGGTCGGCGCACTGGGCTGCTCGGTGTGGGCGCTGGTGTCGGCGGGGCGTCGAGGCTGAGCTCCGGCCCCGGCGGCTACACGGTGAAACCGCCGTCGACGTTCCAGTTCGCGCCGGTGACGAATCCGGACTCGGGGCCGGCGAGAAAGCTCACGATGGCGGCGACATCGTTGACGTGCCCGTAGCGGCCGAGCGGCATGAGCTTCTTCAAGCCCTCGGGGAAGGCGCCGCCGTTGTCGGGGTTGGCGTCGGTGTCGATCGGGCCCGGTTGCACGTTGTTGACGGTGATGCCGCGTGGTCCGAGTTCGCGTGCCAGGCCCCTGGTGAACGACGCCACCGCGCCCTTGGTCATGCCGTATACCGAGAACCCGGCGGTCGGAATCCGATCGGCGTTGATGCTGCCGATGTTGATGATCCGCGAGCCCTCACCCAGGTGCTTCACCGCGGTCCGTGTCGCCCAGAACATTCCGCCGATGTTGACCGCCACGAGGCGGTCGAACTGCTCGGCCGGAAAGTCATCGACCAGCGCCCCGTGCGCGACGGCGGCGTTGTTCACCAGCACGTCCAGCCCGCCGAGTTCGGTGGCGGCCTGCTCGACCGCGGCCACCACCTGGGCGGGATCGCCGGAGTCGGCCTGGATGGCGACCGTCTTTCCGCCGTTGGCGGTGACCTCGGCGACGACCTTGTCGGCCTCGGCCGCCGATGCCGAATACGTGAACGCCACCGCGGCGCCGTCGGCGGTCAATCGCCGTACGGTCTCCGCACCGATGCCGCGGGAACCTCCGGTGACCAGTGCCCGCCGTCCCGTCAGGGGTGCTGTGCTCATGTCGTGGCCTTTCAGCTAATTACGAACCGACGTGTTACTTAGTACTATGAGCTCAAGGCCGTTCCGAAGCGAATGCATTCCCGGTGTGGTCGGAGTCACAGAGAGGCGGGGCGCGATGGCGGTGGGCCGGCCACGCGAGTTCGACCCCGATCAAGTCGAGCACGAGGCGATGAAGCTGTTCTGGGCCCACGGCTTCGACGGCGTCTCGATCTCCGACATCAGCGCCGCGACCGGGGTCAACCGCCGCAGCATCTACGCGGAGTTCGGCTGCAAGGAGCAGCTGTACGAGCGAGCGATGCAGCGGTACGTCGCGGGGCCGGGCGGCTACCTGGTCGAGGCGCTCGCGCTGCCGACCGCCCGCAGCGTCGCCGCAGCGGTGGTCCACGGGGCGGCCGACGCCGTCAGCGGCAACCCGCGCGGCTGTTTCACCGTCGACGACGGCCCGGGAGTGGCCGAAATGCGGGAGGCGTCGGTGCGCCGGCTCGCGCAGCGATTCGACGCGGCGGTGGCCGACGGCGAGCTGTCCGGCGTCGACACCCTGCTGCTTGCCCGCTGGATCGCCACGGTGTGTCAGGGCATCGCAATCCAGGCACGAGGCGGAGTCAGTCGTGCCGATCTGCACGCGCTGGCCGACGTGGCGTTGGCGGGCTGGCCGGGCTCCTGCTGACGCCGCGGGATCGCTCGGCGGCGACTCCGGGTCACCGCAGCGCGGCGATGACCTTCGCGAAGGCTTCGGCGTGGTGCTGCTGCACGGTGAAGTAGCTCACCCCGTAGCGCCGGCGGTATTCCCGTAGCGTGTCGGCCATCTCGTGCGGTGACCCCGACAGCACGGCGGGCATGGCCAGCAGTTCCTGATCCGACAGGGTCGGGGCGAATCGGCGAGTCAGCGACAGGTCGGGCATCCCGGAGGCATCGGTGGGCACAGCCGTGATGGCGAGATTCAGTTCCAGCGTGTCGAACCGATCGCCGGCGGCGGCGCGGACGAAGGCCACGCGCTCCGCCAGTGCGTCATCCGCGCCGGCCACCCGTGCCCCGGTCAGTCCGATGATGCCGGCGTGCCGTGCCGCCACGGTGAGCAGTCGGTCGCCGCTGCCGGCGATGAGGATGGGCACGTCCGGCTGGTGAGTCGCCACATACGTCGTGAGGTGTTCCAGGTAGGCGATGCGGCGTGCGGCCGTCGGGAACGGTAGTTCGGCGGCTTCGAACTCCGCCCGGACATACCCGGCGCCCAGGCCGACCTCCAGCCGACCGCCGGACAGCAGGTCGGTGTCGGCGATGTCGCGGGTCAACAGGGCCGGCTTGTAAAAACAGGCGTTGAGCACATACGTGCCCAGCCGGATGCTGGTGGTGGCCGCGGCGGCCGCCACCAACGCGGGGAAGGGGGCCGGGGCGCCGAGGTGATCGGGCACGTGGAGAACATCGAACCCGAACCCCTCCAGCCGCCGCGCGGTCTCGGCCAGCGCGGTCGCGGACCTGATCGCGTGCACGCCGACACCGAAGCGAAACCGCCTGTCCACCACCACCTACCTCCTAATCCCAGGACTGGGCCGCCAGCACCAAGCCTCGCACCAGCGCCGACGTGACCGGCGACAGGCCGTCCGGGCCGGGCGGTTGGCTGCGCGGACTGATCCCCCGGACCCGCGGCGACAGTTCCAGTTGGGCCCCGCCGCCGCGGACCTGATTGACCGGGTTCGCCGGATGCAGGCCGCGCAACCCCACCGGGATCGCCTCGAGGTCGGTGATCACCTGATAACCGGGCAGCACCAGGCAGCGGGCGAGGTGCTCGGCCAGGCGGCGGTTACGGCCACCGGCCAGCAGCTGGGTACTGCGTGCGATCCGGCCGTAGCCGTGCAGCGACACCACGACGTCGACATGGTCGAGAAATTCGGTGAGCCGCGGGGACTCCGCGGCGAGATAACGCGTCGACGGCAGGTGCCGCCGATACCCGTCGGGGTGCCGCACCAGATACACCGATGCCCCGGCCGCGTCGGCGGCGCGTTCGGCGATCACGTCGGTCATCTGCTCCAAGCCCCCGCCGTGAATGGCCAGGAAGCCGAACCGCGACCGCAGCCGACTGTCCTCGATGACGTCGGGTTCGGCCAGCAACGCCGAAAGCGACTGCGGTCCGGCTTCTTCGGCGGCCGGAAGGCGCAGCGGCCATTGGATCGGATCCCAGCGCCGCAGAAACTCGATCCATGCCGGCGGAAGCCCATGCTGGACGGCCGCGCCGATGATGCGCTCCAGATAACCGTCGCGCGGCGCACCGGTCTGCACCCGATGATCGATATAGACCCACGCCGGCGACGAACCGTCGCTGGTGTCGATGGTCAGCCGGTCGCGGCGGTAGCGCACCGGGACACCTTCGGCGCTGTCCAGCGCGGCCAAGTCGCGATCGGACACCCGCCACACCACCCCGTGCACCCGCGATCCGGGAAACGGCTCGACGGTGGCCACACCGCGCTGATTGATCAGCCAGTCATGGTCGGCCAGCGTCGCCGGGCGAGGATCCGACGCTTCGGGGCAGCGGCGCGCCATCTGCTGTGCGCACAGGTTGGACCCGTACGCGAAGTAGGCGTGCTGTGTCGCCGTCACCTAGCCCGGCGACTGCCTGATGATCACCACAATCTGCAGACTAACGGTGGCGGCGCCGGGCCGCCGCCATGCCGTCAGCGTGGCGGACGCGCCGGCGGTGCGGGGGCGGATGCCGTGGGCGTCGGGGTGGTCCGGTCGCCGGCCGTCTCCGTCGGCTGCGCCTCGGGGAACGCCCACTTCCCGGACAGCATCTCCTGCTCGGGCTGATAGAGCCGGACCAGGTAGTTCCATCCCGGCGTGACCGGCAGGCAGTTGACGACATCAGCCGAGCAGCCGCCGAACTGTATGGTCACCGATCCGTCATCGGCCTTCGTCGTGGTGACGTCGTTGACCGAGTAGGCCTGCTGCGGATTCTCGGTGAAATAGCCGTTCTTGTTGTAGACACTGACCGACCAGAAGGCACTCACCGGGACGTCCTTGACGGTCAGCCGATACACCGTGTTGCCGTCGTTGCGGGCCGGGGTGACGTTCAGGTACAGCGCCTCAGTCTCCGGGCTGCCGCCCCAGGCCGCTGCGGCGCCGATCAAGTGCCGCACCGGGTCGGTGTCGGCCAAGCTGCCGAACATGCCGCGGGTGTCGGGGATGGTCTCGGCCAGCACCAGCAGCGCGTCGCTGACCTTCTTCTGGCTGACCGGATCCCACCGGGGGACCTCGAAGGTTCCGGACTCCTGCTGGGCCACGGTGATCTGGTCCTGCAAGCGGTGTGCTGCCCGCAGGTCATCGGGGTCCTTGGGGTTGGCCAGGATGCGGACGGTGATCATCACGTAGCGGGTGCCGACGTGGTCTTGGTCGAGGGTGTGCTCGCCGCTGCCGTAGAACATGTCGGTGACGTACTCGTCCTGGTTGATCACCTGCGCCGACATGTACCGCTCACCGGGGTCGGGCAGGGTGATCGTCACCGGAGCCGCCTGCAGGTCGAACACCGCCGCCGAATACAGGGTGTCCCGGTTGGATCGCACCACCAGCTGCCGGTCGATCGGGGTGAGCTCACGCATGTGGAAGAACCGACCGAAACCGTTCTCATTGACGACGTTGGTGAACTCCTGGTCGGTGACGGCCCGCACGAAGTTATCCGGCGACACCAACACCATGCCGTTGGGGGTGCTGCGCGGCGCCAGGTGTGCCAGCGGGTCCGGGCCGGCCTTGGTCACGGTCAGCCCGCATCCCGTCAAGGTCAGAGCGGTCGTCACCGCGCCGAACGCAGAAACCCATCGCTTGAACATGCAGCGCAACCTACCCGGCGCCACCGGCCGATGGCATATCAAAGGGTTTCGCGACACCAGTAGCGGAATTCGGGTGTGAGCTGTTGCACGCCTTGGGATACCGACGTAGGGTCCCGAATGAGAGTTCGCCATTAATTCGATGTGCAAATAATGAGAGCTCAATCCGAAGGAGTGGCCGTGCAGATGACCGGGAGCACCGAAGGCGACCGTTGCGGCCTAATCCGGCGGTACGGGTTCGCCACAGCAGCAGTGGGCACCGCGCTGTCGATGGTGGTGGGCACCCCGGCGGTCACCGCCCGGACCACGCCGGCGGTGGCGTTGACGTCGACGGCTGGGTTTCAGCCGGCGATCGATGAGCTGATCGCGGAGATGCAGCGGCTCGTCGGCGTCAATATGGAACTCGACTACGCGGTGCCCGGCAGCGAAGACAACCTGATGACGATGCTGCAGAACACCAACTACCAGTTGCTCAGCGCCGGCCTGTCACGCGTCACCCAACTGTTCAACGGGGTCTTTTTCCAATCGCCCGAGGTGATCGCGGGCAACGCCGCCGACCCCCGCCAGTACTTCGATTTCTTCACGCCCGACATCTACTACCGGGTGACCGCCGGTTTGGCGCCGGGTGCGACTTATGTGCTGAACGGGACCCTGGGCGGGGGGACCGAGCATTTCGTGATCAGCACCCAGGCCATTACCGGCGGGTCGGCGCAGGCCATCGAGAATCTGGAAATGGGTCACGGGCTGGTGGTCAACCCCGACGGCACCTTCACGGTGTACATCGGGCCGGAGGCGCCGGAGGGCGCCGTCAACTTCATGGATTCCACCGACGCCACCGTCGGCGGCGCCGCTTCGCTGCTGATCCGGGACATGCTCGGCGACTGGGCGAAGGGCCCCGGTCACGTCACCCTGCAATGTGTGGCCGACTGCCCGCCGTTCTTCGCCATCCCCGAGGGCGGGTTCTTCCCCAGCGACGATCCGGTCGGGGCCACGCTGGAGCAGCCGGGCGGCATCACCTCCGTCGACTCGATGCTCACCACGCTGTTCAGTGCCTTCGCTCAGGTGATCGGCCCGTTCAACACCCGCGCCATCGAGGGCGGGGCGTCGGTGGGCATGAACGTTCCGGCCAACACCATGTTCGACTTGAGTCCGCAGACCAGTTACGGCGCCGGGCTGGAGAGCGCGGTCGTCACCGGCGGCAACTTCGCATTGGATCCCGGTGAGGCACTGGTCGTGAAGGTGCCGACGGTGGATGCGGCCTACAGCGGTATCGAGTTGATGAATGTCTACGGTGGCGCGTTGCCCTACGTGATGGCGCAGACCACGCTCAACCACACCACCACCTACCACGCCGAGGACGGCTACACCTATTACGTCATCAGCGGCACCAACCCGGGTGTGGCCAACTGGCTGGACACCGGCGGAATCAACACGGGTGAGATCTTCGCCCGGTTCGAGAACGTCACCGACCCCGACAATGCGCTCGGCCTGAGCGTGGAGACGCAGGTGGTGCAGCTCAGCGACCTGGCCGGCGTCCTACCGGAGGACACCCCCACCGTCAGCCCGGAGGAATTCGCCGCCGACATGGCGCAGCGGGTGCTGTCCTACGGCTACGGCCTGGATGTGTCGCGGATGCACGCCCAGCCCGACTGGGTGTTGCAGAACCTGCTGATGAACGGGTTGCAGGGCCTGATGGGCGACGAGAATTACGAGGCCGTGTTCGGCCATGAGCCCTTCACCCCGATCGCGCTGCGGTTCACCGACGCGCTCAGCCCGAATTGGGATGCGGTGTGGAACAGCATCATGGACCACCCGGTGGAAAGCCTGACAGCGGTGTGGAACAACCTGCCGCTGCTGGCCAGCGACATCAATATGCCGATCACGCTGGCGCTGGCCCAGACCGCACTGTCGGTGGTGATGCCGCAGCTGCTGATCCCGGCCATCAACGACGCGCTGTTCGATCCCAACACCAGCATCCTGGCCGGGCTGCTCAACGCCCGGGACGACTTCGCGACGGCGATCCTGACCGCCACCGACGCCTGGCCCACCGAACTGGGTGAGCAGGCGACTCAGCAGTGGGCGAACATGGCGGACCTGATCGCGAGCACCCCCAGCTTCGACCTGATGGACCTGTTCGGGGGCTGATCTCAAGCCGTCAGGCAGCGACGCAGGTGCGCGACGACTTCTTCGGCCAGCGCCTCGACCGGCTGGCGGCAGTCGTCGGCGACCCAGTCGGTCAACCAGATCTGCAGGGCCGAGATCACCAGGGAGGCAACGACTGCCGGCCGCAGTCGGGTGATCTCGCCGGCTTCGATTGCGGCCTCGGCGGCGCGGGTGATCATGTCCATGCCGCTACGCCAGACCTCACGCTGTTCGCCGCGGCCGGCGTCGATCAGGGTGGTGGCGGTGCCCCAGCTGAGGCCATCGCGAAGATGCAGGTGCAGGAAGTTCGGATGGCCGGCGAAGAACTCGACCTCGACACGCGCTGCGCTGAGGATGTTGTCGAGCGCAGTGGCGTTCTTGTCGGTGCGCTCTTGGACGGCCGCGACAAATTCCGTCATCCGCTCGGCGTTGAGCGCATCCCACAGCTCGTCCTTGCCCGAGAAGTGGCGGTAGACGGTCGTCAGCGACACCCCGGCGCGCTTTGCGATCGCACCTACTCGCGCGCCGGTAAAGCCGGTCTGGCCGAATTCGTGCTCGGCGGCCGCCAGGATCTGACGGCGATACATCGCGCGTCGCGCGTCATCGAGGCTGGTTGCCGACCGCTTCCGTTCCGCGGCGTTCATCCGAGATCGCTCACCTTTGAGTTCTTGTCCGCCCGTGCCGTCACGATGATACCGTCGTCCAGTAATCACTGTTCTGATAAAAGTAATGATCGTTACCCAATACGTGTCCGAGGCGGCGAAAGAGGACGTGGATGACGGCGACAGCAGCGACATCAGCGGCCGAACCCGAGACACCCCCGACCCTCACCACGAAGCTTCCGCCGTCGCGTGCTCTGCGGATCGTGTGGATCGTGGCCTTCGGTTCACTCGCCGTGAGCTTTCCGCTCTACAGCTACCTGGCGTTCCACAGCGGGTTTGATCGTGGCGGCATCGCCAACGCGATGGTCGTGCAGGTAACGGTCGCGTACTTCCTGGGCATCTTCGCGGCGTTCCTGCCGATCCCGTCGCTGCGGCAGTGGACGCGGTTCCAGCGCCTGCAGGGCGTCGTGTTGGCGTTCGCGTTCGTTTCCTACACCACGCATCTGACCTGGGAGTTGGGCTGGCTCATCCTGCACAAGGCCATTCCCGCCGCCCGCGACGCCGCCTGGGCGTACCCGTGGTGGAACTACATCGACGGCGGTGACATGCGCTACCTGGACGCCGCTCCGGACTTCCTGATGATCGAGGTGCTGTCGGTGATCAACGGTTGCATCGGCATGACCGGCTTGATCTTGCTGTTCCGGTCGAAATTCCTCGACCATCGAGGCACGCTGCTGATCATGTCGACGGCGGTCACCCACACCGTGCTGACGTGGTACTACTACGGCACCGAGATCATCAGCGGGTTTCCCTCGGTGAACACCTCCAGCTTCATGGACCTCGGCGTCAAGTTCATTCTTCTCAACGGCCCGTGGCTGATCGCCCCGTGGTTAGTCCTGGCGTGGGGTTACGGGATGCTCAAGCGCCAACTCGGACCTGTTCCCGGCGGGTGATCCGGGGCTGCACGTCCGCTACCAGTGGTGCCCCCGGGCGGATTCGAACCGCCGACACCGGCTTTAGGAGAGCCGTGCTCTATCCCCTGAGCTACGGGGGCGCGGGCCAATCCGAGCGAGGTGTCGAAAAGCCCATAGGGACAGCTAATGGTAGTCGGGGATCTGGTGACGACGGCACCTGGGCTCGCCATGGTCCACCGGGGGCCGGCTGCCGTCACCCGGGCGTCGTCAGGTCGGCCGCCGCGGTGTCGACCAGCAGCGGGTCGGGCTCGGCCGACATCGCCAGCAGCCCGCGCACCCCGCGGATCACCAACGGCCAGTTGCGCGGGTTGCGCAAGTTGAGCCCGCCGATGAGTTGCTTGAGCATCGACAGCGTGTCGAAGTAGATCCGTTCGACGATCAGCTTCTCGTGCTCATCGAAGACGAAGTAGGCCGTCATCCGGGTGCGGTGCCGCGACCCGGTGGCCGGTATCGCTCCCAGCGGACCCAGATGCGTTCCCAGCAACCAGAATTCGACGATCACCGCGTCGGCGCTGTGCCGCAGCGCGATGATCTCGTGGTCCTGGTCGGGGAAGGCGACGCGGGTGTCGCGGTAGTAGTCGCGGACCTCGGCGTCGCCGTCGTGCACGGTCAGCGTGGGGATGATCTCGTAGTGCGGGTGGGGAAACGTGGCCAGCACGTCGTCCCAGTCCTGGCGCACCTCGTCGTGGAAGTGGTCGAGGACGAGTTTCTCCCGCGCCCGCAACACCTCGGCGGGCGGGATGGTGAAGCGATCGGCCATGACACCTCCAGACAGATTCACCCTGCTGTGCACACGATCCTGCCTGTGTGTGCCGCCATTGTCGGCCAGAATGGGCTGATCGCCGCGCCGGCAGCGTCACCGCGTCACATTCGGCCGGGCTACCTCGTCAGTATTCGTAGCCCGACCGGGAAGGAGACCATTCATGAAGATCGCGGTTGCCGGCGGAACCGGCAAGACCGGACGCCACGTCGTCGACCGACTCCGCGACCAGGGGCACCAACCGGTGATTCTCGCCCGCGCTCACGGGGTCGACCTGATCCAGAACACCGGCATCGACGCCGCGCTCGACGGCGTCGACGCCGTCATCGACGTCACCGATTTCGCGACCATGAACGCCACGAAGGCGCAGGCCTCCTTCGGCAGCGCCACGGCGAATCTGCTGGCCGCTGCACAGCGCAACGGAGTTCGTCACCACGTCGCGTTGTCGATCATCGGTATCGACCGGGCGCCCACCGGCTACTACCGGGGCAAGCTGCGCCAGGAGGAAGTGGTGCAGGCCGGACCCATTCCGTGGACGATCCTGCGGGCCACCCAATTCCACGAATTCGCCGCCCAAGTCCTCGCGCAGCTGCCCGGCCCGATCGCGCTGGTCCCGAGAATGCGCTCGCAACCCATCGCCGTCAGCGAAGTCGCCGCCCACCTGGTGGACCTCGCCACCGGGGAACCCCAGCAGATGGCACCGGAGCTCGCCGGCCCCCGGGCGGAATCGGTGGTCGACATGGCCCGGCAGTTGATCCGGCGGCGTGGTGAGCACCGGCTCGTCCTTCCGCTACGGCTACCCGGCGCGGCCGGCAAGGCGATGGCCACCGGCGCACTGCTGCCCACCGGTCCCGGGCCGAGAGGCCGGCAAACCTTTGCCGAGTGGCTGGACGCGCTCACACAGGAGGGCAAATGAAACCAATCGTGCACCGTAGCTGCCTGATCTTCCTGACGATCGTCGGGTTCGGCGTCGGGGGGTGGGCCTACTTCTTTCCGTTGCACTGGTACAACACCTTTCCCGGTCTGGGGATGACCTGGCTGCCGGTACTCGGCCCTTACAACGAGCACTTCGTCAAGGATGTCGGTTCGATGTACCTGGGGCTGGCGGCCCTGAGCGCCCTGGCGCTGTATTACCTGAGCAACCGCGCCGTCGTTGTGGTCACTGCGATCTGCGTGTCGGTTTTCAACACGCTGCACCTGATCTACCACCTCGGCATGCTGCACGTGTACGGCCCGCGTGACGCGGTACTCAACGTGGTCAGCCTCGGTCTGGTCCTGGTGGCGTCGCTGTTGTTGGTGGTGCCTGCCCGCAGTCCCGACGGGGGATAGCTTCCCCACCCGGGCACCGCCGTGCCAAACCTGCGCGAGACGGGTCGGCGGCGTGCTTCACTACGCCATAGGACCGCGCCCGCTCCGGGCGAACGCATCAGGAGCTCCGAATGGCATACGACTACGACGTGGTGGTGATCGGCTCGGGTTTCGGCGGCAGTGTGACGGCACTGCGCCTTACCGAGAAGGGTTACCGCGTAGCGGTGTTGGACATGGGCCGGCGCTGGGCCCCCGCCGACTTCCCGCCCAACAACTGGCACGTCCGCAAGGCCATGTGGGCGCCGAAACTGGGCTGCTTCGGGCCGCAACGGCTGACCGTGCTGGGCAAGACGTTCATCGCCAGCGCGGTCGGGGTCGGCGGGGGATCGTTGATCTACGGCAACACCCTCTACGAGCCGTTGGAGCGGTTCTACTCCGATCCGCAGTGGGCGCACATCACCGACTGGAAAGCCGAACTCGCGCCGTACTACGAGCAGGCCCGGCGCATGCTCGGGGTGACGCCCACCCCGCACACCACCCCCGCCGATGAAGTGTTGCTGGCGGTGGCCCGTGAGCTCGGGGTCGAAGACACCTACCACCCCACCAACGTCGGGGTGTTCTTCGGTGACGAACCCGGAAAGACGGTCGCGGACCCGTACTTCGGCGGCGCCGGACCGGAGCGCGCCGGCTGCATCGGCTGCGCACAATGCTTCACCGGCTGCCCGCACAACGCCAAGAACACCACCGAGACCAACTACCTGTATCTGGCCGAACATGCCGGCGCGCAGATCCATCCGCTGACCATGGTCACCGATGTGCGCCCGGACGGCGACGGCGGTTACCTCGTCAGCACGGTGCGCACCGGCCGGTGGCTGCGCAAGCACAAGCGGGATTTCACCGCGCGCCAAGTGGTGTTCGCCGCCGCATCACTGGGCACCCAGCGGCTGCTGCACCAGTTGCGCGACACCGGATCACTGCCGGAGCTGTCCCCGCGGCTGGGGGAGCTGACACGCACCAATTCCGAAGAGGTGCCGGTGGTGTTCGCGCCCGACCGCGACGACTTCGCCCAGGGCGTGGCAATCACCTCGTCGATCCACCCGGAGGCCAACACCCACGTCGAGGTGTGCCGCTACGGAAAGGGATCCAACCTGCTGTCGATGATGGGCACCCATCTGGTCGACGGCGGCCCCTGGCGTTTCGCCCGGCTGATGCTGACCATCGCACGGCACCCGGCGATGATGTTGCACAGCATGTTCCCGCGCGGCGCCTCCGAACATTCGATCATCATCCTGGTGATGCAGTCGCTGGACAACTCGCTGACCACCTACCGCAAACGTGGCCTGTTCGGCACTCGCATGACCGCGAAACAAGGTGTGGGCGAACCTAATCCGGACTGGATCCCGATCGCGCACGACGTGGCGCGACGCATGGCCGATCACGTCGGCGGGTTCGCCGGCGGCACCTACCTCGACGCCCTCAACATCCCGCTGACGGCGCACTTCATCGGCGGCTGCCCGATCGGTGACTCCGCGCAAACGGGTGTCATCGACCCTTACCAACGGGTCTTCGGCCACCCCGGCCTGCATGTCGTCGACGGTTCGGCCATCACCGCCAACCTGGGCGTCAACCCGTCATTCACCATCACCGCGCAGGCCGAACGGGCCATGGCGTTGTGGCCCAACCATGGTGAACCGGACCCCCGTCCACCGCTCGGGGCGCCGTATCGCCGCATTGCGCCGGTGTTCCCACAGCACCCGACGGTGCCCGACAGCGCCCCGGGCGCGTTGCGCTTGCCGCTGACGCCGTCGGGGTAGGACGCACGGCGCTATCCTGGCGCGATGCCGACGTTCGCTGACGTGTACCGCGAGAAGTACCTGCTGTTGACCACCTTCACCAAGGACGGCAGGGCCAAGCCGACGGCGGTGTGGGCCGCGCCTGACGACGGCAAACTATTGGTGATCACCGATGACGGCTCATGGAAGACCAGGCGCATCCGCAACACGCCACGCGTGACCATCCAGAAGTGCGGCGTGCTCGGTGCGCCGAAGGGCGAGCCGGTCGAGGCGGTGGCCCGGGTGCTGCCCAAGAGTGAGACCAGGCGCGTCTACGGCGCGGTCGTCAAGCGCTACTGGTGGCACGCGTGGTGGTTCGTTCCGCACTCGGTCGTGCGCGGTGGGATCGACAAGGTTCACATCGGTTTGGAGATCGCGCCTACCGGGGTGGCCTCCTAGCCGGTGCGGCCCAGCAGATGCCGCAGCACCTGTTCGAGTTCGGGCATCCGGAACCGGTGATCGGCATCGCGTAACCGCGCGGGCAGCACCCGCTGGCTCGCCAGCGCCAGCTCACGCGCACCCTGGTCGCCGAGCAGCACACGTGGCCCCAGCCGCGGGACCGGCAGCATCGTGGGCCGGTGTAGTACGCGGCCGAGGGTGTCGGTGTAGTCGCTGTTGCGCACCGGATTCGGGGCGACGGCGTTGACGGCTCCCGACAGGCCGGTGTCCCACAGCGCGCGGTGATAGATGTCGATCAAGTCGTCGATCCCGATCCACGACAGCCACTGCCGGCCGTCGCCGAGTCGCCCGCCCAGCCCCGCGGAGAACAGCGGCCGCAGCAGCCGCAGCGTCCCGCCGCGCGGCGATTGCACGATGCCGGTGCGGATGCGGACCACCCGCTTGCCGGACTGCGCTGCCGGGGCGAGCGCGTCCTCCCAGTCGGCGACGACATCGGCGAGAAACCCGTCCCCGCGTTGACTGTCCTCGGTCAGCACCTCGTCGCCGCGGTGGTAACCGTAGTAGCCGACCGCAGAAGCACAGACCAGTGTGGTCGGCCCGTCGGTGCCCCGGGCGACCAACTCGGCGAGCCGGCGGGTCGGCCCGATCCGGCTGTCACGGATCGCCCGCCGGTGCCCGGCGGTGAAGCGGCCCGCGATCGAGGCCCCGGCCAGATGAATCACCGCATCGACGCCGGCCAACAGCTCCGGGTCGGGATCATCGGGGTTCCATTGCCGCTCATCGGAACTGCCCGCGGCACGTCGCACCAACCGGATAACCCGATGGCCACCGGTGCTCAAGAACGCGGCCAGGGCCGAGCCGACGAGACCGGATGATCCGGTGACGGCCACCGTGATCGGCCCCAGCCCGTGTTGCCCGGCGCGGCGATGGGCGGCGATGTCGTCAGCCAGTTGCCGATGCCGATAGACGAACATCGGTCGCAGCATCGACCCGGGTATCGGGGTGTCGATCACGTCGGTCATCCGCGTGACACCCTCGCCGAGATCGTCGAACTCATGGGTGTGCCGCCACCGCATCGCCAACCGGGTCGGCAGCGACGCCAAGCCATGCCCACCGAGCTCATCGACGAACCGTCGAGGCGGGTCATAGCCGGCCGCCTGGTGTTCGGCGATCCAGCGAAGCCCGCCCGGAAGGGCCAGTACGGCTGTGCCGTCGCGCACCGAGTCGGCCTCGGCGATCAGCCGCATCTGCTGCCACGGCGTGCTCAACCGGGTGAACGCTCCCGGCCGCTCATGCCAGGCGAACACTTCCGCTTGCGGCGCCGCCACCGTGCTGGAGAAAACCAGACCCATGTCTCGACGCTACCGGCAGCGACGGCGCGGCTAGCGGATCGCGGTCAGGCCCGCATACCGGGCCAGGTGCCGGTCGCGGGAACCGAATTGGTATTCGATCGCGGTCAGCCGCTTGAAGTAGTGGCCGAGCGCCAACTCCTCGGTCATGCCCATCGCACCGTGGGTCTGCACCGCGCTCTGCCCGACGAACCGGGCGGCGCGAGCCACGGTGGCTTTGGCCGCCGACACCGCCCGGGCCCGCTCCGCCGGTTCGGCGTCGAGCTTCATGATCGCCAGGTACTGCGCGGCGACGGCCTGTTCGACCTCCAGGTACATGTCCACCATGCGGTGCTGCAACACCTGGAACGAGGAGATGGGCTGGCCGAACTGCTGACGCTGTTTGGTGTAGTCGATGGTGTCGGCCAGCACCCGTCGCAGGCAACCTACCGCCTCGGACACGATCGCCGCGGTGGCCTCGTCGGCGGTCTGCTCCAGCGCCGGCCACGCGTCGCCCTCGGCGCCCAACAGCGCGTCGGCGGGCAGTCGCAGACCGTCGAAGGTCAGATCGGCGGCCCGGCGGTCGTCGATGGTGCGCAACGGCTCCATGGCCACACTCGTCTGGTTCAAGTCGAGCAAAAACAGCGAGATGCCGGCGGTGTCCCGCTGTGCACCCGACGTCCGGGCGGTCACCAGCAGCTGGCTGGCCAGCGGCGCCGACGACACCGCGATCTTGGCGCCGTCGAGCACCCAGTGATCGCCGTCGCGGCGCGCCGTGGTGGTCACGTCATGCCAGGTCCCGGCCGAGGCGGGTTCCTCTACGGCCACCGCGACGACCGCGTCTCCGGCCGCGATCCGCGTCAGCAACTCTTCGGCGCGCGGGCCGCCCCCGCGCTGCAACAACCCGCCGGCCAGCACGACGGTCTCGACGAACGGCTCGATGACCAGCGCATGCCCGAGCGCCTCGGTGATGATCATCAGCTCGATGGGCCCGCCGCCCAGCCCGCCCGTGCGCTCCGGCAGGGTCGCGCCGAGGATGCCCAGATCGTCGGCGAAGGCGCGCCAGATGTTCGGCTGCCAGCCGGCGCCCGTCTTGGCCGCAGCGCGGCTGCGCTCCAAGTCGTAGCGGTCGGCGAGGAATTTGCCGACCGTGGTGCGCAGCAGTTCCTGTTCGTCGGTGAACGAGAAGTCCATCTATAACCCCAATGCTGCCTTGGCCAGAATGTTGCGTTGAATCTCGTTGCTGCCCGCGTAGATCGAGCCGGCGCGGTCGTTGAAGTAGCGCAGCGGGGCAACCGCCTGCCACGGCTGGCCGCTGACGTAGCCGCTGTCCGGTGCGACGAAGTCGGGGACCGGCCCGCCGGGCATGGTGGCGTGCGGCTGATAGATGCGGCCACGCGGACCGGCGGCCTCCAGCGCCAGTTCGGTGATCGTCTGACTCAGTTCGGTGCCCAGGATCTTCAGCATCGAGGCCGCAGGCCCCGGGTCGTGGCCCTTGGCCAGCGCGGCGATGGTGCGGAATTCCAGGATCTCCAAGATGTCGGTGCGGATCCGGACATCGGCCAGCCGCAGCCGAAACGCCGGATCGTCGGTGAGCGGGGTGCCGTCCGGACCGGGCTGCCCGGCCGCCTGGTCGGCCACCGCGTCGGCCCACACCTGCAGCATCGGGGCCATCGCCCCGCCCCGCTCGAAGTTGAGCAGGTACTTCGCGACGGTCCAGCCGTCGTCGATCCGCCCCAGCACGTTGGCCTTCGGCACCCGCACCTCGTCGAAGAACACCTGGTTCTGCACCTCCTCACCGGAGGTCATCACCAGCGGCCGGATCTCGATACCCGGTGTGGTCATGTCGATCAGCACGAAGGTGATGCCTTCCTGCTTCTTGCCGGTGCGCGACGTGCGGACCAGGCAGAAGATCCAGTTCGCCTCGGTGGCGTGGGTCGTCCAGATCTTGCTGCCGGTACACACCAGATGATCGCCGTCATCGACTGCCGCCATGGACAGCGAGGCCAGGTCCGAGCCGGACTCCGGCTCGGAGTAGCCCTGGCAGAAGAACACCTCGCCGGTGAGGATCCGCGGCAGGAACCAGTCCTTCTGCTCGGCGGTGCCGAAGCCGATGATCGCGTGGGCCACCATCTTGATACCCATCGGCGACAGCATCGGCGCGCCGGCCAGCGCGCATTCGCGACTGAAGATGTAGTGCTGCAACGGTGTCCAGTCGCAGCCGCCGTACTCGACCGGCCACGCCGGTGCGGCCCAGCCGCGTTCGTGCAGGATCGCCTGCCAGCGCATGCTCGCCTCGTGATCGGCGTACACACTCGTCATCAGGGTTCCGGCGCGACGCAGCTCCGGGGTCAGGTGTTCGGCGAGGAACGTGCGAACCTCGTCGCGGAATGCCGCTTCCTCGGCCGACCAATTGAGATCCACTGTCACTCCTAGCCGTAGGTCTTGCGCAGCTGGTGTTTGACCACCTTGCCGCTGGCGTTGCGGGGCAACTCGTCGACCAGCACGAGTTCCTTGGGGTGCTTGTAGCGGGCGAGCCGTTCGTTGAGAAAGGGTTCCAGATCGCGCAACGTCAGCGGGGCGTCGCCGGCGGCTTCGGCCACTACGGCGACCACGGCCACCGGGACCTCGCCCCATTTGTCGTCGGCTCGCCCGATCACGGCCGCCTCCCGGATCTGTGGGTGCTCGAACAGCGCGTTCTCCACCTCGGCGCAGTAGATGTTCTCGCCGCCGGAGATGATCATGTCCTTCTTGCGGTCGACGACGTAGACGAAGCCCTCGTCGTCGACGCGGACCAGATCACCGGAGTGGAACCAGTCGCCGGCGAACGCCTCGGCGGTCGCCTCCGGCTTGTTCCAGTAGCCCTGCATCAATGTCGGTCCGCGGTAGACGATCTCGCCGATCTCGCCGGGGGCCACATCATTCATGTTTTCGTCGACTACCCGGGCAGCGATGGTCGGGATCACCTTGCCCACCGAGCCGAGCTTGCGGATGGCGTCTTTCCCGTCGAGGACGCAGGTGATCGGCGACATCTCGGTCTGGCCGAACACCGCGACGTTGAGCGCGTCCGGGAAGGTCTCCGCCATCGCCCGCAGCACGGTGTCCGATGCGGGAGCGGCGCCCCAGCTGATCACCTCCAGAGCCAGGTCCCGTTGCCGCACCGTCGGATCCGCGCAGATGAGCTGCCACTGTGCCGGTACCAGGAACACCGATGTGGCGCGCTCGCGCTCCCAGGCGTCGAGGGTCTCGGCGGCGTTGAACGCGCCCAGCGGGTGGATCACCGTCTTGGTGCCCAGCACCAGGTTGGGGGCGATGCTGCCCAGGCCGGCGATGTGGAACATCGGTGCGGCGCAGAAATAGACGCTGTCCGGGCTGGTCTGCAGGGCCTGGATACAGGTCAGCGATTGGGCCTGCAGATTCGAATGGGACAGGATGGCGCCCTTGGGGCTTCCCGTGGTGCCCGAGGTGTACATGATCAGCGCCGGGGTGTCTTCGGGCACATCGGCGCCGGGATGCGGTTCGCCCGGCTCGCTGATGAGCGATTCGTAATCATCGCCCAGGACGACGGCCACCTCGAGCCCGGTGGTGTTCCGCCGGACCGCATCGATCAGCGGGGCCAGCAACTGATCGGTGATGACGCCCTTGGCCCCACTGTCGGAGACGATGTAGCGGATCTCAGGATCGGTGAGACGGAAATTCACCGGCACCGCGATGGCGCCCAGGGCGTTGATCGCCAACACCGACTCGACGTACTCGGTGTGGTTGAGCATCACGATCAGAACGCGGTCACCGAAGCCGATGCCGCGCCGGAACAGTGCTGCCGCGAGGCGTTCCGATCGGTCATGCAGTTGGCGCCAGGTGGTGTCGGTGCCCCGGCAGCGGAAAGCGACGGCGTCCGGACGCATCTCGGCGTGAATCGCGACCTGGTTCATCCAGTGGTTGCGCCGGGAACGCAACGGCTGTGCGGTCATTCGGCGAACACCGCCTTTCTCTTCTGCAGCATCGCGGTGGCGCCTTCGATGAAGTCCGGTGAGCCCAGCAGCTCCACCTGACCGGCCTTCTCGCGGGCCAGCGCCGCCTCGAGTGATGCGAGGTTGGTGGCGTTGAGTGCTTGTTTGGTCAATTCCAGCGCGCGACGCGGCCCGTGGGCCAGCTTTTCGGCGGCCTGCTGGACCCGCTCGTCGAGTTCCGCGTCGGTGAGCACCGCGTTGATCAGTCCGGCGTCCCTGGCCGCGGTCGCGGGCAGTCGCTCGCCGAGCAGGGCCATCTCGTTGGCCAGGGCCCGTCCGCCGGCGGCGGCGACCAGGGCGGTGGTGCCGCCGTCGGGCATCAGACCGATGTTGGTGAACGACAGCAGGAAATAGGCCTGCTCGGTGGCGTAGATCAGGTCGGCGGCCAGCGCGATGCCCACCCCGACGCCGGCGGTAGGTCCGTTGATCCGCGCGATCACCGGCACCGGGGTTTCGGCGATCGAGGTGACCAGCCGGCCGGCGCAATCCATCACCTCGTCGGGCGTGACGCCACCGGCCGTGGCCGACAGGTCGGCGCCGGTGCAGAACGCCTTGCCTTCACCGGTGATGACGATGACCCGCACCTCGGGGTCGGCGGCCGCTCCGGCGAACACGTCGCCGAGGGCGGCCATCGTCGCGTAGTCGACCGCGTTGAGCCGCTCCGGGTTGGTCAGCGTCACGCGCAGAATCCGGCCGTCGCGGGTGGCGGTGAGTTTCGGGGCCTGCAAGACGTCACTTCCTCTGTGGACGAAAATGTAAATTGGGGTTAACTTATGGGGATCGTACGGGACTGTCAACACGAGGGGGCGATCAGTGACCACCGGCGGGGGATCCGCGGCCACCACCGCGGTGCGGCGTCGCCCCAGGGACCGCAAGGTGCAGATCGTTCGGGCCGCGGCGCGCGCCTTCAGTGACCGCGGCTATCACGCGGTCGGCGTCGACGAGATCGCCGCCGAGGTCGGTATCTCCGGACCGGCGCTGTACCGGCATTTCACCAACAAGTACGCGCTGCTTGTCGCGACCGCCGAGTACACCGCGCAGGCGCTGGTGACTGCGGCGCAGACCGCCGACGATCCGGACCAGTCGCCGCAGGACCGGTTGCGCGCGATCATCGGCGCGCTGATCGAGGCCACTATCGGGATGCGGCGCGAGGGCGCGTTCTACCGGTGGGAACGGCGCTACCTGCAACCGGCGGATCGCGGGCGCATCCGGGGCAGCTACGACGCGCTGAACTCCGCGCTGGCCGATCCGCTGGCCGCGCTGCGTCCGGGGCTCACCGCCGCCGACACCGTGACGCTGGCCGCCGCGGCGTTGAGCGTCATCGGCAGCATCGCGGCGCACCGGACCCGGCTGGCCGCCGCGCCGCTGCAGTCGTTGCTGGCCGAGTTGTGCTGGTCGGTGCTGACCGTCGACTTGCCCGCTGCGCCGGCCGGTCCCGTGCCGCGGCGATCCGAGCGGGGACTGCCGAGCACGTCCAAACGCGAACGACTGCTCACCGAAGCCATTCGGGTGTTCGGGCAGCGTGGCTTCTACGAGGCCAGCATCGAGGAGATCGGCACCGCGGCCGGTTTGCAGGGTTCCAGCGCCTATCGCTACTACCCGAGCAAGGCCGCACTGCTGGTCGCCGCGTTACAGCGTGCCAGTGACCGGGTGCTGTTGGCCATCACCGATGCGCTGGCCGAGTCGAGCGATCCGCGCGAGGCGGCCACCCGCATCGCCGAGCGTTACACCGCGCTGTCGTTCGCCGCACCCGACCTGATCAACATCTACTTCGCCGAGTTCGCCAACCTACCCGAGCGCGACCAGACCCATCTTCGGGCGTTGCAACGGCAGAACGTCAACGAGTGGGCCCACCTGCTCGGGCAGGTCGGGTCAGCAGAGACCGAAGCGGTGTTTCGTGTCCATGCGGCGCTGGCCCTCGTCGTCGATATCGGCCGCCTGGTCAACTTCGACGACACCGATGAGCAACGGGCCCGGGTCCACACCCTGATGGAGGCCGTGCTTTTCGGCGCTGAGCCCAGCCGACTCGCTACTTTCGCACCGTGACCGCCTCATTCAGGCCTGGGTCACCGATCCTCGCGTGGTCCTAACGGCGGGTCCGGCGCGAGGGTGCCGTCCGGTGCGATGTGGGCGAAGATCTGCTGGAGCAGCGTCAGGATGTGCGGATCGTCGACGGTGTAGATGTGGTGGCGTCCTTCGCGCCTGGCGCGAATCAATCCGGCCAGTCGCAGCTTGGTCAGATGCTGGCTCATGGTGGCGACGTTGATGCCGGCCCGTCCCGCCAAGGTGGTGACGTCATAGGCGCCCTGCGCTGCCAGCCAGAGCACGTGTAGCCGCGCCGGGCTGCTGAGCAGCGCGAACGTGCTGGCCGCCGAGGCGAGCTGCGGACTGGTCGGCTCTTCGGATCGGCTGGGGGAAGTCATGTCTTCGGGTGGCCGTTCTTGATGTTTTGCCATGGCGGCATTCATTTTGGCCCAACACCCATGGCGGGCTTCGGTGAACGACACATTCGCATAGTTGCGTAACCATCAAAGTGTCGACAGAATTGGGCGGTTGCTGCCGCGGGTTACCTGCCCGGGCCGCTCAGCGCCCACCGTCAGATCACACGATTGGTTGTTGTCGACTTGATCCGGACATCCTTGTTGCTACGCCCGGTCACCTTGGGGATCCAGGCGACCACCACACTCGTCGACGCGACGGTTCGCGGCGCCTCGGCCGCCACCGAAGCGGTCGGCGTCATCGCGTCGGCCGGCCTGCAGGTCGCCTCGGTGCCGGTTCGCGAAGCCGGCCGGCTGCGGTCCGGCGAGATGGCATCGCTGACCCGACGCTGCTGGAGCGGCGAGGACCGCGCCTGGATCGAGGTGCGCGGACTGCCCGGTGGCGGAGAACTCGGGCGCCACGTTCTCGACGCGCTGGGCGCCCAGCCGGGTGTGCTGTCGGCGAGGCTGAACCTGCCGCTGTCGCGGGTCGTGGTGGAGCTTTCGGCCGACGGCGACCGGGCCTCGCTGAATGACCTGTGCCGCGTAGTCGCAGAGACCGAACGGCGGTGCCGCCGGGACGACGGTTCTGCCGCCGATATCCCGGCTGCCCCCGCGCCGGCCGCCTTACCCGGCGATGGTCTGCTGCTGGCAGCCCGGGGAGTGATGGTCGGGGTCAACGCCGCCGGGCTGGCCATCGCGCTCGCCGGATGGGCGCTGCGGCTACCGCAGGCTCCCGTCGCCGTCGACGCCGCAGCGGCCCTGGTGAACTACCAGCCGTGGCTGCGCCGCCAACTGGTCGACCGGATCGGTACCGGCCCGGCCCACACGGTGCTGTCGCTGATCTCGACCGGTTCGCGCATCGCCACGCTGTCGCCGGCCGCGCTGGCGGTGGATCTGGCGTTGCAGGGCATCAAAGCCGCTGAGAACCAGGCCGGAGCACAGGCCTGGGGCCGCCACGAGCCGCAGCTGGCCAGGCACGCCGAGCAGGCCGAGGTCCAGCTGCCCGCCCGCCCCGTGCCCCTGCCGGAGGGGGCCGCCGACCGCTACGGCAACCGGATGGCGTTCGTGCAGTTGATCGGCGCCGGTGTGGCGGGCGTCTTCAGTCGCAGCCTCACGGTGGCCGCGACCGCAGCGGTGGTGACGGGGCCGAAAGCCCTGCGCACCACCACCGAAGCGTTTGCGGCGACCCTGAGCCGAGCGTTGGTCGAGCAGCATGCGGCACTGCCGCTGCGCCCGGAGGGGCTGCGCCGACTCGACCGGGTCGACGCGGTGCTCATCGATCCTCGGGTGCTCTTCGCCGGCGGCACCCGTCACCCGCTGACGACGGCGCTGCTGGCCGAGGCGCGGGCCTCCGGAGCGCAGTTGGTCACCCTCGACGTGGCCGAGCTGGGTGAGCTGCGACCGGTGTTCGACGAGCTGGCCCCGGACCGCGGCGGGGCCTTCGACGAGGCTCTCGCGGCCGCGTTGGCCGGTCTGCAGCAGGACGGGCGCACCGTGGCGGTGTTGTCGTCGACCGCCGCGCAGGCGTTGGCGTGCGCCGATGTCGGCCTCGGGGTCATGCCTGATTCCGCCTCCACCGCACCGCCGTTCGCCGCCGACCTGCTGCTGGCGGATCTGACCGGCGCCTGGCGGGTGCTGCATGCGCTGCCGGCGGCGCGGGCGGCCACCGAACGGGGCATTTCGTTGTCCACCGGGGCCACCGCACTCGGTGCGGTGCTCATGGTTCCGGGTGTGCGGGCCGGCCGGGGCAGGGGCCCCGGGCCGGTCACCGCCGGGGCGGCGGCCGGGCTGGTTTCGGGATACCTGCTGGCCCGCGGGGTGGCCCGGACAGCAGCGCCGCGACCCGCGCCCGCCTATGAATGGCACACGATGTCCATCGACCAGGTTCGCGACATCCTGCCGCCGCCCGATCTGGGCAGGGCCGCAACCGAACTCGTCGAGCAGCCGCCCGCCATGGTGTGGCAGTTCGTCAAGGCGGTGCGCGCCGAGCTGTCCGATCCGTTGATGCCGGTGCTGGCGCTGTCGTCGGCGGCCACCGCGATGCTCGGCTCGCCGGTAGACGCGATGCTGGTCAGCACGGTGTTGATCGGCAACTGCATGCTGGCGGCCGCGCAGCAGCTCCAGGCCGAGAACCGGCTGAATCGCCTGCTGGCGCAACAGGCCCCGCCCGCCCGGATTTTCGACGACGGCGGAGGCTACGGCGAGATCGACGCGGATCGGCTGCTGCCCGGCGCCCTGATCGAGGTCCGCAGCAATGAGGTCGTGCCCGCCGACGCCCGCCTGATCCAGACCACCGACCTCGAGGTCGACGAATCCTCGCTCACCGGCGAGTCACTGTCGGTGGACAAGCAGACCGCGGCCACCCCGGGTGCGGAACTCGCGGATCGGCGCTGCATGCTCTACGCCGGTACGACGGTCGTCGCAGGCACCGCGGTCGCCCTGGTCACCGCGGTCGGCGCCGACACCCAGGCGCGCCGCGCCGCCGAACTGGCCGCCGGACAACTGCCCGTCGTCGGCCTGCAACACCAGCTCAGTCAGCTCATGAGCCGCGCCTTCCCCGCCAGCGCCGCCGGCGGGCTGCTGGTGGGCGTGCTCGGCCTGCTGCGCGGCGGGGGGCTTCGCCAGGCACTGGGCAATGCGATCGCGGTGGCGGTGGCGGCGGTGCCCGAGGGGATGCCGCTGATGGCGACCCTGGCTCAACACGCCTCGGCGCAGCGGCTGAGCGAATCCGGTGCGCTGGTACGCATTCCCCGCTCTGTGGAGGCACTCGGGCGCCTCGAGGTGGTCTGCTTCGACAAGACCGGAACGCTGAGCGAGAACCGGCTTCGGGTCACGGCGGTGCACCCGGTGGCGGGGCACAGAGACGACGACGTGCTGCGTTGCGCGGCCAATGCCGCACCGGCCCCCGAGGGCGCCCTGCACGCCCACGCCACCGACCAGGCCGTCATCGAAGCGGCCGCCGACATCGCCGGCCCACGGTGGTCGACTCCGGACGCCCACCTGCCGTTCCGTTCCGGGCGCGCGTTCTCGGCGTCGGTGTCCGGCCGGGAGTTGGTGGTCAAAGGCGCCCCGGAAGTGGTGCTGGCCGCCTGCCGCGGTCTCGGGCCGGATGTCGGCGACCCGGTGGCGCAGTTGGCCGCCGGGGGACTGCGGGTGATCGCGGTGGCGCACCGGCGGCTGACCGCCGCGCAGGTGCAGTCGCTGCGCAACGACCCCGACGCCATCACCGGACTGTGCCGCAGCGGGTTGAGCCTGACCGGTTTCCTCGGTATCTCCGACACCCCGCGCGCCGCCGCACCGCAACTGCTGGCCGACCTGGCCGAGCGGGGCGTGGGCATTCGGCTCATCACCGGTGATCACCCCATCACCGCAACCGCGATCGCCGCGGAACTCGGGGTGCCGGTCGGCGCTGCGCAGGTCATCACGGGATCGGAATGGAATGCGTTGTCGCGCAAGGGCCAGGAACGCGCCGTGGCAGAGCGGGTGATCTTCGCCCGGATGTCCCCGGAGAACAAGGTGCAAATCGTCCAGACCCTGGAACGCAGCGGACTGGTCTGCGCCATGGTCGGTGACGGCGCCAACGACGCGGCGGCGATCCGGGCTGCCAGCGTCGGACTCGGCGTGGTGGCCCGCGGCAGCGACGCGGCGCACGCCGGTGCCGACATCGTGTTGACCGACGGGCGGATCGACGCGTTGGTGGACGCCATCGACGAGGGCCGGCGACTGTGGCGCGGCGTGCAGCTGGCGGTGACCGGCCTGCTCGGCGGCAACGTCGGCGAGGTGATCTTCGGTGTCGTCGGCAGCGCCCTGACCGGAAGCTCGCCGCTGAACAACCGCCAGCTGCTGCTGATGAACATGCTGACCGACGCGTTGCCGGCCACCTCCGTGGCGGTGAGCACGCCCGCCGGACCGGCGCAGCGCGTCGTGCATGGCATCGACGAACGCAAGCTGATGCGTGCCGTGGCAGTCCGTGGCGCGATCACCGGGGCGGCCGCCAGCGCGGCCTGGGCGATGGCCTCGGTGACGGGACGTCCGCAGCGCGCCGCCACCGTCGCATTGATCACGCTGGTCACCACCGAGCTGGCTCAGACCCTGGTCGATTCCCACGCGCCGTTGGTGTTGCTCACCGCCGCCGGTTCATTCGCGACCTTCGCGGCGATGATCAGCATCCCCGGCATCAGCCAGCTGCTGGGTTGCACCCCGGTGGGCCCGCTGGGCTGGTCGCAGGCGTTGGGGTCGACCGGCGCGGCGGTGCTGGCGATCGCAGCGGCACCCCACCTGCTGCGCTCCCGCCGGGACGGCGCGCGGGCGCCGGACAGCGGCACCGAGGCGACTCGCTCGACGGCCAGTGTGCAGCCGCTGCGCCCCGGGGTTGCCCGGGATGTCGCAACGGCGGTTGATGCCGCTACCGTGTGGGCCACCGTGTAAAAACGCAGAGAGGCCTCGCATGCACCCGTTCCGGCAAGCCGTCGAGGCCCGCGACGCCGCGGCCATGGAGGCGCAGTTGGCCGACGATGTCGTGTTCACCAGTCCGGTGGCGTTCAAGCCCTACCCGGGTAAGCCGATCACCGCGGCGATCCTGCGCGCGGTGATGCGGGTCTTCGAAGACTTCCGGTACGTCCGCGAGATCGGCGACCCGGCGGGCCGTGACCATGCCCTGCTGTTCGAGGCGTCGGTGGCCGGGAAGCGGCTCACCGGTTGCGATTTCCTGCATGTGGACGACGACGGCAAGATCGACGACTTCATGGTGATGGTGCGGCCGCTGTCGGCGGCCACCGCGCTGGCCGAGGCCATGGCAGACCAGTTCGAGCAGATCACCCGGGAGGCCGCTGAACCCGGCGGTTAGCGAGGCTCGACGGAGGAGATGCGAAGCTGGGACCGCCGCATAAGCCCGGCGGTTTAGCGAGGCTCGACGGAGGAGAGGCGAAGCTGGGACCGCCGCATAAGCACGGCGGTTTAGCGAGGCTCGACGGAGGAGAGGCGAAGCTGGGACCGCCGCATAAGCACGGCGGATAGCGGAGAATCAGGGCCGCGCACCGTTCGATCGGTGGTTATAGTTGACCGCGGCGATGAAGCTCGCCATAACCGCCGCCCCGGCTGATGGCTTCTACCACGTGAATTGCGCGCGGGGTTGGAGGTGTGACATGACCGCCGGTCCGGATTTGTTCGTGCGACGCCGACGGTCTCACGCAGTCCGCGAGCAAATACCGGTGGTCGCGGCCGTCGCCGTCGGCGGCGCCATCGGAGCCTGCGCCCGCTACGGGCTTGAACTGACGTGGCCCACCCCGGCTGGCGGGTTCCCTTGGGCAACATTGGTTGTCAATGTCACCGGGTGCGCGTTGATGGGCGCGTTGATGGTGGCGATCACCGAGCTGTGGGTGGGGCATCGGCTACTGCGCCCGCTGCTGGGTACCGGGGTGCTGGGGGGCTACACCACGTTCTCCACGTTCGCCGGGGATGTCGACACTCTTGCCGCAGCCGGTCATCCGGTGCGGGCCCTGGTTTATCTGATCACCACTCCGGTGCTGGCGCTGATCACTGCCTGGACCGCGGCGGCCCTGACCCGACGTCTGATCATCCGGAGGACATCATGACCCAGCTGAGCGGATCTGCGTTGCGCCTGACGGTGTTCGTCGGCGAAAGCGACACCTGGCATCGCAAGCCGTTGTTCAGTGAGATCGTGCACCGGGCTCGCCGGGCGGGTCTGGCCGGTGCGACGGTGTTTCGCGGTGTGGAGGGTTACGGAGCGTCCTCGGCGATCCACACCACCCGGCTGCTGTCGCTGTCCGAGGATCTGCCGGTATCGGTCATCATCGTCGACACCGAGGAGCGGATCCGCGCCTTCCTGCCGCAACTCGACGAGCTGGTCAGCGAGGGCCTGATCCTGCTCGACGAAGTCGAGGTCGTCCGGCACGTCGGTCGACCCGCCGAGCGCACGTGACCTGGCTGCTGGTCATCGCGGGCGCCTCGGTGGGAGCGCCGCTGCGGTACCTGACCGACCGATTCGTCCAAGTCCGCCACCACACCGTATTTCCGTGGGGCACGTTCACGGCCAACGTGCTGGGCAGCTTAATCCTGGGTGTGCTCACCGGTGCGGTCGGCGACGAGCGACTGCACCTGCTGATCGGCACGGGCCTGTGCGGGGCGATGACCACGTATTCGACCTTCTGCTACGAGACCCTGCAGCTGGCCGGCGCCGGCGCACGGCTTTACGCGCTGGCCAACCTGGTGCTGACGTTGAGCTGCGGGCTCGGCGCCTACTACGTCGGTAGCGTTGTGGCGCGCTGATCGAGGGCGATCGAGGTGCCAGAATCAACCCGGCGGTCCGCGCCGTCCCACGACCTCCCAGGAGAAACCATGACGTTCTCGATAGAGCTCAGCGATGACGTGATCGAGGTCCGCGACTGGGTGCACCAGTTCGCCGCCGACGTCGTCCGCCCGGCCGCCGCCGAATGGGACGAGCGCGAGGAAACGCCCTGGCCGATCATCGCCGAGGCGGCCAAGATCGGGCTCTACTCACCGGAACTGTTCGCCACCCAGGCCGCCGAGCCGAGCGGGATCGGCATGCTGACGGTGTTCGAGGAACTGTTCTGGGGCGACGCCGGCATCGCGTTGTCCATCCTGGGCACCGGTCTGGCCGCGGCCGCCTTGGCGGGCAACGGAACTCCCGAACAGCTGGGCCGCTGGTTGCCGGAGATGTTCGGCACCGCCGACGAGCCCAAGCTGGGGGCGTTCTGTTCGTCAGAACCCGACGCCGGCTCGGATGTCGGCGCGATCCGTACCCGTGCCCGCTTCGACGAAGCAACCCGTGAGTGGGTGCTCAACGGCACCAAGACCTGGGCCACCAATGGCGGCATCGCCAACGTGCACATCGTGGTGGCCTCGGTCTACCCCGAACTCGGCTCGCGTGGCCAGGCCACGTTCGTGATCGGACCCGATACTCCGGGGTTGAGCCAGGGGCAGAAGTTCAAGAAGCACGGCATCCGGGCCTCGCATACCGCCGAGATCGTGCTGGACAACGTCCGGCTGTCCGAGGACATGATCCTGGGCGGCCGGGAGAAGTTCGAGGACCGCGTCGCGCGCGTCAAATCCGGTGCGTCGGCCGGGGGCCAGGCCGCGATGAAGACCTTCGAGCGCACCCGTCCGACGGTCGGGGCGATGGCGGTCGGGGTGGCACGTGCCGCCTACGAATACGCCCTCGACTACGCCTGCCAGCGTGAGCAGTTCGGCCGCAAGATCGGCGAGTTCCAGGCCGTCGCCTTCAAGTTGGCCGACATGAAGAGCCGCATCGACGCTGCCCGGCTGCTGGTCTGGCGGGCCGGCTGGATGGGACGCAATAACAAGGCCTTCGACAACGCGGAGGGCTCGATGGCCAAGCTGGTCGCCAGCGAGACCGCGGTCTACGTCACCGACGAGGCGATCCAGATTCTCGGCGGCAACGGCTACACCCGCGACTATCCGGTGGAGCGGATGCACCGCGACGCCAAGATCTTCACCATCTTCGAGGGCACCAGTGAGATCCAGCGGCTGGTCATCGCCCGGGCGCTGACCGGTCTGCCGCTGCGCTGAGCGCTCGACGCACGTCAGGTTGCGGTACCGGAGAAGACGAACCGGGTGCAGTCGGTGGGGAAAGCGAACCAGGCGAGGGCCCGTCGGGGGGCGATCATGCGCAACCCGCCGCCATCCGGTCCCGCCCAGGCATCGGGGCCCGGAGCGTACTGCGGGTGGTATTTCTCAAACCTGGTCGCCAATCGGGCACCGAGGTCGTCTGGGTCTGCCGACGTCGCCGTGGAGACACCCTCGACGATCACTACCTGCGTACCGCTTTCCAGCGTCAGGGTGCAAGCCGGGTTGTCCTGGAGGTTGCGGGCGTGCCGGGTGGTTGGCGCACCGTCGTAATAGAACCGACCGTCGAGCCACACGCCCCACCGCGGTACGGAGTGCGGGGAGCCGTCCGGGCGGACCGTGGTCAACCAATAGTGCTGTGACGCGATGAGTTGCTGTTCGACTTCCGGCCAGCTCAATAAGCCCTCTGTGGAAGTCGGCAGCCCGTAACCCTCTGGCAGGGAGGGACGCGTCGCGGTGGGGCCCAGTGTCGGTTCCATAGCCGCTGCTAACCGGCCGTTTTTCCATTGTCGGTCATATACACCGCGCCGTGGACCGCGGCCGCGGCGTCGCTGGCCAGAAAGGCGATCACCTCGGCGACATCCCCGGGCGTGCTCATCCCGCGCGGCGAGGCCACCCGCATGATCAGGTTGACGTCGGCGCCTTCGGGCAGCTGAAAGTTCGTCACCTGCGGTGTCAGCATCCCGCCCGGACACACTGCGTTGACCCGCAACTTCTCCGCGGTGAACTCCACGGCCAATGCGCGGGTGAGCCCGACCAGTCCGTGCTTGGCCGCGCAATAGCCGGCCGAGTACGCCTGGCCTTCCACCCCGGCGATCGAGGCGACGTTGACGATGTTGCCGGCCGTCTCCAGCAGGTGCGGCAACGCCGCGCGGCACAGGAAGAACGGCCCGTTGAGATTGACGGCCAGGTCGTGGGCCCACTCGTCGTCGGTGACGCCGAGGGTGTGGCGCATCTGGTGGGCGCCTGCGACGTTGACCAGGACATCGAGTCGGCCGAACTGCGCGACGCACTCTTCGACGGCACTCGTGCAGGCCGGCGCTGTGCCGATGTCGGTGCTGGCGAACCGGCCTCCGGGCACATCGGCGAAGACCGCGGCCAGCCGGTCGGCGTCGCGCGCCACCCCGAACACGGCTGCTCCGCGCCGCGCGAACAGCTGCGCCACCGCCGCACCCAGGCCCGACGAGGCGCCGGTCACCAAAGCCACTTTGCCGCACAGATCGGTCATGGGCACAACCGTATCCGCTGGTGCTCAGTGACTTGTGCGCCGGCGCAGCGCGGCCCGCGCGAACGCGAGCACTACGCCGGGTGAACCCAGCAACAATTGCAAGATCTGTAGCGGATGCCGGGTGGAGCGCACTTTCAAGAAGCTGTAGACATGCACGGCGCGCACCTTCGCATGCGCATCGAACCGCCAGACTTCGATACCGCAACCGTCGCGCCGGCCATCCGGACCGCCCCACCACTCGTTGACGATGGTGTCCCCGGTGGTGGCGATCAATCGCTTGGACAGCCGGAACCGGCGCGCCTCGAACACCGCGCACGAGCGCGCCCACGCGGTGTAAATCGCCTGCACGCCAACCGATTCCTCCCGGGCACCGTCGGAGATCATCACCAGCCGCGCGTCGGTGGCATAGAGCTCATAGACCACGTCGGGCCGGTGGTCGTTGGTCGTGTCCTGCACGAACTCGACGAACGCGGCGGCGTCGGAGGGCCGCCGCCCGATGGCACCGGTCACCGACGGGTCCACCGCGAGCGCACCGCCGCGACGCCCGGCCGAACTCCGGCCCGCAACAGCGCGAGCAGTCCGCGCGGCCGCAACGCGGCCGACACCAGCTGCGCCGTATCGCAATACAGAATGCGCCGTCGCACCCGTCCGAGCTCGTCGAGTTCGTAGCGGTCGACGGCCGGCCACGTCACGGTCCGGCCACCGAAGGTGCCGATGATCCGGAACTCGATGTAGACCATCTCGTCGGCCGTCACCGCCGAGTTGACCACTTCGATGTGCAGATCCGGCACCAACGTGAAAACGCGCTTCCAGTAGGCGCCGGCGGCTTCCCGGCCCCGCACATCGGCGAGCAACGGCTGGACGTAGCAGACGTCTGGGTTTGTCAGCGCATCCAGGCGCTCGACGCTCGGAGCGGACCACACCTGTTGGAAGCGTTCGACGAAGGAAGTGGCGACCTCGGTCATCCGTTCGTCCTTTCGGCGCAGACGATGCCCAGCCAGTCGTCACCGGCCAATCCGCTGACATGAGTCGGGTCGTAGCGGTCCAGGAGTTCGGCGACACCGGCCTGGTCACGCCTGCGGAAGCCATACTCGGCCAGCAGCGCGGCCATCTCGGGTGCGGTGAACCCGCTGCGGTAGGGCTCGCCGCGCCGGGCGACCACTCGGGCCACCCGTCGGGCACTGGCCCACGGAGTATCTGCGGTGACGACGGCGGCGTCGAGGTAGTCGGCGACCAGCCGACTGCCCGGCGCGCACAGTGCCGCCAGGTCGCCCAGTGTCGCGTCGATCGCATCAGCGCTGAGGTACATGCTTACCCCCAGCCAGATGACGAGGCTGCGCCGTTGCGGGTCGAACCCGTTGGCCGCCAGGCGATCCCGGAGCACGTCTTGTTCCAGATCGCACGGCACCCAGACGATGTGGCCTGCGTGCGGTGCCGCGAGCAGTCGCTCGGTCGTCGTCCGCTTGCCGGCCTGCGTGGTCGGCGCGTCGACTTCGAAGATCGTCACCGCGGCGTGTGCCTGGCGCAGGCTGGTCGGGTCGTAGCCGGCACCCAGCAGCACCAGTTGGTCGATCCCGTCGCGGCGGGCGGCCGCGCAGACGTCGTCGGTGAAGCGGGCACGCAGCACGATATGTGCGTGCAGCCCGCCCCAGCGCCGGTCGAAGGCCCGCAGTGCCGCATCGCCAATCCACCGATGGGCCAGCAGCACCCGCAGCGCGGGATGGCCGACGAACTGCCGGGACCACGGATCGTCGAGCAGGCGCCGCTGCGGTGACCGCATGGACTCCGCGGCTCGCTGGGCGGCGTTGATCTGCGCGGTCAGACTTGCCGTCCGATTCAGGCGCCGTTCGGTCAGCGGGGCAGAAGCGGTCACCCGGACAACGCTATGGCCCCAGTGGTCTGCGAGTAAGGTCCAATTCCGTGCCGGGTTCATGGACCAGTTCGGGGGTTGATCTACATCTGGAGCTTCCGCCCGGGCGTGGCCGCCGCACCGCTCTGGAACACGCATTACGCGAGGCCATCCGGGACAATCGGCTGGCGCCGGGTGAGCGCCTGCCGTCGTCGCGAGCACTGGCCGCACAACTCGGCCTGGCGCGCGGAACGGTCGTCGAGGCGTACACCCAACTGGCCGCCGAGGGCTACCTGCGGAGTCGGCAGGGGGCGGCCACCGAGGTCGCGCGGGGCCCGGGAATATCGCCGGGGACAGCGATGGTGTCGGCCCCGCCTCGGGTGGTGGCGGATTTCCGGCTCGGGCGCCCCGACCTGAGCATGTTTCCCCGTGCCGAGTGGCTGCGGGCGCTGCGGCGAGCCCTGCAGGTCACGCCGCATGTCGAGCTGGGGCCGCTCGACCCGCGGGGCGCACCGCGCCTGCGCACCGAACTGGCCGGCTACCTGGGGCGGGCCCGCGGGGTGCTGACCACCCCGGAGCGGATCGTCGTCTGCAGCGGATTCACCCAGGGATTACGGCTGGTGTGCGAGGCGCTCGCCGGAGCCGGCCGGCGGTCGATCGCGGTGGAAAATCCCGGCCTGCCCGATCACCGCGCGACCATCGCCGCAAGCGGACTCGACATCGTTCCCGTCGACGTCGACGGCGAGGGGGCCCAGCCGGCCGGATTCGCCGCCGCGTCGATCGCCGCCGTGCTGCTCACCCCGGCCCACCAGGCCCCATGGGGTGCCACCCTGTCGGCCGACCGGCGCGCCGAATTCGTCCGGCTTGCCGCCGCGCACGGGGCGTACATCATCGAAGACGACTACGACGGCGAATTCCGCTACGACCGTCATCCGGTCGGTGCGCTGCAAGGGCTTGCCCCCGACCAGGTCGTCTATGCCGGAAGTGCCAGCAAGAGTCTGGCTCCCGGGCTGCGACTGGGCTGGCTGGCGCTGCCGGCCGATCTGGTCGACGCCGTGGTCGAGACCAAGCGCCGCGCCGACCGCGGCACCGATATCCTGGCTCAGCTGGCATTGGCTGAACTGATCGAATCCGGGGCGCTGGATCGTCATATCCGGCGGATGCGGCGACGCTATCGGCAGCGCCGGGACGCGCTGGCCGGCGCGATCGCCCGCATGGCCCCGACGATGCCCCTCCAGGGAATCGCGGCCGGCCTGCACGCGGTGCTCCTGCTGCCAGAGGGCGCGTCGGAGGCCGATCTCCTGGCCGCCGCGCAGCAGCGCGAGATCGCCCTGACCGGTCTGGCGCCGTTCTGGCACGGACCGCCGAAAGCCGAGGGGATCGTGGTGGGTTACGGCACCCCGGCCGAACACGATTATCCCCGGGCGCTGGGCCATCTCGGCCAATTACTCGCCGATTCTGGGTAGCGTGCCGGTGGGGAAAGGAGCACGCGTAATGCGCTACACCCGCACCGACTCCATTGCCGCTCGCCCCGCGGACGTGTGGGCGGTCCTGACGGATCTCGAGCACTGGCCGGACTGGACGGCCTCGATGCGCGAGATCACCCGACTCGACTCCGGTCCACTGCGAGTGGGCAGCACCGCGCGCGTTAAGCAACCCGCCGGCCGGCCGTTGGTCTTCACCATTACCGAGCTGGTAGACGAGCGGTCCTTCACCTGGACGGCATCGGCGGCGGGAATGCGGTCCACCGGCTACCACGAGCTGATGCCGACCGATTCCGGTGTTCGGGCGGTCCTGACCTTCGCGCTGACCGGTCCGATGGCCTGGCTGGGCAGGTTGGCCGCGGCCGGGCGCATCCGGCGATACGTCGATATGGAGGCCGACGGGCTCAAGCGGGAATCGGAGAATCGCGCCACCAGCTAGCGGCATCCGCTTGAAAGGCCGTGCGCACGTATTCAGTCGCTGAATGCGCCGAAAGCGCGAAATTCGGAGGTTGACATGTGCCAAGCTCCATGTTTACCGTGGGGCCAAACCTACGGAACCGTAGGTTTGGCCGGGGGGCCAATCGACTGCCCACATGTCGATCCGGGATGGAGCAAACATGACGAACGTCCAGACGGCGCTACTGCACGAGCTGGAACCGATTGTCGAGCAGAATCTCAACCGCCACCTGAAGGCCGCCAAGCCGTGGCTGCCCCACGACTACGTGCCGTGGAGCAAGGGACGCGACTTCGCGTTCCTCGGTGGTGAGGACTGGGTTCCCGAGGACTCGCCGTTGGACCCGGTCGCCAAGGCCGCGCTGCTGGTCAATCTGCTGACCGAGGACAACCTGCCGTCCTATCACCGGGAGATCGCCACCCGCTTCGGCCGGGACGGCGCCTGGGGCTCCTGGGTCGGACAGTGGACCGCCGAGGAGGGCCGCCACAGCATCGCGCTGCGCGACTACCTCGTGGTCACCCGGGGCATCGACCCGGTGAACCTCGAGAACATGCGGATGCAGCACACCATCGCCGGGTATGACTCCGGCGACAAGACCCCGCTGCAGGCGTTGGCCTACGTGTCGTTCCAGGAACTCGCCACCCGGGTGTCGCACCGCAACACCGGCAAGGCCTCGGGCTGCCCGATCGCCGACCAGTTGCTGGCCCGCGTCGCTCTGGACGAGAACCTGCACATGGTGTTCTACCGCAACCTGATGGAGGCGGCCCTGGACATCGCGCCGGATGAGGCCATGTGCGCCATCCGCGACGAGGTGCTCGGCTTCTCGATGCCCGGCATGAACATGCCCGGCTTCCAGGAGAACGCCCTGCTCATCGCCAAGGCCGGTATCTACGACCTGCGCATCCACCACGACGACGTGGTGCAGCCGGTGCTGCGGTTCTGGAAGGTCTTCGAGCGCGACGGCTTTGGCCCCGACGGTGAGCAGGCCCGCGAACAGATCGACGGGTTCCTCAAGATGGTCGACGAGCGGGCCACGCACTACGAGGAGAAGGCCAAGGCGCGCGAAAGCGTCTCCGCCTGACGCTCAGCCCGGCCCGGCGACGGTCAGATAGACCAGCGCCATGTTGAGCACGCCGATCACGACCGTGACGGCCCACCCGAGCACCGTCGTCAGCCGCCGGTTCGCGTCCGCGCCCATCAGTGCGCGGTCGCTGGTGAGCAGGATCAGCGGCACCAGCGCGAACGGGATGCCGAACGAGAGCACCACCTGGGAGATCACCAATGCCCGAGTGGGATCGATGCCCACTGTCAGGATCGCCAGCGCCGGGATCAGCGTGACCAGGCGGCGCAGCAGCAGCGGCACCGACACCCGCAACAGGCCCTGCATGATCATTGCGCCGGCGTAGGCGCCCACCGACGTCGAGGCCAGGCCGGAGGCCAACAGCCCGACCGCGAAGAACAGCGCGACCGTCGGGCCGAGCGCATCGCGTACCGCGGCGTGCGCACCCTCGATCGAGTCGGTGCCGTCGCGCCCGGCCAGGTTCGCGGCGGCCACCAACAGCATGGCCAGGTTCACCGCGCCGGCAAGCAGCATTGCCAGGCCGACATCCCAGCGGGTCGCCCGCAGCATGCGCTGCCGCGCTCGCCCGGCTTCCGGGCGCCCGTGTCGGTCGCGGGCCAGGCCGGAGTGCAGATACACCGCATGCGGCATGACCGTGGCCCCCAGGATCGCGGTCGCCAACAACACGCTCTCGGTTCCGTCGAAGCGGGGCACCAGGCCGCCGGCGACGTCGGTCACCGGCGGCGGACCGACCACCAGGCTGGCCAGGAACCCGATCGCGATGATGGCCAACAGCCCACTGAAGACCTGCTCGAAAGCCCGCGGTCCGCGCCGGTCACCGATGACCAGCAAGGCCATCGACACCGCGCCGGTGATGAGCCCGCCCAATATCAACGGCAGGTCGAAGATGAGGTTCAGTGCGATCGCGCCGCCCACCACCTCGGCGAGATCGGTTGCCATGGCGACCAACTCGGCCTGCAGCCAATACGCGATCCGGGCCGGGCGGCGGGCGACACTGCCGACCGCCTCGGGCAGCGAGAGCCCGGTCACCAACCCCAGCTTGGCGGAGAGGTACTGCACCAGGCCGGCCATCACGTTCGCGGTGACGATCACCCAGACCAGCAGGTACCCGAACGTCGCACCGGCGCTGACATTGGCGGCGACGTTGCCCGGGTCGACATAGGCGATGGCGGCGACGAACGCCGGTCCGAGCAGATACCAGCCCGGCTGTCGCCGTACCGGCTTGTCCGCGCGCGTCATCAAGGACGAGCGTAAAGCCCCCGTCCGGTGACCAGTGGCAGATCCAGGGTGGTCCGGATACCCGGATCGGCGGCCACCACCGCCGGAACGGCGTTGACGACGCGCATGGCGGTGGCCACCAGCCCGGCGTGGTTGTGGTCACCGTTGGGGCTGGACAGGCACAGGTCCAGCGCATACGACGGCTCGCCCGTCACCTCGACGCGGTAGGACCCGCCGGGCTGGGCGGGTTGCGGCCAGTCCGGGCACAGGTCGTCGCGCAGCCTGGTGACGTGCTCGAGGACGACCGCCGGGTGGCCGTCGACCATCCCGCGGACCTCGAATCGCAATGCGGCCGCAGTGCCTTTCGTGATATTGCCGGCGGAGATGGTGAAGTCCTCCGGTGCGGGCACCCGCACATGGGACTGCTCGACGGAGTCGAGTTCCAGGCCCAACCCGGCCGCCAGCTGGCGCACCACCGAACCCCACGCCAGACTGAGCACGCCCGGCTGCAGCAGCATCGGGACGTCGTCCATCGGTTTGCCGAACCCCATCACGTCGAACATGACGGCGGCACTGTCGTAGGTGGCGTAGTCGACGATCTCCATGCAGCGGATCTGCTGGATGCTCTGACAGGTGCCCGCCAGCGCCAGCGGCAGCAGGTCGTTGGCGAAGCCCGGGTCGATGCCGTTGACGAACAAGCTAGCGTTGCCGGCTTTCGCGGCGTCTTCGAGCGGAGACAGCATCTCGGCGGGCAGCACCTGCCACGGGTACTGCAGGAACACCGCGCTGCTGCCGGCCACGTTGATCCCGGCCTCCAGGATGCGCCGGAAGTCGTCCAGCGCCTCGACGAGCCGGTTGTCGGCCAGCGCGGTATAGACCACGCAGTCGGGTTTGCCGTCGAGTATCTGCTGCAGATCGGTGGTCGCGGACACCCCGGTCGGCGTGTCCAGGCCGGCCAGCTCGGCGGCGTCTTTGCCGGCCTTGGCGTCCGAGGACACCCACACCCCGGTCAGCTCGAATTCCGGGTTGGTGATCAGTGCTTTGAGGGCGTGGACACCGACGTTGCCGGTGCCGATCTGGGCGACGCGAATGGGCATAGCGGTGTCCTCTACAGGTCGGGGATGGGCAGATCGAGGTTCGGGAACGTGATGCCGCCGTCGACCTCGAGGATCTTGCCGGTGAGATAGCTTCCCGCCGGCGAGGCCAAATAGACTGCGGCAGCGGCAATGTCGGTCGGATCACCAAGTCGGCGCATCGGAGTCACCTTCTCCATCGGTTCGCGGAGTTCGTCGTTGGACGCCACCACATCCAGCGCGGAGGTCAAGATCGATCCCGGTGCGATGCCGTTGACGCGGATCTTCGGGCACAGGTCCATCGCGGCCAGCCGGGTGTAGTGGGCCAGCGCGGCCTTGGCGGTGCCGTAGGCGGCGAATCCGCGCCCGGCCAGCCGCCCCATCGTCGAGGTGATGTTGATGATCGAGCCGCCGCCGGCGTGTTCGAGCATCAGCGGCACGGCGGCGGTGGTCAGGGCGTGCGCGGTGACGACGTTGAAAGTCAGCGCGTCCTTGAGGTCTTTGGCCGAGGTGGTCAGCAACATGTTGGGCATGGTGCCGCCGACATTGTTGACGACGATGTCGAGCCTGCCGAAGGCGGCGACGGCTTCAGCGGCCAGCTTGGCGGTCTCTTCGGGGTGGGCCAGATCGGCGGCGACGATGTGGGCGCGACGCCCGGCATCTTCGACCTGTTCGGCGACGGCCTCTAGTTGGGATCGGGTACGCGCGGCGATGACGACGTCAGCGCCGGCTTCGGCGAACGCTACGGCGATCGCCGCACCTAGTCCACGGCCTGCGCCGGTGACGACGGCGACCGAGTTGTCGAGTCGGAATTTGTCGAGGATCACGTAGGCACGCTAACAAGGATCGGCGGCGAGGTGAACCACTTTTCTGAAACACGTTCTAATTTGGATTCGGGGCGTCCGATTGGCGAGGTGCGGGCGTCTGCCGCTTCGGCTATAATCGAACGTATGTTCGATAAGGGTTTGCCGGGGCCGGCGTCGTTGGCTGATGCCGACGACAAAGCCTTGGTGGCGGCCATCTCGGGGTGGTCCCGGGTGGAGGCCGCGGCCTCGGCGCGCCGGTTGGCGGCGATCGGCGAGTTGGTCGCGCGGCGTACCCGCGGGCGTGACGCGGTGAACCGGTCGCGCTGGTCATGCGATTACTGGGATGCCGCAGCCGCGGAGGTCGCCGCTGCCGAGCAGATCAGCCAGGGTATGGCGTCATCGCAGATGTATCTGGCCTCTGCGCTGCGTGAGCGGCTGCCGAAGGTTGCCACGCTGTTTTTCGACGGGGCGATCAACACCCGGCTGGTCGCCACGATCGTCTGGCGCACCACGCTGATCACCAACCCGTACCTGCTGAACGCGGTCGATACCGACCTCGCCGAGATCGCCACCGGCCTCGGGCGGCTCTCGGCGGCTAAGGTCGCCGCGGCCATCGACGCCCTGATCGACCGGTACGACCCCGACGCCGTCCGGCGCCAAGAGCGGGATGCCCGGGGGCGCGAAGTCGTCGTCGACACCCGCAACAGCGAAAACGGCATCACCGCCTTGTGGGGCCGGCTGTTCGCCACCGATGCCACCGCCCTCGACCGGCGCCTGACTCAGTTGGCCCACACCGTCTGCGACGACGATCCGCGCACCGTGGCCCAGCGCCGCGCCGATGCCCTCGGCGCCTTGGCGGCCGGAGCTGACAACCTCGGCTGCGCATGTGGCAACACCGCCTGCCCGGCCAGCGGCGGCACCGATGCCCGGGCGGCCAACACCACGGTCTATGTCCTTGCCGACCAGGCCGCGCTGGACACCCCGGCCGACTCGCGATTCGGCAACGGCGACGAACCGCCAACCGCCCCGGCCCCCAAACGCCAAGCGCGCCGAGGCCTCTCCGGGCACATCATCGGCGGCGGCACCGTACCCGCGCCCCTGCTGGCCCAGCTCGTCAACAGCGGCGCCACCGTCAAGCCGCTCCGACACCCGGCCGATCTGCCAGCCGAACCGCACTACCGGCCCTCAACAGCGTTGGCCGCCTTCGTCCGGGCCCGCGACCTGACCTGTCGATTCCCCGGCTGCGACCGGCCCGTCACCTATTGCGACATCGACCATGCCATCGCTTATCCGTTCGGGCCCACCCACCCCGCCAACCTGCGCTGCCTATGCCGAAAACACCATCTGCTCAAGACGTTTTGGACCGGCCCCGGCGGCTGGCACGATGCTCAGCACCCCGACGGCACAGTGGAGTGGACCAGCCCCACCGGCCATACCTACATCACCCGACCGGGCAGCACCCTGCTCTTCCCCGCCCTGTGCATGCCAACCGGCAGACCGCCGGCAACCACCCCACCACTCCCACCATCGGCGGGCCGCGGCCTCCTGATGCCCACCCGCAAGCGCACCCGAGTCCAAGACCACGCCCGCCGCATCAACTCCGAACGCGCTCTCAACAAGGCCCCACCCTGACGTCAGTGATCTGCAGCGGCGGCTGGCGAGGCTACTTCGCCGCGGCCTTCTTGGCCGGCGCCTTCTTCTTCGCCGGAGCCTTCTTAGCGGTCGACTTCTTGGCCGGCGCCTTTTTGGCGGGCTCCTTGTTGGCCGCCGAGCGCTTCTGCACGCTGGCCTCCAGCTTGGCCAGCAGATCGGAGACGTCTTCGGTGGCATCCAGTTCGGCGGGCCGCTCCTCGGGGGTGAACGCCTCGTCGCCTTCGAGCTTGGCCTCGATCAACTCGTGCAACTGCTCCTGGTAGGTGTCGTGATAGCGGTCGGGATCGAAGTCGTCGGCCATCGACTCGACCACCTGTCCGGCCATCTTCAGCTCGGCGGGTTTGATCTCGACCTTGGTGTCCAGGGTGGGGAAGTCGGGGTCGCGAATCTCGTCCGGCCATAACAGCGTGTGCACCATCATCACGTCACGCTTGGAGAAGTCCTTGACTCGCAGCGCCGCCAGCCGGGTCTTGTTGCGCAGCGTGAAATGTACGATCGCCACCCGGTCGGTATCGGCCAGCGTCTTGGCCAACAGCACATACGATTTGATCGATTTCGTCGCCGGCTCCAGAAAGTAGGAGCGGTCATAGAGCATCGGGTCCAGGTCGCTGGCCGGAACGAACTCGAGCACCGCTATCTCGTGGTCGCGTTCCTCGGGAAGATTCGCGAGGTCGTCGTCGGTGATCACCACCATCCGGCCGTCGTCGGACTCGTATGCCCGCGCGATGTCGGCGTAGTCGACGACTTCGCCGCATTCCTCGCACACTCGCCGGTAGCGAATCCGGCCGTTGTCCTTGGCGTGTACCTGACGGAACTTGATGTCGTGGTCCTCGGTAGCGCTGTAGACCTTCACCGGCACGTTGACCAGACCGAATGCGATCGAACCCTTCCAGATGGAACGCATGAGGCAAGTATGCCCACCCGAACGTGCCCGAAACCGGCTTTATCGCGACGTAGGTTGGCAGCATGGCTGCACAGCCGTTCCAGACACGGGTGAAGTTGACCAACGCCGACAAGGTGCTCTACCCGGCCACGGGCACCACCAAGGCCGACGTCTTCGACTACTACACGCGTATCGCGGAGGTGATGCTGCCGCATGTCGCCGGACGGCCGGTGACCCGCAAACGCTGGCCCAACGGCGTGGCACAGGACTCCTTCTTCGAAAAGCAGCTCGCCTCCTCGGCGCCGGCCTGGCTGCCCCGCGCCGAGGTGCAGCACCGCTCCGGTATCACCGCCTATCCGATCATCGACAACCTCGACGGCCTGGCCTGGATTGCCCAGCAAGCGGCGCTGGAAGTCCACGTGCCGCAGTGGCGTTTCGAAGCCGAGTGGACGCACGGCGGCAAAGTGCTCAAACCCGGGTTGGCAACCCGCCTGGTCTTCGACCTCGATCCCGGTGAGGGCGTGACGATGAGCCAGCTGGCCGAGGTGGCGCGCGCGATACGCGATCTGATGACCGAGCTGGACTTGGACACGTTCCCGCTCACCAGCGGCAGCAAGGGAATACACGTGTATGCGGCGCTGGACCGCCCGGTGGCCAGCGCCGGGGCGGTCGCGGTGGCCAAACGCGTTGCGCAGCAACTCGAGAGCGCCATGCCGAAGCTGGTGACAGCGACCATGGCCAAAAAGCTCCGGGCCGGAAAGATCTTCCTCGACTGGAGTCAGAACAACGCGTCGAAGACCACCATCGCGCCGTATTCGCTGCGGGGCCGTGAGCATCCGACGGTGGCCGCCCCGCGCAGTTGGGCGGAGCTCGACGACGCCGGGCTGCAGCAGCTGCGCTACGACGAGGTGCTGGCCCGCGTCGCCCGTGACGGTGACCTGCTGGCCGAGCTGGATCCGCCGCTGCGCACGCCTGACCGGCTCACCGAATACCGGGCCAAACGCGACGCCGCCAAAACCCCCGAACCGGTGCCGGCCGCCTCCCCTGGACCGGGAGGTGGCGATAGCTTTGTCATCCAGGAGCACCACGCCCGCCGACTGCACTATGACTTCCGGTTGGAGCGCGACGGGGTGCTGGTGAGCTGGGCGGTTCCCAAGAACCTGCCGACGACCACGTCGGTCAACCATCTGGCGGTGCGCACCGAAGACCATCCGCTGGAGTACGGCGGCTTCGAGGGCACCATCCCCAAGGGCGAATACGGTGCCGGCACGGTGCGCATCTGGGATTCGGGCAGCTATGTGACCGAGAAATTCGAGGACTCCGCCGAAAAGGGCGAGGTGATCGTCGTGTTGCGCGGCCGTCGGATCTCGGGCCGCTACGCGCTGATCCGGACCGGCGGCGATCAGTGGCTGGCACACCGGATGAAAGATCAGAAGACGTTCGCGTTCACCGACCTGGCCCCGATGCTGGCCACCCACGGCCCGGTGACCGGTCTGGATCCGGAGCTCTGGGCCTTCGAGGGCAAGTGGGACGGCTACCGGCTGCTGGTGGAGGCCGACCATGGCCGGGTCCGGCTGCGCTCCCGCAGCGGGCGCGATGTCACCGGTGAATACCCGCAGCTGCGCTCGTTGGCCGCACAGCTCACCGAGCACCACGTCGTGTTCGACGGCGAAGTCGTCGCCCTCGATGACGACGGGGTTCCCAGCTTCGCGGCGATGCAGAACAGCGCCCGCTCGGCCCGCGTGGAGTTCTGGGCCTTCGACCTGCTCTACCTCGACGGGCGTCCGTTGCTGCGCGCGACCTACCGGGACCGCCGCCGGCTGCTGGAAACGCTTGCCCAGGGAACCGGCTTGGTGGTCAAGGACCTGCTGGCCGCCGGCGGCGCCGAGGCACTCGAGCAGTCTCGTCGGCTGGGCTGGGAGGGCGTGGTGGCCAAGAAGTGGGACTCGCCCTACCAGCCGGGGCGCCGCTCACCGGCGTGGGTCAAGGACAAGCATTGGCGGACCCAAGAGGTGGTGATCGGCGGCTGGCGTGCCGGCGAGGGTGCTCGGGGTGGGGGGATCGGGTCGCTGCTGATGGGCATCCCGGCGGGGGACAAGCTCGCGTTCGTCGGCCGGGTGGGCACCGGATTCACCGAGGGGCAGCTCGCCGCGCTGAAGAAGAAGCTGGCCCCGCTGCACACCGACAAAACCCCCTTCGACGCACCGCTGAGCCGGGCCGACGCCGCAGGCGTCACATTCGTGCGACCGGCACTGGTGGGGGAAGTGCGCTACAGCGAGCGGACGGCCGACGGCCGGTTGCGGCAACCGAGCTGGCGTGGTCTGCGGCCCGACAAGACGCCCGACGACGTGGTGAGTGAGGATTGACCGGTGCGGTGGGTGACCTATCGAAGCGAGGACGGCGAACGGAGCGGGGTGCTGCACGGCGAGGTGATCCACGCCGCGGCGCCCGGCACGACGCTGCTGGAGTTGATCCGGCTCGGACCGGACGGTCTGCGGGAGGCCGGTGAGCGCGCGCTGGAAGCGCCGTCGGCGACGCCGCGACTCGACCAGGTGACGCTCATGGCGCCGATCCCGCGGCCCCCGTCGATCCGCGACAGCCTCTGCTTCTTGGACCACATGCGCAACTGCCGGGCCGCGACCGGCCGCAGCCGCGAACTCGAGGACGCCTGGTATCGGATACCTGCGTTCTACTTCGCATGCCCGTCAACGGTTCTGGGGCCCTATGACGACGCGCCGACGGCACCCGGCAGTGTCTGCCAGGATTTCGAACTGGAGGTCGCGGCGGTCATCGGAACACCGGGGGCCGACCTGTCGGTGGCCGAAGCCGAGCAGGCCATCATCGGCTACACCATCTTCAACGACTGGTCGGCCCGCGATCTGCAAGCTGCCGAGGGCGTGCTGGCGATCGGGCAGGGCAAGGGTAAGGACAGCGGCGTCACCCTGGGGCCGTATCTGGTCACCCCCGACGAGCTCGAACCCTACCGCCGCAACGGCAAACTCAGTCTGCATGCCACCGCGATCGTCAACGATGTGATCATCGGCATCGGGTCCACCGAGACCATGGACTGGAGCTTCGGCGAGATCATCAGTTATGCCTCACGCGGGGTGCCGCTGACGCCCGGCGACGTCTTCGGGTCCGGTACCGTCCCCACCTGTACGCTGCTCGAACACCTGGATCCCGCGCTGCCGCAACCGTTCCCGGGCTGGTTGCGCGACGGTGACGTGGTGACCCTACAGGTACAGGGTCTCGGCGAAGTGCGCCAGACCGTGCGCGCCAGCGCTCCGCCGCTGCCGCTGCCGGAGCGTCGCCGGCCCTAACCTGCCGCGGGCTTCACGGTCACGGTCACCGTCGACGCGCCGGCGTCCGAGTTGATGGTCAGCACCGGGGCGTTCGGGCCGGAGCTGACGTGTCCACCGGTCACGTTAACGGTGTAGCCGTTCGGGTACTGGCTGGGTGGCACGGAGATGGTGGTCTGCGAGCCGGCGTCGAAGCTGCCGGAGCCGTCGGCCTGATCGGTGGAGTAGCTGAAGGTGAAGACGCCGTTGTCGAACGACCAGGAGGTCGGGGTGCCCGAGATCACCTGCGGATAAGGCTGGGCCAGCAGGTCGAGTTTGTCCCAGTTGACGTTGTCGCCGACCAGGGGCTGGCCCGGGTTGTACACCAGCGCCTGATCCTCCGGCGAGATACTGGTGATGTCCTTGCCGCTGTAGGCCCATTCGGACCAGCCGAACAGATACCGGTTAGAACCCTGCAGGCTGGCCTCGATCGCGCCGAGGTTGTTGGTGGCGCCGAACTCGCTGAGCCAACCCGGGATGTTGTGCTCCTGCATGTAGTCCTGCGCGTATCCGAACACGATGTCGGCGTTCCAGTCACAGCCGAAGCTGGTGCCGGGGAACAATGCAGTCGTGAGGCAGTAGTGGTGGAACGAGAAGGCCGAGTTGGGGTCATCCACCGTGCCCAGGTACGTCGGCACCGGTGTGCTGCCGAAGAGAGCGTTCGGCTCGAAGAACACCGTCTTGTTCGGGTCCACGGAGCGGATGGCTGCGGTGATCTGGTCGTAGAACGGGGTCAGCTGCTGGGCGTCGAAGTACTGGTTGCCCAAAATGGTCCCCAGCCAGTGCGTGCCCGCCCACGGCTCATTCATGATGTCGTAGCCGGCCACGTTGGGATTGCCCTTGAAGTAGTCCGCGACGGCCTGCCACGACAGCGCGTAATGGTTCTGCAACCCGACCCCGTCGGGGGCTTTATCGTTGGCCCAGAACGCATCCCAAGCATGGTTCTGCGCGGGACTCAGGGGATAGGTCGCCGGGAAACCCAGACCGAAGTGGGGTAGCCCGCCGTTGAAGGTGGCCCAGTCCGGAGCGCCCTCGCCGCCGAACTCCTCGTTGTAGAGGTCCTGGTGCATGTCGAGGATCGCCACGATGTTGTGCTTGGCCAGGATCTGCACGGTGTGCTCGATCGAGGCCAGATAGTCGTAGTCGATGACACCGGGCTGCGGCTCCACCCCCGCCCAGATGATCCCCAGGCGCACCGAGTTGAAGCCGTTGGCGGCCAGGAAGGCGGCGTCGTCCTCGCTGAAGCCATCGGACGACGGTGTATACGGCGGGATCTTGTAGACCTGGTTGAGTCCGTGCCAGATGACAACTTGTCCATCGGGATTGACAAGCCAGCCGTTGGAGACCTCCACCGGCGGCGCGACGGTTCCGGTGATGCCGCCCGGCAGGGCGCCGAACCGGCCGACCG